>URKX01000015.1 GCA_900548545.1 uncultured Oscillospiraceae bacterium
TCGACCTCTAGCGTGACAGGCTAGCGTTCTAACCAGCTGAACTACCGGGCCATATTTGTTTGGGCCAGGGCCCATGCTGTGTGACCATACCCCAAACGATGTGTATGGTGGGGACAATAGGACTCGAACCTATGACCCCCTGCTTGTAAGGCAGGTGCTCTAACCAGCTGAGCTATGCCCCCATAAGCCCTTCACACATTTTTGTTTGCCGCATCAGCGACGTTTAATATCTTACACGATTACGTTCGTTTTGTCAAGCGTTTTTCCAAAATAATTTAAAATTATTTTTTACCCTTTTGGGCTGCCTGTTTTGCCAGCTCTTGGATCTCCTCTTTGCTAAACACATACTTCTTGCTGCAATAGTGGCAGACAGTTTCCACATCCCCACGTTCATCCCCATGGAGCTTGAGGAGCTCTTCACTGCCCAAGGTGAGAAGCCCCCTGGCAAAGCGTTCCTTGCTGCAGTTGCATACATAGTGTACCGGGAATTGATCCAATATCTCCACCTGGAAGCCTTCCAGGGCGGCACGGCACATTTCTTCCGGCCCCATCCCTTTTGCCAGCATGGTGGTAACAGAATCCAACTTGGCGATATTTTGCTCTAAACGGTCCAGCGCGGCGTTATCCGCCCCGGGAAGGGCCTGGATTAGCAACCCACCGGAAAGCAAAGCGTCCCCTTTTTCCTTATCCACCAAGACCCCCAGAGCGCATACAGTGGGGATTTGCTCACTGCTGGCGTAATAGTTTGTCAGGTCCTCGGCAATTTCGCCGCTAACCAGCTCTACCTGGCCAATATAGGGATCTTTCTCCCCCAAATCACGAATGACAGCCAGACGGCCTTGGCCGCCGACACCGCCGCCCACATCAATCTTCCCATTGGGCTTTAAAGGAAGGTCTACTTCCGGATGGTCCACATAGCCCCGGACATTGCCTTTGCTGTCGGAAATTGCAACCAATGTGCCCAAGGGACCGCCGCCATTGACTTTCAAAGTCAAGGTTGCCCCATCGGTCTTCAGCATATCCCCCATCAAGGAGGCGCCAGTCAAAAGCCGTCCCAAAGCGGCACAGGCTGTCTTGGAAAGTCCGTGAACCTTCTGGGCGGTGTAAACGATTTCACTGGAGTCAATAGCAGCAGCCATCAAGCTGCCGTCCGACGTGATGGTCCGTAAGATTTTATCCATAAAAAGGGATCCCCTCTTAAATTAGAGTTTTTTTGCGGCGAAAACAAGCCGTTGGCTGGTTTCTTTTGGCGGGTCAAACGACAGTTCATCGAAAACCCGCACTTCACCGAAACCTGCTTCATGGAGTCGCTGCAACACTTCTTCCACAGGATAGGCCCGCTCGGAAAACCGCTCGGTGCTGCGGATATAAGCCCCGTCCATGCGAGGCTGGAAAAAGTCCAGTTGAATATCCACCTTTCCGCCTTTGTGGCAGCGATTCTGCCAAACGCAGTAAACGTGTTCCATATCGTATACATATGTTTCGTTGGCAAGAATATTCTTGTGCTTATATAAGGTATTCATATCGAAAATAAAATACCCCTGTGGGTTCATAAAGAAGGCTACTTTGGAAAACACTTTTCCAAGCTCTTCCCCACTGCTCAAATGATTCAAGCTGTCCAGAGTGCAAATTGCCGTATCCACCGTCCCGTATAAATCAATGGCCTGCATTTTTTGGCAGAGGAACAAAATATCAGCGCCGGCCTCGGCACATTTTGCCCGGGCCTCGGAAAGCATTTCCACAGAACTGTCAACCCCATAGATATCAATCCCTCTGCGGTACAGCTCCAACGTTAAGGAACCGGTGCCGCAGGCCAAGTCAAGGGTAAGCCCGGGTGTGTGTCCCAGGCGTTCCATCAGCTTTATCAAATACTCCGCCCGTTTTGGATACTCCACATTGACGGTCAGTTCATCATAATACTGGGCAAATACAGAATACGCTCTCACTCCCGGGACTCCTTCTCGTCATCCAAGCGGTCAAACAAAAGTTTATAGCCGCCGCAGCCATAGTTCAAAGAACGGTTTACGCGGCTGATGGTGGCTGTAGAAGCCCCAGTTTGAGCTACGATGTCGCTGTAAACCTGCTTGTGGCTGAGCATATGGGCCACTGCCAGGCGCTGAGACATAGCTTTCAGCTCTGGCACAGTGCAGAGGTCTTCAAAAAAGCTGTAGCACTCTTCCGGGGATTCCAGGGCTAAAATGGCTTTAAAAAGGAAATCTGTATTCTTATCGTGGATTTTTTCGTTCATGGTTCCTGTTCTCCTTATCCCAAATACTGTAGAATACTTTTACGCGTTTATCAGTTTACCATAGAAAAGCGGAAAAGTAAACAGGAGAATTTATACATCGTTGCGGACCAGGTCCTCATAGGTTTCCCCTTTGATGACAATGCGGGATTCCCCATGGGAAACCATGACACAGGCAGGCTTCAGGTTCCGGTTGTAGTTGGAGGCCATTGAATAGTTATACGCTCCGGTGGAAAGTACTGCAACAATATCGCCAATTTCCGGCTTCTGGATAGGGGTGTGTTCCTGAATCAGGTCCCCGCTCTCACAGCATTTACCTGCAATGGTAGCCACATAATCCGCAGGCTGGCCAGCTTTGTTGGCCAGCAAGCAAGTGTAAGAGGATTGATACAGGGCATAGCGGGGGTTGTCAAACATACCGCCGTCGATGGCCACATAGTTGCGCACCCCGGGGATTTCCTTGATGCTCCCTACAGTGTATAAGGTGATACCAGCCTCTCCCACAATGGAGCGGCCCGGTTCAATATAGATGCGGGGCAGCTGGAGACCCAGCTCCTGGCACTTTCTGTGGACCATGGCAGAAACGTCGCCCATATACTCTTCATAGGGGATGGCGTCGTCCTGTTGGGTGTAATGGATACCGAAGCCGCCTCCCAAGTTCAACGTTTCCAAAGTCATACCCAGCACGTCGCGGATCTCAGCAAAAAACTGCAGCATCACCTCGGCGGCATGGACAAATGGCGCCTTCTCCAAGATTTGAGAGCCAATGTGGCAATGCAAGCCCTTTACAGCAATATGCTCTAACTGCTGGGCACGCCGCAAAGCATCCATTGCTTCTCCGCTGGCCAAATCCAGCCCAAACTTTGAATCGATCTGGCCGGTGCGGATGAACTCGTGAGTGTGGGCATCAATGCCGGGTTTAATGCGGAAGGAAACCGAAGCCACCATGTTGTGCTCCATCGCGATGGTTTCCAGGCGTTCCAGCTCTTCACGGTTGTCCACTACAATATCCCCCACGCCATTTTCAATGGCCATGGTCAGCTCGCCCACGGATTTGTTATTCCCCTGGAAATGGATTTGGCTGCCGGGAACGCCAGCCTGCAAGGCGGTGTAAAGCTCACCGCCTGACACCACTTCCACATCCAGCCCTTCGCTGAGGACAATGCGGTAAATTTCCTTGCAGCTAAATGCCTTACTTGCATAGATGGGTTTTCCGTTTCCGTTGTAATTCTCCATAAAAGAAGACACATACCGGCGGCAGGTTTCCCGGATCTCATCCTCGCTCATCACATACAGCGGGGTGCCGTACTGTTCCGCCAAACGGATCGTATCGCAGCCGCTGATCTCTAAATGTCCTTCTTCATTTACCTTCAGGCAATTCGCAATCATGCTTGTCCCCCATTTCTCAGTCATTCCCACGGTTGACCGCGTCTTCCATCACTTGTTTAAGTTGTTCCAACCCGGCGCCCTTCACAGCGGAGAAGGGATACCAAGGGATACCTTGTTCCAAAAAGAGAGTATTAAACAAGGCGGTTTGCCGCTCGGTTTCTGACCGGTTGAGTTTATCACTTTTTGTACACACCACGATAAATGGGCGGCCTGTTTGCAAAAGGAAATCCACCATTTGCAGGTCATCCGCCGTGGGCTTGTGTCGCATATCCACCAGCTGGACTACCATTGCTACCGGGCGTTCCTGGGCAAAATACCCTTCTACCAGCGACGCCCAACGTGCCCGCTCACTTTGGGATACTTTGGCGTATCCATAGCCGGGAAGATCCACGAAACGGCACTCTGTCAAGCGGTAAAAGTTGATCGTGGCGGTTTTACCAGGCGTAGCGCTGACACGGGCCAGGGCTTTCCGGCTCACTAGCTTATTGATCAGGGAAGACTTCCCCACATTGGATTTTCCCGAGAAGACAATCTCTGGCAATAAACCTTTGGGAAGCTGGTCTTTCCTGCCTGCGGCCAGTTCAAATTCCACGTTTTGAAAGTTCACGGCAACCTCCTTGCGATTATTGAAAGAGTTCCGGTGTGGCGGGAAACTTGGCGGCCACATCGCCGGAAAGGAGCTTCGCGTCCTGCGTTACCGGTCGAGGCATATGGACCAAAGCGGTTTCCAACACTGTATCCACCCGTTTAACGGGGATGAATTTCACATTCTCTTTGACGACGCTGTCCACCTCCGCCAAATCTGGAACGTTGTCCGCAGGGATCAGCACGGTTTTGATCCCATTTTTGTATGCAGCCATGGATTTCTCTTTTAAGCCTCCGATAGGAAGAACCCGACCCTGTAAAGTGATTTCCCCTGTCATCGCCACATCATGGCGTACAGGGATCCCACACAGCGCGGAAGTGATGGCAGTAGCCATAGCGATACCAGCAGAGGGGCCGTCCTTGGGGACAGCGCCTTCCGGGGCATGAATGTGGATATCACATTTTTCGTAAAATTTAGGGGAGATCCCCAAAGCCCCTGCCCTGGTACGGATACAGGTGATGGCGGCTCCTGCTGATTCCTTCATCACATCGCCCAAAGAGCCGGTGAGCTGGATCTTCCCGGTGCCTTCCATCACTGCCACTTCAATGGGCAGCAGCTCGCCGCCCACGCTGGTCCAGGCCAGGCCGTTCACTAGGCCGATGGTGTCCTCGCTGGTAAGTTGGTCCCGGGTGAATTTTCGGGGTCCCAGCAGCTCTTCCAGATTTTCCGGCTTTACGGTGTAGGTGGTAAAGCCTTCCGGGTCCGATACGATGAGCTTGGCAACTTTCCGGCAGATGGAGGCGATGGTACGTTCCAAAGTACGCACGCCGGCCTCCCGGGTATAGCCTTCAATCAGCTCTTTCACAGCCGCCTTGGTAAATTTCAGCTGGGCCGGCTGAATACCGTGCTTTTTCAGCTGCTTTTTGATCAGGTGACGGGTGGCAATATTGAGTTTCTCCTCCAAAGTATAACTGCCCAGCTCGATGATATCCATCCGGTCATACAAAGGACCGGGGATGCGGCTGGCATCGTTGGCGGTGGTGATAAACAGCACATGGCTCAGATCAAAGGGTATATCTACATAATGGTCGGTAAACTCTGTATTCTGTTCCGGATCCAGCACCTCCAGCAGTGCGGAGGAAGGATCCCCTTTAAAATTCTGGCCCAGCTTGTCGATCTCATCCAGCAGGATCAGGGGGTTGTTTACCCCCGCTTGTTTCACGGCGTTGATAATCCGCCCAGGCATGGAGCCCACGTAGGTGCGGCGGTGGCCCATGATCTCTGCCTCATCGCTGACGCCTCCCAAGGATACCCGGACATATTTCCGCCCAGTGGCCGCTGCAATAGATCGTGCGATGGAGGTCTTGCCAACACCGGGCGGGCCCACCAGGCAAATGATCTGCCCAGTCTGTTGGGGAACCAAGTTCTTGACCGCCAAAATCTCGGTAAAGCGTTCTTTGACTTTTTCCAAACCATAGTGGTCACGGTCCAGAATGCGCTGGGCGCGTTTCAAATCCAATTTTTCTTTAGAGGACTTCTTCCAGGGCAGTTCCAGGCAGGTGTCCAGGTACATCCGGATTACGCTGGCCTCATGGGAGCCATAAGGCATCCGGTACAGCTTATCGCACTCTTTCAGAAGCTTTTCCTCGCACGCCTTGGACAGACCTAGGGCGATAACTTTTTCCCGCAGGTCATCGGCCTCCTGCTGAGGGCTGTCATCCTCCCCTAACTCGCTGGCAATAGCCCGCATCTGTTCCTTCAGGAAATATTCCCGTTGGTTCTCGTCCATCTGGGCCTGGGCTTTCTGATTGATCTCATTTTCTACCGCTAGGATCTTGACCTCTTCCGAGAGGATATCGATCAACTTCTGCAAACGCTTTAAAGGACGCAGCTCATCCAGAATATACTGCTTTCGCTCAAAATCAATGGAGATGTTGGAGGCAATATAGTCAGCCAAGCGGCCGCAATCCTTTTCCTGAAGCACACCCATCAGCACATCCGGGGGCACGTGTTTGAATAATCGCAGATATTCATCAAACTTTTCATGAGTGATCCGCAGCAGCGCTTCTGAGCGGTAAGATGGCTTATAGGTTAGGATAGGACACTTTTTCACGTCGCCCATTAGGCAGGGCTCCTCACTCACCAAGGATTGGATCTCGCCTCGGCAAAGCCCTTCCACATGGAGCTTCACCCCTTCTTCCGAATGGTGGAGCACCTGTTTGATCCGGGCAATGACACCAAATTTATACAAGTCGTCGCCTGTGGGTTCCTTCTCGGAGAGATTTGTTTGCGTGACCAAAAAGATCAGCCGGTCCCGCGCAAGGGATTCCGAGATGGCCAGCATGGATTTTTTCCGAGCCACATCGAATTGCAGCATCATGCCGGGGAAAAATACCAGGCCCCGAACCGCCAGCACCGGCAGAATGAGATTGCTTTCAATCTTGGTATTTTCTTCAGGTAAATTTTGCATCTATGTACTCCTAAATACCAGCAAAAGGCTGGGGCCGGCGCCTCAGCCTTTCTTGCTGTGATTCTATTCGTTACGATACGGAATCCTTACGGTCCCGGCGCTTGGGCTGGGTAATTTTGATTTTCACAGGCTTCCGCTCTTCATTAAGGGTGATTTGCGGCGCGGCCCCTTCCTCCACCGCTTCTTTGGTAATCACGACCTTTTCAACGGTGTAATCACTGGGCACACGGTACATCAGGGGCATCAAAATATCCTCCATGATTGACCGTAGGCCACGGGCGCCAGTTTTGCGCTCCAAGGTCTTTTTCGCCACAGCTACCAGGGCGTCTTCCGTAAATTCCAGATCCACTTTATCCAGATCGAACAGCTTTTTATACTGGTTCAGCAGAGAATTCTTCGGTTCCCGCAAGATGCGAACTAAAGCTTCCTCATCCAGCGCGTTCAAAGCCGTGATTACAGGGATACGCCCAACCAACTCCGGGATTAACCCATATTTTACCAGATCGTGGGGGGTGACATCCTTCATCCAGTCCATGCGGTCAAGTTCTTTTTTGCCATGGACTTCGCCGCCAAACCCCAAAGAACTGGACGCAGCTCGTTTCTGGACGATCTTTTCCAAACCGTCAAATGCTCCACCGCAGATAAACAGGATGTTGGAGGTGTTGATATTGATGGCCTCTTGCTGGGGGTGTTTCCGGCCACCTTTAGGCGGCACACTGGCCATCGTGCCTTCCAAAATCTTCAGCAGGGCTTGCTGTACGCCCTCCCCGCTGACGTCACGGGTGATAGACTGGTTTTCAGACTTACGGGAAATCTTATCAATCTCATCGATATAGATGATGCCCCGCTCTGCTTTAAAGACGTCATAATCCGCAGCTTGAATCAACCGAAGGAGGATGTTTTCCACGTCCTCGCCAACATAGCCTGCCTCAGTCAACGTAGTGGCATCAGCAATGGCAAAGGGCACATCCAAGAGCTTCGCGAGGGTCTGCGCCAGATAGGTCTTGCCCACGCCCGTGGGGCCCAAAAGCAGCACATTGCTCTTGGTAATTTCCACACCATCATCGGAGAAGTAAATGCGCTTATAGTGGTTGTAGACAGCAACCGACAGGGCGATTTTGGCACTATCCTGGCCCACCACATACTCATCCAGTTTTTTCTTGATCTCCTGGGGCTTTGGAAGGAGGATGCCCACCTCTTTCTCGTCGCTTCTCCCCTTCTTCAGCCTGTCCTCATCCTCGATGATAGACATACACAGCCGCACACAGGCGTCACAAATATACACGCCTGAACCGGCGATGAGCCGGTCTGCTACGGACTGGGGCTTGCCGCAGAAGGAACAGCAGATCTCGTGATCGTTGCCGCTTGGCATCCATCCACTCCCTTTCTTGTTATCTGTGTTCGATGACCTTGTCGATCAGGCCGTATTCCAAGGCCTCTTGAGCGGTCATAAAATTGTCGCGCTCGGTATCCCGTTTGACTACTTCCAGGGGCTGCCCGGTGCGTTCGGAAAGGATCTGATTCAGCTTATCTTTCACCCGCAGGATATGGTTGGCATGGATACTGATATCTGTTGCCTGGCCCTGGGCACCGCCGCTGGGCTGGTGGATCATGATTTCGCTGTTCGGCAGGGCAAAACGCTTGCCCTTGGCTCCCGCAGCCAGTAAGAAAGCACCCATGCTGGCCGCCATGCCAATGCAGATAGTGGAAACGTCGCACTTGATATACTGCATGGTGTCATAAATGGCCATACCGTCGGTAATCACACCTCCGGGGCTGTTGATATACAGGGAGATGTCCTTTTCAGGATCCTGTCCCTCCAAGTACAGCAGCTGGGCCACCACAACACCAGCGGAAGCACTGTTCACTTCCTCGTTCAAAAGGATAATACGGTCGTTCAGCAGCCGGGAGAAAATATCATAAGAACGCTCTCCCCGGCTGGTTTGTTCTACAACATAAGGAATTAAGCTCATGCGTTGTGAGGCTCCTTTCGCAAGCAAGTTATAGTATGAAAGCAACCAATAAGGTTTATTCCCTTTAGTGAAAAATTAACCCTCGGTTTTTTCTTCAGCGGCTTCGTCCTTCTTGGTGGACTTACGCTTGGGTTTAGCAGGAGATTCCTCACCTTCGGCGGAATCGCCCTTTTTCTTGGCGGAAGCACGCTTCTTCGCGGGCTTCTTCTCCTCTTCTTTCTTTTCGACAATCACAGCATTATCCTTCACCAGTTCAATAGCCTTCTGATTCTGGATATCACCGTTAATCCCCTCCGCTGTTACCAGATTCTTTACCTTGTCAAGGGGCATCCCGTAAGCGTCGGCCAGCTTCTGATACTCGGCCTCGGTTTCTTCCTCGGTAGGCTTCAGGTTCTCCAGCTCGGCGATCTTCTCCAAGCCCAGGCGGACCTTCACCTGACGCTCAGCCTGAGGCTTATACTGGACACGCAGGTCATCCGTGCTCTGGCCGGTGTACTTCAGGTAGGTTTCCAGTTTCAGGCCCTGGGACTGCAAACGGTAAGCGAAGGAATTGATGATCTCATCCACTTCGTTCTCCACCATCTCGTCGGGGATCTCAGCCTGGACCTTCTCGATGATGGCATCCACCACCTGGTTTTCCACATCATTGTCGGCAGCCTTTTCACGCTGCTCCAATAAGTGCTTCTCGATATCCTTCTTATACTCATCCAGGGTGTCAAACTCGCTGACATCTTTGACAAACTCATCGTCCACGGTGGGCAGTTCCTTGACCTTGATCTCATGAAGGTTGATCTTGAAAACAGACTCCTTGCCCTTGAGCTCTTCCGCATGGTAATCCTCAGGGAAAGTGACGTTCACATCAAACGCATCGCCCACGTTGTGGCCCACAATCTGCTCTTCAAAACCAGGGATGAACTGGCCGGCGCCCAGGGTCAGCTCGTAGTTGTCGGCCTTGCCGCCGTCAAACTGCTTGCCATCCACATAGCCGTCAAAGTCAATGGATACGATGTCACCGTTCTCAGCGGCACGGCCTTCCACGGTGATGATGCGGGAGTTGCGCTCGCGGACACGCTCGATCTCCTGGTTGACGTCCTCTTCCGTGACTTTCACAGCAGGACGGGTCACTTCGATGCCCTTGTAGCCTTCGATGGTAGCTTCGGGCTTGGTGACCACATTCAGCTTGCACTGGATGCCTTTGTCCTTGCCGATTTCGTCGATCTTAAACTCGCCGATGCTGATGACCTGCAGGCCGGATTTCTCCACCGCTTCCATCACCATGGGGCGGTACAGATGGTCGATGGCAGCCTCATAGAAGACTTCCTCGCCGTAATATTTCTCGATAAAAGCCCGTGGGGCATGGCCCTTGCGGAAGCCGGGGATGTTGATCTTTTTGCTTTCGCGCTTAAACACAGCGTTGATGGCATCATTAAACTCTTCGGGGCTGACTTCCAGCTCCAGTTCATAGCGGTTGGTTTCCACTTTATTTGTTGCTTTTACATTCATGGTTCTGATTTCCTCTCAAAATAGACTTACCGAAGTAACTGAGTAATTATAGCACAGGTGTGACAAAGAATCTACAACTTTCCTGCAAATTATTCCGAAAAAAGTGAAATAAAGCCGGACTACTCCACCTTTACCGGGCAAAATTGGACATAGTCGGCAGAAATGAGGTGCATTTGCACCCCTTTATACTCCCCGACTAAAGCTTTTTGGGCAGCGTATTGGCCGTGGATATGGCCAAAATAGCAATGCTTGATCCGGTTAGAAGCCAGCAATTCCAAAATTTCGCTGCACTCCATGGCGTCATACACCGGTGGGTAGTGGAGGAAAGCCACCAGTTCCCCACCCAGGCGTTTAGCCTCATCCATGGACATGGTCAGCCTGCCTGCCTCCCTGGCGACGATCTTTCTGTCCTCTGCGGTTTCAGAGTTATACAGCCACCCCCGGGTACCGCAAAGGGCTTTCCCTTCCACCAAATAGGCGCAGTTGTGCAGCACTTTCATGTCGGAAAAGCCGTGCTCCAGCAAAAATTGATCGATCTTGTTCCGGGTGGACCACCAGTAGTCATGGTTGCCTTTGAGCAAGATTTTCTCTCCCGGCAGGCTGTGGAGGAACTGGAAATCCAGCAGGGCGTCTTCTATCTTCATCGCCCAGGAAATATCCCCAGCAATGACTACCGTATCCCCTTCCCGGACCACCCGGCGCCAATTTTCTTCCAGCCTCTGGATGTAGTTCTGCCAACCCCGAAACACGTCCATGGGCTTTTCCCCGTTTAGGGAAAGGTGAAGGTCTGCGATAGCAAACAGGCTCATGGAACGATCCCCAGCACTTTCAACACAAACTGCGCTGTATCTTCCCGGGGGATCACCTGGGTGAACCGCTCTGCTTTATCCCGCAGTGCTGAAAGCTGGACAGGCGCTTTCACCCCAGTGAGCTCTTCCAGGGCCTGCAAGTTGGCGAAATCCTCTTTCACTGCAGGCTTGCCCAGTGCTTCCAGCACGCTGGCGGAGAATTTATAGGGGTTAGCAGTGGAAGCAATCACAGTGGGGACAGGCTGGACGTTCTCTTTCTGCAGGTACTGACGGTACACATTGACCGCAACAGCGGTGTGGGTATCGCACAGGTACCCTTCCTCCTCCCACAGCTGGCGGATGGTGGCGGCGGTATTCTGGTCGTCGCAATAGCCTCCGAAGAACAAAGTTTGGACCTGTTCTCTCACAGCGTCCCCCACAGAATAGCACCCGGATTCCGCAAGCTCTTTCATCCAACCGGCCAGTTGCACACTGTCTTCTCCGGCCAGGTCGTAAAGGAGCCGCTCCAAATTGCTGGAAACCAGGATGTCCATAGAGGGCGATGCGGTGGAGTAAAACTCCCGCCGGCGGTCATAGGTGCCAGTGCGGATAAAATCGGTGAGCACTTTGTTCCGATTGGAAGCGCACACCAACTTCCGGATGGGGATCCCCATTTTCCGGGCATAGTAGGCGGCAAGGATGTTGCCGAAGTTACCAGTGGGTACCACCACGTCCATGGGATCCCCCAAAGACAGGCGGCCGGTGCGGGCCAACTCCAAATAGGCGTAGACATAGTAGACGATCTGGGGCAGCAGGCGTCCCCAGTTGATAGAGTTGGCGCTGGAGAACAACAGGCCGTGGGCAGCGAGAGCTTCTTTCAAAGCGGGGTCCGTGAAGATCCGCTTCACGCTGGCTTGGGCATCGTCAAAATTGCCCTCAATAGCGCACACACAAACATTGCCCCCCTCCTGTGTGACCATCTGTTTCTTTTGGGTAGGGCTGACACCATCCCGGGGGTAAAACACCAGGATGCGGGTGCCGGGCACGTCTTTAAAGCCCTCCAAAGCAGCCTTGCCCGTATCGCCAGAAGTTGCGGTCAAAATGACGGCTTCTTTTCCCCCACCGGATTTTTTCAATGACATGGTGAGAAAATAGGGCAGGATTTGCAGGGCCATGTCCTTAAACGCACAGGTGGGCCCGTGCCACAACTCCAGAAGATACTTGTCTTCATCGTGTTCCAACAAGGGCACCAGCTTCACAGGGGAGGCGCCGTCAAACTTGTCAGCCATGTAGGCGCTGTCCACGCAATAGCCAACTTCTTCCGGGGTGAAGTCGGTCAAAAATTTGCGAAAGATAGTTTTTGCCAAAGCGGGATACTCCAACTTCGCCAAAGCGGGCAATTCCTCCCGCAAATCCGGCAGGGTTTCCGGCACAAACAAACCGCCCTCTTCCGAAATTCCCTGGGCAATCACTTGGGAGGCTTCCAACCTCAGTTGAGAATTGCGGGTGCTTTTGTAGCGCATCTGTATCACCTTACTTTAAAAAATGCTGTTTTCTCTTTGCTGGGGATTCCCAACCTATATTGTATAACTATACCGTACTTTTAGAATTCTGTCAAAGCAAATTCTGCTCACGGAACAGCCGCGCTGCATTCCCATAAAAAAGCTTCTCCACCAGCGGTTCCGGATAGTGGCGTAGGAACAGCTCGTAAAGGGCGGGGATGGCTTGCAGCCCGGGCATATCCTGGGGCAAAGCCGCACCGTCCCAATCGCCGCCCATGGCAAGGGTGTCTTCGCCACCCAGAGAGAGAAAATATTCCGCGTGACGCAACACATCCTCCATGGATGCTTTTTCCGGCTGATCGTTTAAAAAAGCCGTGAAAAAGTTGAGCCCCACCAGCCCACCGGAATGGCAAATGGCTTCAAATTGCTCCTTGGTCAAATTGCGGGGATGGCCGCAAATGGCCTTGGCGTTGGAGTGGGAAGCCACCAGCGGTTTGCGGGCCATTTCCGCCACATCCCAGAACAGCTCGGGGCTGGCGTGGGACAGGTCCACCAGGATGCCTGCGTCCTCCATAGCGGTCACTGCCTGGCGGCCAAAGTCTGTCAATCCTGTACTGCCGGGGGCCATGACGCCCCGGCCCAACTCGGTTGCGCCGTTCCAGGTGAGGGTGCACATCCGCACGCCCAAACGCCGGAAATCCTGGATATGTTCCAATTTTCCTCCCAACGCCGCCCCGCTCTCCACGGTGAGGATGGCGCCGTGGCGGCCCGTGGACTCCATCCTCCCCAGATCCCCTGGGGCGCAAAGCTGCTCCAGGCAATCCTTGTTTTCCTCCACTTCCCGGGAAAAGCGCTGAGCCACTTGCAGAAACCGCTGCCAAGCCGCTCCCCCCCGTAAGTCATCGGGAAGCCACACTGCGTAGCATTGTACGTAGTGATCCCACCCCTTTACGGTTTCCAGATTGACGTGGCAACCGTTGTCCCGCAGAGGAATGTCCTTGAGGGCACAGTTGGTCATGGTGTCACAGTGCAGGTCAAAATAACGCATAAAACTCCTCCCTTTCGATTTGTTCAGCCCCAAAAAGCATTTTCTAAATAGTCCTCCCCAACGATCTTCCCGTTTTTCAAATATACGGCTGCGGCGTCAAACCGCGGTTGAAGGTCACAAGGGTGGCGTTGCAAATATGCCTTTGCTGTAGCGAGGATCTTCCGCTGCTTTTGCCGGTTGATGGATTCAAAAGGGGAAACCAAACTGTTCTCCTCCCTTGCCTTTACCTCCACAAAGGCAAGATACGGCCCTTGTTGCGCAATAATGTCAATTTCCCCAAACCGAGAATGGTAATTCCGGGCCAGGATGTGATAGCCACGCTTTTCCAGCCAGCGGGCAATGTGGTCCTCCCCTGCTTTTCCAGAATCTGTTTTCAAGGCTGTTTCTCCCCCAGGTTCTTTAAGAAGCTCTTTCTGTGGATGGGCAGTACGCCGTGGCGCAAAATGGCGTCATAGTGGACCTTGGTGCCGTAGCCTTTGTGCTTTGCAAAACCGTATTCCGGATAGAGGCTGTCCCATTCCTCCAGCAACCTGTCCCGGCTCACCTTTGCCAAAATAGACGCCGCAGCAATGCTGGCACACTGGGCGTCCCCTTTTATCACGGTTTCCCCGGAAATGCCCAAAGGCGGCATCCTGTTGCCGTCCACAAGGGCCCAACCTGGCTGGACGCCTAACTGTTCCACCGCCCGCTTCATAGCCAGGAAGGTAGCCTGTAAAATGTTGATGGCGTCGATCTCTTCAGCGCTGGCCCAGCCGATCCCCCATGCAAGGGCTTTTTCTTGGATGAGGGGAAACAGGGCCTCCCGCTTTTTTTCCGTCAGCTTTTTGGAGTCGTTCAGGCCGTCAATGCGGCAATCCAGGGGCAGGATCACCGCCGCAGCACACACTGGCCCTGCCAGGGGGCCCCTCCCCGCTTCATCAATGCCGCACACAGGACCCAAACCCTGTTCCTGAACCCTGCGCTCCCAGGCAAACCAGTCCAGATTTCCCGTCGAAATTGCAGTCTTTCTGCCAGACATAGGTTTCTCCCCTTTCTTCAGGGACGCTCCAAAGTGATGCGCCCCAGTTTGCCGCCCCGGTACTCATCCAGTACAGTGATGGCAGCCCGCTCGGTGTTCACTTCGCCGCCGGAAATCAGCATCCCCCGCTTGCGCCCAACCCGTTCCAACAGTTCATGGCCGGGTAAATGGTCTTCGGGAGAAATGTCTGTTTTATAGCGCGTGTTGATAGCATTGGGGTACAGTTCCAGCAGCAGTTCCAGCAGGCTGGCAGCCAGCCCTTCGATGTCTAAGACCTCGTCACGGACAGCGCCGGTAAAAGCCAAGTGCTGCCCCACGATGGGGTCTTCAAACTTGGGCCACAACACACCGGGGGTATCCAGCAATTCAAAGCCTTTCCCCACGGTAAACCAGCGGTTTTGCCGGGTGACGCCCGGCCGGTCCTGGACTTCGGCCTTGCCGGCAGCACCGCCTCGAATCATCCGGTTGATAAAGGAGGATTTCCCCACATTGGGGATGCCTACCACCATCACCCGGATAGGCCGGCCCACCATGCCTTTTCGCTCCCAGGCTTCGATCTGGGGCTTGAGCACTTCCCGGATAGCGGGATAAAAGGAATTTACCCCCCTGCCGGTTTTGCTCTCTAAGGGAATGGCTTTCTCCCCCTGGGAAGCGTAATACGATACCCATTTCGAGGTTTGGGCAGGATCGGCCATATCGCTTTTATTGAGCAGCACCACTTTGGGCTTGCGCTGGATGATTTCCCGCAGCACGGGGTTAGAACTGCTTTTGGGCACCCGTGCGTCCAAGATCTCCGCCACGATGTCCACCAGCTTTAAATCTTCCTGGATCTTTCTCCGGGTTTTTGCCATGTGGCCCGGGAACCACTGGATCGACTGAATCTCGGCCATGGGGACTCCTCCTTTATAACTTGAGAATGGGCGTCCCGCCGTGACCGCAGGCTCGCCCATTTCTTCCGTATTTCATGTTGTAAAGCGCAACTGCTTTTCATTTATACAAATCCAATTTTGGAAAACGGATAAAGACTGAACACCACTTTACCCAGGATATTCCGCTGGTCTACCATGCCGACGGTCACAAAACGGCTGTCAGTGGAGTTGTCCCGGTTGTCCCCCAGGACAAACACACAGCCCTCCGGCACTGTTTGAGGAAACTCCATCACCATGCCGGGAAGATCCGGTACAAAGGTGATGCCGTCCTCGATGCCAAATACAGAACCCGGTAAAGGCTGGCCATCCACGGTCACTTCCCCCAGCTCCGGGTCAAAGTCCACGGTTTGACCCTCTGTTGCAACCACCCGTTTGATAATGGGTTCTTCCAATGCCCCTACCACAATGACAACATCCCCTTGCCGGGCTTGTCCCGCCAGTTTTGTCACCAGCACCCGGTCACCGTTATAATAGGTTGGTTCCATGGATACACCGTCCACTGTGATCACACGTGCCACGAAAGTGAACGCCACCGCCACCAGCACCACGGCCATGACAATGGTTTCCACCCATTCCATGACGGAGCGGACAGCGGGAGATACCCTCCGGGGCTTTGAAGGCTCCTGCCGCGTTTGGAGTGTTTCTTCCACGTCGCTTCCCCCTTTCTTGGTCACTTAAGACTTACACCAGTCCAAAATCCTGGAATGGGAACAAGTGGAGTACTGCCTTGCCCAGGATGTTCCGTTTGTCGATCATCCCCACATCTTGATAGCGGCTGTCCTCGGAAACAGCACGGTTATCCCCCAGCACAAATACGCAGCCCTCTGGGACCGTCTGGGGAAATTCCAAAAGCTGGAAGGAACTGAAGGGTTCACCGGTGATGCCGTTTTCCAGGCCAAACTGCGTTTCGTCCACCACTTGGCCGTCCACCAGCACAGTGCCGGCATTGTAGTCAAAGTCCACAGTCTGCCCTTCCGTGGCGATCACACGCTTGATGATGGGATCCTGCAACACATTGACAATCACCACCACATCGCCCTGTTCCACACCGTTTAAATCGTTGACTACCAGCACACGGTCACCGCTGTGAAAGTTGGGCACCATGGAAGTTCCCGTAACCGTGATCACCCGGCAGGCAAAGGTAAACACCACCGCAATCAGCACCACGGCGATAACCAGTTCTTCCACCCACTCCAAAAGAGCGCGCGCAAACTCGCTCCTTTTGGGAGCGCTCCCCGTATTTTGTTCCATAATCGTTCCCTCCCTAGGGCCGGAATAGGTTGGAGCCCGCCAAAAATTGATAGCAAAAAAGGGACAGCCAATGTCCCTTTCTCACGTTTGCTTATGCTGCTTTTACTTGAGCTGTTCCTTGACCTTGGCGGCCTTGCCCACGCGGTTGCGCAGGTAGTACAGCTTGGCACGGCGCACACGGCCCTGACGGACCACATTCACGGCCTTCACATTGGGGGAATGCAGCGGGAACACCCGCTCCACGCCTACGCCATAGGAAACACGGCGTACGGTGAAGGTCTCGCTGATGCCGCTGCCCTTGCGGGCAATGACAGTGCCTTCAAACTGCTGGATACGCTCCCGGTCTCCTTCACGGATGTTCACGTCCACACGGACGGTGTCACCGATGGAGAACTGGGGAACCTCAGCCTTCAGGGATTCCTGAGCGATCATTTTGATTGCGTCCATTTGATATTCCTCCATATCGTAAATGTTCAGACATTCATGCCGGTCATCCGGCAGCGGACTGCCCGCATCCTAGCGCAGCGGCAAAGCACTACGCTTCGGTCCCCACGGGCAAGCCTTTGAGGAAAACCCGCGGATTTCAAATGCTCAAATATTCTAGCATAAACTCAGGTAAAAAGCAAGGACTATTTACCTTAATTCGGAAAAATCTTTCAGCAGCAGCCGTTTCCGCGTGATGGTGGAATAAGGTCCTTCTCCCTCGTACTGCTTGAGGGCTTCCAACAATAGAGCCGGGTTGGTGCTGCCGCTCATACTGCAAGGCAGGCGCAACTGCAACAGCAGACCGTTCTCCTGGATTTGTACCTGGATATCTGCGAAATCCGGCTTAATGTCAAAGTCCTTGTCCCCTTTTTTCGTGTGCTTCCGCACCAGGATGGCCTCCCGGCCCAGAAGAGCATCCAGTTTGGCTTGTAAAGCGGCAGGGTTCTGCGACTCCAAAAACACCTCATAATCGCCATACTGGATTTCCTCAAATTTGTCCACGGGTTCCGTAGCCTCTAAGGCCCGCAGGTCTGCGGGAAGGTGGGCGTTCAACCGGGGAGCGATTTCCTCTAAGGGAAACTCTTCCGTCAAGCGGATGTCCATGCACTCCCGCTCACCGCAGACGCCCAAGGAGAGGGGCATGGCGTAAGTCATATAGATCCGGGGATTAAACCCTTCGGTATACCACACCGGCAGGCCGGAAAGTTTAATTCCCCGGGACATATTCCGGGTCAGGTCCAGGTGGGAGATATACCGGACCGCCCCTCTTTTCTCAAACCACACCCGCACGTTTTTCAACACAGATCCCCCCTTTATAGCAAGCCGCCCCACAGTGGGAACACTTCTCTTTGCAGTTGGGCGTGGTCTGGGCCGCATAAGCCCGTTTGCACTCTTCGATGAAAAACTCTTTCTTCACGCCGTAGTCCAGGTGGTCCCAGGGAAACACCTCATCGAATTCCCGATGGCGGTTGGCGTAAAAAGCAGGATCCAAGCCACAGGCTTCAAAAGCTTCCATCCACTTGTCAAAGTCAAAGCAGTCATCCCAACCGTCAAACCGCAGGCCAAACTCCCGGGCCTTTTCCATCACCGCGCAGAGGCGCCGGTCACCCCGTGCAAACACAGCCTCCAAAAAGCTGGTTTTTGCCCCGTGGTAGCTGACGGAAAGCTTCCGGGAATGGACCCCTCCCTTTAAAGCGTACTGCTTTTCCTGAAGGGTTTCCATGGTATCCTGGCCAAACCACTGGAAGGGCGTGAAAGGCTTGGGCACAAACGCAGCGGCGCTGAGGGACACCTCCACCCCTTTGCCTTTGGGCTTTTCCTTGTTCTGGTAGAAAGCGTCCACTACTTTCTGGCCCAGCTCGTCAATGGCCAGAACATCCTCCAAAGTTTCAGTGGGCAAGCCGATCATAAAGTACAGCTTGATGCGGGTCCAGCCTTCGGTAAAGGCCACGTTTACCGTGTGGAGCAGCTCCTCTTCCGTGACGTTTTTATTGATCACGTCCCGCATCCGCTGAGAACCGGCCTCGGGGGCAAAGGTCAAGCCGCTTTTCCGCACAGAGTTGATCCGTTCCATCAGCTCGGGAGAGAAGTTGTCCACCCGCAGGCTGGGCAGGGAAAGGCTGACCTTCTCCCCTTCCGTCCACTGGTGCAGGGTATCGATCAGCTCATTGAGTTTGCTGTAATCGCTGGTGGAGAGAGAGGAAAGGGAAATCTCATCATAACCAGTGGAATGGCATAAGTCACGGCACTGGCGGTCGATGGTTTCAATGCTCTTTTCCCGGTAGGGGCGGTAGAGGAACCCCGCTTGGCAGAACCGGCAGCCGCGGATGCAGCCACGAAGCACCTCTTCGGAGATGCGGTTGTGCACCACGTCGATCAGGGGCACCACAAAATCCTTAGGGTAGTAGGCCTTGTCCATATCCCGGATGACCCGCTTTTTGATGGTGGCAGGAGCGCCGTGGGTGGGAGTGTACGCCTTTACAGTGCCGTCCTCGTTGTAGGTTACCTCATAAAACGCAGGGACGTAAACACCCTCAATCTGGGCAGCCTGTTCCAGAAATTCCAGCTTGGATTTGCCCTCTTTTTTGCACTGCCGGTACAGCTCCATCACTTCAATGTCCACTTCTTCCCCATCTCCCAGGAAGAAGATGTCGAAGAAGTCTGCCAAGGGCTCGGGGTTGCACACACAGGGGCCGCCACCCACCACGATGTTAAACAACTCGTGACGGTCCGCGCTGCGCAGGGGGATCCCTGCCAATTCCAGCATATTCAGCACATTGGTGTAGCTCAATTCATACTGGAGGGTGAAGCCGATAAAGTCAAACTGGTTGACTGGGTCACCGCTTTCCAAAGCATACAGAGGGATGTCTTCCCGGCGCATCTCCTCTTCCATGTCCACCCAAGGGGCGAACACCCGCTCACACCAAAAGTAAGGGACTTCGTTAAAGGCCCCATATAAGATCTTGATTCCCAAGTGGGACATCCCAATTTCATAGGTATCAGGGAAGCAGAAGGCAAAGCGCACATCCACCTGGGCGGGGTCCTTGACCACGGAGTTCAATTCCCCTCCCACATAACGGCCTGGCTTTTGCACTTTTTGCAGGGCGTGCTCTAATTTGATATTGCGTTCCATAGGGAAACCTCTCGATCTGTTAGAATGAAAACTTTCTCTGGGATGATAACTAGTATACCACTCTTTGCCGATTGACTCAATGGATGAACATGGCGTCGCCAAAGGAGAAGAACCGGTATTTCTCCTCCACGGCAACATTGTACGCATGGAGGATGTTTTCCCGGCCCGCCAAAGCGGATACCAACATGATCAGGGTGCTCTCCGGCAGATGGAAATTGGTGATCAGAGCGTCCACGCCTTTGAACTCGCAGCCGGGATACAGGAAGATATCAGTCCAGCCTTCGCTTTCTTTAAAGCAGCCCTCCTTCTGGGCCACAGACTCGATGGTCCGGCAGCTGGTGGTGCCCACGGCGATCACCCTGCCGCCCCTGGCCTTTGTCTTGTTGATCAAATCAGCCACCGACTGGGGCATATGGTAGTGTTCGGAGTGCATTTTATGATCCTGGATGTTTTCCACACTCACCGGACGGAAGGTACCCAAGCCCACATGGAGGGTGACAAACCCCAGCTCCACCCCCTTAGCCTGGATCTTTTCCAGCAGCTCTGGGGTGAAGTGCAGGCCGGCAGTGGGAGCTGCCGCAGAGCCTTCCTCCCGGGAGTAAACGGTCTGGTAGCGTTCCTTATCCTCCAGGCGGGCTTTGATGTAAGGCGGCAGGGGCATCTGGCCGATCTGGTCCAGGATGTGGAAGAACATCCCTTCGTACGCAAAATGGATCAGCCGGTTGCCATCGGGAAGGACGTCCACCACTTCACAGCGGAGAAGCCCATCGCCAAATTGGAAGCGGCTCCCCTTTTTGGCCCGTTTGCCGGGTCCGGCCAAGGCTTCCCAAACGTCGTTTCCTTTGTTCTGCAACAGGAGGAATTCCACGTGGGCGCCGGTGTCCTCCTTGATGCCGTAAAGCCGGGCGGGAAGCACCCGGGAATCGTTTAAAATCAGGCAGTCGTCGGGGGTGAGGTAATCGATGATGTCGTAAAAATGGCGGTGTTCCAGTTCTCCGGTGTGCTTGTCCAGCACCATCAGCCGGGAGTGGTCCCGAGGCTCCACAGGTGTTTGGGCAATCAGTTCTTCCGGAAGGTCAAAGTTGAAATCGCTTGTTTTCATAAATTGCTTATCCTCGTTTCTCAAACCAGGGTGCGGCAAGCACAGCCCCGTAAAAAATTCATACAATAAATTGTGGCGGAAAAATTGACAACCGGCGGAATCTAGGGTATGATTAAAACCAAATAGAGGCGCGGCTTTCAAAAGTAGCGGGACGGAGGTTGCCAAAACCGGCGAAGTCTTGTAAAAGGGGGAGCTGCCGAAGGGGAATATCGGGCGAATATTTTCCTGGTTGCAACAGCAAACAGCTTTGCGACTGTCATCACTTGTGATGGAGTGCTATTGACATACGTTTTGGGCAACCAAAACAGCATTTCTATTATAGGAGATAGGCAGCCGGTTTTCAACCGGTTTTTTCTTTAGGCACCCCTTTTTAGCCTATATCACCACATTGCCGCACAGAAAGGATTTTTTATTATGAAGCAGTATCGCGTTGGGATCATCGGATGCACTGGCATGGTCGGCCAGCGTTTCGCAACCATTTTGGAAAATCACCCCTGGTTTACTGTGACAGCGTTGGCTGCCAGCGCCCGGTCCGCCGGTAAAACTTATGAGGAAGCGGTGGCTGGC
The DNA here is from genome assembly GCA_900548545.1 of uncultured Oscillospiraceae bacterium. GTDB lineage: Bacteria > Bacillota > Clostridia > Oscillospirales > Acutalibacteraceae > Acutalibacter. The sequence goes on from URKX01000015.1 coordinate 21,490, forward strand.
CGTTGGCTGATGAATACCCCCATGCCTGCCGCCATGGCGAAAATGCCCGTCTACGATGCGGAGAAAGACATCGATCAGGTGGTTTCCCTGGTGGATTTCGTTTTCTGTGCTGTCAATATGAAAAAGGAGGACATCCGCGCCCTGGAAGAGCTGTACGCCCGCCACGAGTGCCCGGTGGTTTCCAACAACAGCGCCCACCGCTCCACCCCTGACGTGCCCATGATCATCCCGGAGATCAACGCGGACCATGCGGACGTGATCCAGTACCAGCGCAAGCGCTTGGGCACTAAGCGGGGCTTCATCGCTGTGAAATGCAACTGCTCTTTGCAGAGCTATGTGCCTGCCATCCATCCTCTCATGGATCTGGGTGTCACCAAAGTGCTGGCTTGTACCTACCAGGCCATTTCCGGCGCTGGCAAGACTTTTGAAACCATGCCGGAGATCCTGGACAATGTGATCCCTTACATTGGCGGTGAAGAGGAGAAATCCGAACAGGAGCCTTTAAAGATTTGGGGCCATGTGGAAAATGGCGTGATCGTCAATACAACCACACCTTCCATCACCTCTCAGTGCCTGCGGGTCCCTGTGTCCGATGGCCACATGGCAGCTGTGTTCTTTTCCCTGGAAAATAAGATCTCCAAAGAGGAGATCATTGAGCGGTGGGAGAAGTTCCGCGGCCCTGCCCAGGAACTGGAGTTGCCCAGCGCCCCCAAGCAGTTCCTGCATTATTTCACCGAGGATAACCGGCCCCAGCCCAAGTTGGACCGGGATTTAGAAGGCGGTATGGCTGTTTCTGTTGGACGGCTGCGTCCTGACACCCAGTATGATTACAAATTTGTGTGCCTCTCCCACAACACCCTCCGGGGCGCAGCGGGCGGCGCGCTGCTCATGGCGGAACTGCTTTGCGCCAAGGGTTATTTCGATTGAGTTTTTGAAGGAGGATCTTTATGAAGCAAGTGATCTTTACCGGCGCTGCCACCGCTTTGGTGACACCCTTTCAAAAGGACGGATCCATTGCATGGGATGAGCTGGAACGCTTGGTAGAATTCCAGGTCCAGGGTGGCATTGACGCCATTGTGGCCTGCGGTACCACCGGTGAAGCAGCCACCATGACCACAGAAGAACACACCCAGGTGATCAAATTCATCATTGAAAAGGTGAAGGGCCGGGTGCCTGTCATCGCAGGTACTGGCAGCAACGACACTGCTTTCTGCGTAGAGCTTTCCCAGGAAGCCAAGAACCTGGGCGCCGATGGCCTGCTGCTGGTGACTCCCTATTATAACAAGACTTCCCAGAAGGGACTTATCGAGAGCTTCAACTACGTGGCGGACAGTGTGAAGATGCCCTGCATCCTTTACAATGTACCCAGCCGCACTGGCTGCAACATCCAACCCGCCACCTATCAAGAGCTCTCCAAGAACCCCTACATTGTGGCGGTGAAAGAGGCAAACGGCGACATCTCCGCCACGGCCCGCACAGCGGCCCTTTGCGGGGATAACTTGACCATCTACTCCGGCGAGGACAATCAGACCCTGCCCATCATGGCTTTGGGTGGCAAGGGCGTGATTTCCGTGTTTTCCAATGCCCTGCCCGGCACCATGCACAATCTGGCTGCCGCCATGCTGCAGGGTGACCTGGAAACCGCCCGGAAGATCGATTTTGAATACCTGGATTTGATGGACGGCTTCTTCCTGGATGTGAACCCCATCCCCATCAAGGAGGCCATGTTCCAAATGGGCCTGATCCAGAGCAACTTCTGCCGGATGCCCTTGACCACCATGACAGAAGAAGGGAAGGCAAAGCTCACCGCCATGCTGAAAAAGCACAGCTTGGTGTAAGGGCTGCCGTTTGTTAAAAAGAAAGGAAGTCCCAACATGACCAACATCATCCTCTGTGGCTGCAATGGAAAAATGGGCGCCGCAGTTCAAAACTTTGTGAGCCAGCGGGAAGACTGCGCCATCGTTGCCGGTGTGGATCTTTCGGAAAAGGCCAACGGCGCTTTCCCGGTATATTCCTCCCTGGGTGAAGTGAAAGAATCCGCACAGGTGGTGGTGGACTTCTCCCACCCCTCTGCCCTCTCCTCTATTTTAGATTTCTGCCGCAGCCATCCCGGAACAGCGGCAGTGCTCTGCACCACCGGCTACAGTGCCGAACAGACAAAAGAGATCCAAGAGGCCGCGAAAGAGCTCCCCTTGTTTTATTCCCGCAATATGTCCCTGGGCGTGAACCTGCTCATCGAATTGGCCAAGAAAGCAGAGGCTGTCCTGGGTGACACGTTTGACGTGGAGATCGTGGAAATGCACCACAACCAGAAAATCGATGCCCCCAGCGGCACAGCATTGATGATTGCTGATGCCATTAACCAGGTGCGGGATGAATCGATGCAGTATGTGTATGACCGCCACTCCCAACGGAAAAAACGGGAAAAAAGGGAGATCGGTTTACATTCTGTACGCGGCGGCACCATTGTGGGAGAGCACCAGGTGATCTTCGCCGGACAAAGCGAAGTGCTCACCCTGTCCCATTCCGCCCAATCGAAAGAGCTATTTGCCTCCGGGGCGGTCAACGCCGCTGTTTTTATGGAGGGAAAAACTCCCGGTCTGTATGATATGTCCCATTTGATCTGAGGAGGGATCACCATGAGCACTACCACTGTTATCAGCACTGTCGATAACATCACCTTGGTCACTTTGCAGGACTGCCCCGCCAACGCAGTGTCCATTGCCAAGGTATTTGACGAGATTTCCCAGTGCGGCATCAATATCGACATGATCTCTATGGCACCTACCCACGGGGCTACCACAGGGCTTTCCTTCACCATTGCCGATGAGGATCTGATCAGCATTTTGGGGTTTACTTCTAAGTTGAAACGGGAAACGGATATCGACGTGATCGTAAGCTCTGTCAACCACAAGATTTCCGTGTATGATACCGCCATGCGGAACACCCCCGGCATTGCGGCGCAGGTGTTCAACGCGATCTCCGGCACAGACGCTGATATCCGGTTGATTACCACTTCCGAGGTGGAGATTTCTCTGCTGGTCACGGAGGCGGATTTCGACACCGTGCTGGGCGCGATTCAAAAAGCTATGGCATAAACTTCCAGAAGCTATCTTTTTAGAGCGGTTACATTCAAGCAAAGGAGCTTAGCTATGAAGAACGTCAACCAGGTTTACGTGAAAAACAGCCTTGAAGCCGCCCTGACATACTGTGACACCTTCGGGGCAGAGGTCACATTTGCCATCAAGAATCCAGAAGGCACTGCCTACGAACACTGCGAGCTTTCTGTGGACGGCAAAATAATCTTAGCACTGTCAGAAGCTGCAAACCCCTGCGATGTGGCTTTCATCCACAAAATGAAATGGGAAACCATGACCTTCAATGCCTTTGAACTGGGCAGCGAAGAGGCAGTACAACATGCCTTTCAGGTTCTCAGCGACGGTGGCGTGATCCTTCAGCCCATCCATCAAGAGCCTTGGAACCCATGCTGCGCCACTGTCATCGACAAGTATGGGGTGTGTTGGTGGATCGCTTTGTAAAAGTAAGTTCTTCATTCAAAAAAGGGTACGGCTATTTAAGCCGTACCCTTTTTATATACTGGGATATGCCGGGTTTACAGGACTGCCTTGTGGAATACTTTCTTGCCCTTCTTGATGACCAGGCCGTTTTCAAAATCAGCCTGGGAGAAGGTCTTGTTGATATCGGTGACCTTTTCGTCGGCCACAGTGAGCCCGCCCTGCTGGATTAGCCGGCGGCCCTCCCCCTTCGAGGGGATCAGACCAGTTTTCAGCAACAGGTCCAAAACAGCGATCTGCCCATCTGTAAAGTCCTCTGCAGACAGCTGGGTGGTGGGCATATTGGCGGTATTTGCCCCGGAGCCAAACAGGGCCCGGGCACCTTCCTGGGCTTTTGCTGCCTCCTCTTCCCCGTGGACCATCTTGGTCAGCTCAAAGGCCAGGATCTCCTTGGCCTTGTTCAGCTGCTGATCCTTCCAGGTGCTCATCTCGTCAATCTGCTCCAAAGGCAGGAAAGTGAGCATCCGGATGCACTTCATTACGTCGGCATCATCCACATTGCGCCAGTACTGGTAGAAGTCGAAGGGATTGGTTTTATTGGGATCCAGCCAAACGGCGTTGCCAGCGGTTTTGCCCATTTTTTTGCCGTTGGAGTCGGTGAGCAGGGTGATGGTCATGGCGTGGGCGTCTTTGCCCAGCTTCCGGCGGATCAGCTCGGTACCGCCCAGCATATTGCTCCACTGGTCGTCACCGCCAAACTCCATGTTGCAGCCGTAATGCTGGAACATGTAGTAGAAATCGTAGCTCTGCATGATCATATAGTTGAACTCCAGGAAGGACAACCCCTTCTCCATGCGCTGCTTGTAGCACTCAGCCCGGAGCATATTATTGACGCTGAAGCAGGCGCCCACTTCCCGCAGCAGATCCACATAGTTCAAGTTCAGCAGCCAATCGGCATTGTTGAGCATCATGGCCTTCCCTTCGCCCTCGCCGAATTCGATGAAGCGCTCCATCTGCCGCTTGAAGCAGGCAGCGTTATGCTCGATGTCCTCTTTGGTGAGCATTTTGCGCATATCCGTCCGGCCGGAGGGGTCACCGATCATGGTGGTGCCACCGCCGATCAGGGCGATGGGCTTGTTCCCCGCCATCTGCAGCCGCTTCATCAAAGTCAGGGCCATAAAATGGCCGGCGGTCAGGCTATCGGCGGTGCAGTCAAAGCCAATGTAGAAAACCGCTTTGCCGCTGTTGACTACTTCCCGGATCTCTTCCTCGTTGGTGACCTGGGCAATCAAGCCCCGGGCCTTCAGTTCTTCGTACACTCCCATTGTGTGTCAGTCCTTTCCAAAAATAAATGTGATTTTTGAAAATGCACCGGGAGGCTCTGTTGGCAAAAAGAAAAGCCCCCTGCATTTTCACGCAGAGGGCGATAAAGTACATTACCGCGGTACCACCTCAATTTATCGCAGCCTTACGGACTGCGACCTTACCGGGCACTTCCATGCCCTGGCGGAATAACGCCCGCCGCACGGCCGCCCCTACTATACCAGGTTCAAGGCGGCAGCTCAGGAAAGTAATTTCAGTCACCGCCACGCTCTCGCTTTCACCCGCCGCGAGTTCTCTTTGCCGTGGGACCGGCGCCTACTTGGTTCCTTCATTGCCATTGAGTGTAATTATACGGCGGTAAACTAGGATTGTCAACCCTTTCGCAGCATTTCCTCCGCCATTTTCAGCTGCAAATCAGTGATCTGGTCACCGCCGATGATCCGCGCCACCTCCCGTTTACGGCCATCAAAATCCAATTCCTGCACTTGGGTGAAGGTGCGTTCCTCTTCCACGTGTTTTTCAATCAACAGGTGGTGGTCTGCCAGGGCAGCCATTTGCGCCAGATGGGTGATGCATAACACTTGCCGGTTTTGGGAAACCTGCTTCAGCTTCTGCCCCACCTTGTTGGCAGCGGCGCCGCTGATGCCGGTATCCACCTCGTCAAAGATCAAAGTGTGCACCTTGTCTTTCCCAGACAAAACTGTTTTAATGGCCAGAAGGATCCGGGAAAGCTCGCCACCGGAAGCAATTTTGGACATGGGCTTTGGAGGCTCCCCTTTGTTGGCCGACACCAGGAACTGGATACGATCACAGCCCATAGCGTACAGAGGCACCCGCTGGATCTCTGTTTCAAACTGGACTCCAGGCATATTGAGGAACGCCAACTCCCCTTTTACCTGGGAAATAAACTGGCTGGAAGCTGTTTTCCGCCCCTCGGAAAGCTTCCGTGCCAAAGCAATCGCACGGTGTTTCTGCTCCTCATACAGGGCTTCCAAGCGTTCCCGTTCCTCGTCAGAAAATTCAATCTGGTGAAGCCGGGTACGGCAGTCCTCTAAGAACTCCAGGATTTTTTCTTCGCTGCCCCCATATTTTAGTCCCAATTTATACAGCAAATCCAGGCGCTCTTCAATGGATTCCAGCAATTCAGGGTCAAACTCTACAGAGATGTCGTGAAGGGCCCCTTCCACATCTTCCAAAAGATAGCCGGCTTCCTGCAGCTTTTGGGAAGCCTCTTCCAATTCCGGAAGATAGGGCGCAATTTTCGCCGCCTGGGAGGAAGCTTGGGAAATTCCTCCCAGCAGTCCTTCCCTCTCCTCATCCCCGGAGAGGATGCTTCGAAGGAAATCCAGCGCCTGGGAGATTTTTTCGCTGTTACGGATCATTTCCCGCTGGGCTTCCAATTCATCTTGCTCCCCCACCTGCACATTAGCCGCTTCGATCTCGTCGATCTGGTAGTGGAGCAGGTCGGACAAACGTGCTTTCTCTCCCTCGTCCGTCTGCAAAGCTTCCAATTCCTGCTGCGTCTTCCGCAGGGCGTGGTAGGCAGCTTGGTATTCTTCCAAAAGGCCTTCTAAGCCGCCAAAACTGTCCAGATAGGTCATATGCACTTCCGGGGACAGCAATTCATAGCTTTCATGCTGGCCGTGGATCGTAACCAGTTTCGGTCCCAGCTGTTTCAGCATGGAAACGGTGGCGGGAGCTCCGTTGATTTTACAGGATGGCCGCCCTTCCAGACGGATATCACGTTGGATCAACAGGGAGCCGTCTTCTTCCCGAGGCAGGGAGAGCTGGTCTAGCAGAGAGAGGGTTTCCTCCTCCAGGCCGGTAAACAGCGCCGATACCGAAGCGCTGCTGGCGCCGGAGCGCACCAGCTCTTTGGAAGCGCGTTCCCCTAACACGGCATGAATGGCGTCGATGATGATGGATTTCCCAGCGCCGGTTTCACCGGTCAATACAGTAAAACCGCCCTCAAAGTCGATGGACGCCTTTTCAATGACCGCGATATTGCGAATAAATAACTGAGCAAGCATACGTCTTCACCTGTTGATAAGTTTCCGGAACTCTTCCTGGCTGTTTGTTGCGTCTGTATCCGTACGGCACACGATAAAAATGGTATCGTCCCCGGCTAAAGTGCCCACAAACCCCGGCCAATGCATGGAATCCAAAGAGGCGCACACCGCTTGAGCCATGCCGACCATGCAGCGGATCACCAGCATATTTTGGGCAGCCTCCACCGAGAGTACCGAATCGGAAAAGAGCGAATAAAATTTCGAGGACATATCGTTGGTGTTTTCATTGCCGGTGGAATAACGGTATTTCCCCGCCCGGGATAGGGTTTTAACCAAACGCAGCTCTTTAATATCCCGGGAAACTGTGGCCTGGGTCACGTCAAACCCACTTTCCCGCAGATAGCGCAAGAGTTCGTCCTGGGTGTCGATATCGTGTTCTTTGATCAGTTCCAGTATTTTTGCGTGACGCCGTGTTTTCATGGATGGGAACCTGTCCTTTCTGGCACAGAGCCGTTTTACTATGTTTCAGTCTTTTCATGGCTGGTCATTGCCGTGTTTCTATGATTTTCTGATTGAGGATGTCATAAAAATCCTGGCTTCCAAGACGGATAAAACGGGCGACCCTGTCCGCTGGGGAAAACCGCAGACTGTCGCCGGGGAAAATCTCCAAGGGCGTTTCCCCGTCCACTGAAAGATAAAGCTTGCCGATATTTTCAGGAATATCCACCAACAGTTGGGATTCCGTTCCAAAAATCACGCTGCGGTTAAACAGGGAATGGGGACAGATGGGCGTGTACACCAAGCAATCCATATTGGGCTCAATCACAGGCCCACCCGCAGAAAGGGAATAAGCAGTGGAACCTGTGGGGGTAGCCACAATAAAGCCGTCTGCCCGGTAGCGGTAGGAGCGCCGGCCCAACACCATGTTGTAATCCATAATTTTTGCTGGTTCACCGGAAACCACCGCATCATTGAGCGCAAAAAACTGATAAGGGTGCCCTTGGCACGACAGCTCCACCGAAAGCATCAGACGCCGTTCCTCTTGGTAATCCCCGTGTATCAAATTGGGAAGCAGGGCAAGCTCATGGCGTTCCACGCCGGCGGTAAACCCCAATTTCCCCGCATTGACGCCCAGCGTTGGCTTCCCCATAGAGGCAGCCAATTTGGCGGTATGGATGATGGTGCCGTCGCCGCCAATGGCAATAAACACATCGCAGGAAAGGAGGGTGTCCTCCACCTTCTCCTGATAGGTGCCATGGGAGGTAAACAAGTCTGTTTTTAATACCGTTTCACAGCCGCATCCCGCAAGGACATCCAGCACTTCGTTGGTACAGGCCTGAGCAGCTTCTTTTGTCAAATTGGGCACCACAGCCACTTTCACCAAAACCCCTCCTTCCCCAAGGCAGCTTTATTTCGCGCCGGGACGGTCCAGCGCCTGGTGGGAGGCTTCCACCAGATCCCAGGCATCCAGGACGCCGCCGGCCTGGCAAGGTTCCTGGGCCTTCTCCAAATAGATCAAATACTCTATGTTGCCTTCGGGCCCTTTGACAGGTGAGAATGTCAGCCCCAGAACGGAATACCCATTCTCCAAAGAAAACCGGCGGATCTTCTCCACTACCTCTTGATGGACGGACTCGTCCCGGACAACGCCTTTCTTGCCCACTTTTTCCCGGCCAGCTTCAAACTGGGGCTTGATCAGACAGACCGCTTGGCCGCCATCCCTTAGCAGAGGGCGTACTGCCGGAAGGATGATCTCCAGGGAAATGAAAGACACATCCACCGAAAAGAACCCGATCTCCTCCGGGATCTGTTCCCGGGTAAGGTAGCGGGCGTTGGTACGTTCCAAATTGACCACCCGGGGATCGGTGCGCAAACTCCAAGCCAGCTGACCGTATCCCACATCCACCGCATACACCTTCGCGGCGCCATTTTGCAGCATACAGTCGGTAAAGCCACCGGTAGAGGCACCGATATCCATACAGGTTTTCCCGGTGAGCGTCAGGCCAAATTCCTTCATGGCTTTTTCCAGCTTTAAGCCGCCCCGGCTCACATATTGCAGGCCCTTGCCCCGCACTTCCACCTTAACGTCCTCCGGAAAGGTGTCGCCTGGTTTATCGGCCTTTTGATTATCCACATACACCTGACCGGCCATGATCAGCACTTTCGCCTTTTCCCGGCTCTCAGCCAGGCCCTGTTCTGTCACTAAAACATCAAGCCGTTTCTTCATGGCTGCGTGATTTCTCCTTTTCCAATGTCTGTCTGACAAACTGCTGGATCCCCTCCATGGTAAGGCCCAGCATTTCCAGGGAACGGAACATGGGCGCATGGGGGATAAACGGGTCTTGAATGGCCCGCAGGTAGAACTTTCCCTGGAATCCTGCCTGCTCCAGCAAGAATCCGAAGTGTTCCCCAATGCCGCCCCTTTGGATGCCTTCTTCAAAGAAGAAAACATATTTGCAGGAGCGGGCTTCGTCCACCGCCCCCTGGTCCACAGGGATAATCCGGTTCATTTTCACAAGTTTTACAGAGTATCCTTGCTCTTCCAGCTGCTGGGCTGCCTCAGCGGCAAATGAAAACTCCCTTCCGTAGGTCACAAAACACAGAGAAGCGTCCATGGAGCCGTATACACTGGAAGGGGAAATCACTGCTTGGAACCCGGTTGGCTTAAAGAGCTCTTTGCCCCGGGGGTAACGGATAGCGCAAAGCCCCTGCCCCTCCTTCACCAAATAGGAGAGCTGGAGGGTCAGTTCCTCAAAGTACGCGGGGGAATACACGGTGGTTTGGGGGATCGTCTGCAAATAAGCGGCATCGAATACCCCCTGATGGGTTTTCCCGTCCTCTCCCACCACACCAGCCCGGTCGATGGCCAGGATCACTTTGGTGTTTTGCAGCGCAACGTCGTGGATCAGCTGGTCATAAGCCCGCTGCAAAAAGGTGGAATACACGGCAAACACGGGAACCATCCCCCGTGCAGCCAACCCTCCAGCAAAGGTGACCGCGTGTTCTTCCGAGATGCCCACATCAAAAAAGCGGCTGCGGAATTCTTCACGGAACCCGCTCAGGCCAGTACCAGCTTGCATAGCCGCAGTGATGGCACACACTTTCAGGTCTTCCCGGGCAAGGTCACAGAGCGATTGCCCGAATACATCGGAAAAGCTTTGGGACTTTGCCCCAGTATCTCCCGTAGAAACGTCAAACCCAGAAAGGCCGTGATAAATTGATGGGTCTTGTTCTGCGTATTGATAGCCTTTACCCTTGTATGTGCGCACATGGAGCAGTACAGGCTTGTGGATCAGCTTGGCGGTTTCCAGAATTTCAGCCAACGCTTTGACGTCGTGCCCATCGAAGGGACCGTAATAGGCAAACCCTAAGTCCTCGAAGATATTGGAATTGTAGAACAGCCGTTTTACGTCCCGTTTCACCCTCCGCAAGATCCCGGCAATGCCGGGACCCACCACGGGCAATTTTTGCAAGGTACTCTCCAGCCGGTTTTTTGTCTTAATATAACCGGGTTTTGTCCGGATATAGCTGAGATACCTGGCCATGGAACCCACATTTTTAGAGATGGACATGGTGTTGTCATTGAGAATGACAATCAAGTTCCGGTGGAGCCTTCCCGCGTTGTTCAGGCCTTCGTAAGCCAGACCGCCGGTAAGGGCGCCATCCCCGATGACGGCAACCACATAGCCTTCCCTCCCCTGAAGGTAATTGGCCTCTGAAACCCCCAAAGCGGAGGAAATGGACGTGCTGCTGTGGCCGCAGCTAAACAGATCATAAGGGCTCTCCTCCCGGCAGGGGAAGCCAGCCAGGCCTCCCTCTTGCCGGATGGTGGAAAATTGGGGATACCGGCCTGTCAGCAGCTTATAGGGATAGCTCTGGTGGCCCACATCCCAAACGATGCTGTCCCTGGGAGGCGAAAAAGCCAGGGCTAAAGCCACGGTGAGTTCCACAACACCCAAATTGGAGGCCAGGTGGCCCCCGTTGGCAGAAACAGTTTCAATGATAACTTGGCGCATTTCCTCGCACAGGGCAGCGAGCTCTTCCCCATCAAACCCTTTGATGTCTTCCGGGGAATGGATCTTTTCCAGCAAACTTGGCATAAGGACAACTCCTGTTTTGTCAGAGCAGGCCATTTTGCAACTTGGCGGCAGTGACGGTGTTTTTCAGCAGCATGGCGATGGTCATGGGACCAACGCCACCAGGCACCGGGGTGATGTAGGATGCCAACGGCTCCACTGCAGCAAAGTCCACGTCACCACAGAGTTTACCTGTTCCATCCCGGTTCATGCCCACATCAATGACCACAGCCCCCCGCTTGACCATATCCGCTGTAACAAAGCGGCTTTTCCCCACAGCGGAAACCAGAATGTCTGCCTGGCTTGTGACAGCAGGCAAATCTTTCGTACGGCTGTGACAGATGGTCACTGTGCCGTTTTGGTGGAGCAGCAGCATGGCCATGGGTTTGCCCACAATATTGCTGCGGCCAATTACAACACACCGCTTTCCCTCCACAGGAATGTCATAGGCCTTCAGCAGCTCCATAATGCCCGCAGGGGTACAGGGTAAAAAGTGGTAATCGCCAATCATGATCTTCCCCACGTTATAGGCGTGGAAAGCATCCACATCTTTTTCGGGAGCAATGGCCTCTACCACAGCGCCTTCATCCAGCCCTTTGGGCAAGGGGGATTGTACCAGGATCCCATGGATATCCTTCTTGGCGTTGAGCTTATCCACCAGGGCCAACAGCTGATCCTGGGTGGTGGAGGCTGGCAAAGCATACTCTTCCGAGTAAATCCCGGTAGCTTGACAGGCCTTTTTCTTGTTGTTCACATAGATCCTGGAAGCGGGGTCGTCCCCAACGATCACCACCGCCAGCCCCGGACACACGCCTTGCCCCTTCAAAGCGGCCACTTCTTGGGCTACAGCGTTCCGCACCTGTGCTGACACAGCTTTTCCATCCATCCGTACAGCCATATTTGTTCCCCTTCCTCTTCTCACAAATTTTGCCCCTCAGACGGCTCTTTCTCCCCATCGCCTTCCTGGGCATCCTTCTCGGCAGCCTGCTCAGAAACCGTCCCCTGGGACTTCTGCTTCTCTTCCGCTAGCTTTTCTTGAAGGGTATCCCCAAAGATCTCCCGGACCTCTTCCTCCGGCAAATCCCCAAAGATAGTGCTGGGAGCGTGTTCTTCTTCCTCCTCCACAGGAGGGACTTCATCCAGACAGACAGCCTCCATGATATGGGGGTCACCACAGCCGGTCAGGCTGGTCTTGTGACGGAAGACGATCAACAGGGCAATCCCGGCAACCACACAAACTGCCGCAATCACCTGGGACACACGCAAAACGGTGCCGGGGATGATGAGGCTATCCGTGCGCAGGCCTTCAATAAAGAACCGGCAAGCACCGTACCACACAATGTACAGCAGGAACGTCTGGCCGTCATAGCGGCGGAACTTCCTGGTAAAGAAATGCAACAGCACAAACCCCAGCAAACACAACAGGGATTCATACAAGAAACAGGGGTGGACATTGCCCTCTACCACAGCAGCAGTATTATCGCTGTGCATTCCCCAAGGCAGGTCGGTAGCCCCGCCAAAAGCTTCTTGGTTGATAAAATTCCCCCAGCGGCCCACACCCTGGCCAATCAAAAAGCCCAAAGAAGCGATGTCCAACACAGCGGCCACTTTCAGCTTGCGGACTTTGGCCATCAAGCTGCCGAATACCACCGCGCCAATCAAGCCGCCGTAAATCGCCAAGCCTCCGTCGTGGATGCGGAAAATCTCCGCAGGATTTTTCAGGTATTTGTCCCCCGGGTAAAAGACCACGTAGAACAGCCGCGCGCAGACCACTCCGGCAATCAAGCCAACAATGACCACATCAAACAAGCGGTTGATGTCGATATTCATTTTTTTACAGCTAAAGCTGGCATAGACCAGCGCCAATAGGAATCCCACCGCAATAATAATCCCGTACCAATAGACGTTGAAATTGCCGATGGAGAAAGCCACCGTATTCACAGTGAATTCCAGCCCCAAATGTGGGAAGGTGATCTCATGAGTCATAACGCAAGTTCCTCCTTTCGATTGGGTCGTTCTCAGACAGGCAAAATGACAGACAGCACGCTCTGTTCTGGGACGAACACCTGTTCCAGCTTCTTCTGTACGTCTTTTGCCTGCAAAGCAGCCAAGGAATCGATATAGGCAAAGAGCTCGCGGCCCTTTAAATGCATATTGACCAAACCATTGGCAATGCTGGAGGTGTTGTTAAGGGCCGAAACGATTTCCCCGTACAGGGCCCGTTTGGAGCGCTGAAATGCCTCTTCCGGGATGCCATCCTGGCGAAAGCGCTCAGCTTCTCTCAAAATGGCCTGGGCAACTGCCTGGGGGTCTTTGGACTCACCGGAAAAGATCACCGTGGCAAATCCACTGCCCTCAAAATACTCGTAGCCAAAGCTGGATTCGTTGATCAGCTCGCGATCCAGCAAGTCCCGGAACAGAGGCGAAGCCTCTGATGCCAGTATTTCAAGCAACACTTCCATGGCCGCTACATCCCGTTCGCTGCGGGGGGCATCGGCACCAGGCTCTTTAAAGCCAAACTGGAACAAAGGAGAAGCCACGGAAAGGCGTTCTTCCACACGGGGCCGCACGATGGAATCCGGCTCTTGGGAAAATACCCGGCGGACGGACACCGGTTCTGCAGGCTTGAGCATCCGGTCGCAGACCTCCAGAACTTTGTCCTTGTCAAAATTCCCCGCCAGAGCCAACACCATATTTCCCAGGTTATAGAACGTGTTGTAACAACGGTACAGCAGTTCCGGAGTGATTTTAGCAATGCTTTCCACCGTACCGGCGATATCTTCCTTAATGGGGTGGCTGTGGTACATGGCCTTGAGATAATTGAACATCACTCTCCAAGAGGGGTCGTCGTCGTACATTTTGATCTCCTGGCCGATGATCCCCTGCTCTTTCTGCACGGTCTGTTCTGTAAAGTAGGGGGACTGTACAAAGTCCAGCAGGATCTCCAAGGACTCGTACAGCTTGTCCGTGCAGGAAAACAGATAGCAGGTAGACTCGAAGGAAGTAAAAGCGTTGGCGCTGGCACCAGTCTTGGCGTAACGTTCAAAGGCATCGCCATCCTCGCTTTCAAAAAGCTTGTGCTCCAAATAGTGCGCAATCCCCTCGGGAACCGTTTCCGGGGCAGGCTCGTCGCTGCGTTGGAAACAGTTGTCAATGGAGCCGTACCGTGTGCCGAAAATGGCATACGTGGTGCTGCAATTCTCCTTTGGGTACAGGAGAATCGTCAGGCCGGAGGGATGCTGGATTTTCCAGTAAGAATCCCCCACCTGTTTTCCAGTGATCACTTGGCAGTTCTTATCCATGAACGCCACTTCCTTTCAACGTGAATACCGCGCCGGGAACCAGCCGGTTTGCCGCCTCCACCACCTGCTCTTTGGTACAGGACATGACCCGGGCGATGGATTCTTCCCGGGGGAGGACCAGGCCAGAAAACACTTGCCCCAAATAAGCGCTCTCCATGGCAGGCAGGGAATCATTGATGGAACGCAGGGAATTGCAATAAGCAAGCTTAGCGGAGAGAAGCTCTTCCTCCGTCAGCTCCCCTTTCTGAAGTGCGGAAAGCTGCCCGTAAATTGCCTCCTCGGCCTTCTCTAGATTGGAGGTTTCCACACCGCTCTCTATAAACATCGAACGGCTGTTGGCCGCCAGGCCGGAAGAGCAGTAATAACAGAGGCTCATCTTTTCCCGGACATTTTGAAACAGCTTGGAACTGGGCACACCGCCCAAGACCATGGCCATCAGTTGGAATTGATACCTTTCCTCCGGGGTGTAGTCCACCCGGAAACCCATAGACAGCTTAGACTGGGACAGCGGCTGCTCTTCCACGACGCGGCGCACCTGATCCGGCTTCTCAAAGGGAAGCAATCCTGTGTTCTGTGGTTTTCCTAGCCCGGAAAACCTCTCCTGGAACAGGGAAACATCCGGGACACAGTCCCCTAAAGCAAAGATCTCAAACTGGGCGTTTTGCAGGACTTCCTCCCATGCAGCCGTTACTGTGGCACGATCCAGAGTCTCCACATCCTCCCGGGAACCACACCGGCCAACCCCGGCATTCTGCCCATGGAAGAGGATCTCTTCGCAGCGCTGGTGGGCATATCCCACCTTATCGTTGAACTCAGCGTCCAACATCTCTAAAAGCTGGCGGCGCTCCTGCTGGAAGCCATTGGCAGGGAACAGGCCCTGGCTGTCTTTCAAGGGGTTGAACAGCACAGCAAACAACAGGCCCGTCAACTGCTGGAACATATCCTCGCCGCCAAAGGCGTACCGGTTGGCCAAGCCATTGACAGAGAGGGAAATCACTTGGTATCCCCCCATTTTCCGGACACTGTTGTTGAAAGAGGCCCCATACAGCTGGGCCAAACGGCAATTGAGGGCTGTGTAGTCTGGATATTCCCGGGTAGCGCGGCTCACCAAAGGTGGCAAAATGGCATTTCGGGCAGCCGTTTCTTTGCGCAAGGGCAAGAAAAGGTTAACCGAAACCTTCATCGTCTTAAACCGGGGATCTGTAAAGGTATGCAGCGTTACAGCATCGCTGAGGCGCTGAGAAATCATTTCACTCATGGCGATTAAGACCTTTCCCTACAGGCGATTTGCACCGAAAATTCAGTTACATTGCATAAATATGCCTGTTAAGTTTTTAGTATAGCATATTTTGCCAAGATTTAAAAGGGCTGGAAAAAAATTCACAATTTTATAAAAAAGCACACCGGACGTTGGTCGGGCGTCCGTAAAACAGTTAGCGGAGCGTATCGATACCGATACGCTCCGTTCCTTATATCCGTACACAAGAGGTTGCAAGCACTCTTGGCTCTCCCTCCGAGAGAGCCAAGTACCATACCCAACACACTATACCAAACGGAGTATAGAAGTGAGTCCTTGCAGCCATTTGACAAATTTACATTTACCAGCGTTTCATATTTTTTTCAAATTTGGTTCTATATGCTTCTTTAAGTTCCTCAGCGCTAATTCCATAGCATAGAAGAACATCATTGTAATACATCAGAACATCTGCCATTTCTTCAATGAGATGTTTTCGCAATTTACTATCTTCAAGTGGTTTGATATCTCCGTTTTTCTTAATAATATCTATAACTTCGCCTATTTCACCAACCATCCACAACAATTTATGCTTACCTGCTTCAGGATGAATTGTTTCCCATTTATCTTTATATTTTTCTTGTAACGTCTGTTGCATAGTAAGCATCTCTCTAATGCTAAAATCGCTCATAACATTCTCCTCAACTTGCAGTTTGCAGGTTTGTTCGATTCCATATTATCACATAACAGGATAAATGTGGGAACAGCCACAGCAGAGCGAGTTGCTGTGGCTGTTAACTGTCTTATGATCCCCGCATGTTGGCGATGCGCTCTTTTTTATTGTTACAGCGTGCCGAAGATCCGATCGCCTGCATCTCCCAAACCGGGAAGGATGTACCCGTTTTCGTTCAAGCCCTGATCCACCGCAGCGCAGTAGACGTGCACATCGGGATGGGCTTGCGCCAAGGCCTCCAGGCCTTCCGGTGCGGCGATGATGCACAAGAACTTGATGCTTTTCGGATGGCTGCGCTTGACGATGGTGATGGCGTCAATAGCGGAACCGCCAGTGGCCAGCATGGGATCCAGCACAATGACATCCCGCTCCTCGATATCCTGGGGCAGTTTGTTGTAATATTCCACAGGTTTCAGCGTTTCATGATCCCGGTAAAGGCCGATATGGCCCACCTTCGCAGAGGGTACTAGCTGGAGCATCCCGTCCACCATGCCCAGGCCGGCCCGCAATATGGGCACGAAAGCCAGTTTCCGGCCAGCAATCACCTTTGTGGTAGTTTTCTGCATAGGGGTCACGGTTTCCACATCCATCAACGGGAGATCCCGAGTAGCCTCGTAGCACATTAGTGTGGCAATCTCACTGACCAGTTCCCGGAAGTTTTTAGTCCCGGTGGAAACATCACGCAAAAAGGTGAGCTTGTGCTGGATCAGGGGATGGTCCATAACGAAAACATTTTCATACTTTTGCATAAGAAAACCCTCCCTGGTTTTAAATTCAAATGGTACCCTCTTCAATTTGGGCAATCTGGTCGATCCGGCGCTGATGACGGCCGCTTTCAAACTCTGTATGCAGGAAAATATACAGCAGCTTTAACGCGGTATCCTTATCCACCACTTTGCCTCCCATGCACAGGATGTTGGCATTGTTGTGGCGGCGGGTCATCTCCGCGCAATACTCGTTGGTGCACAATGCTGCCCGAACACCCTTTACTTTATTGGCAGCCATCGAGATGCCGATCCCAGTGGAGCAAATCAGCACACCGTAGTCCGCCTGTCCAGAGGCCACATACCGGGCCGCCTTTGCAGCAATGGGGGCATAGTCTACAGAATCCGTGCTGTATGCGCCAAAATCCTCGTAGGCAATCCCTTCCCTTTCCAAATATTCGCGCACGGCCTCTTTCAATTCAAAGCCGCCGTGGTCGCATCCGATAGCCAGCTTCATCATAAAAAGCTCCTTTCAAACTTCTTATTTGCTTATGGTTTTATCACGCCTTTTGGCTCAAGCGCTTTTTCAATTCCCGTTCTGCTTGGGGAAGCCGCAAATAGACCGGGGCCAAAGCTGCGGCCGTCATGGTACAGCCAGCTTTGGCAGCTGCTTCTCCCAGCAATGCCACAGAAGAAGCCCGCTGGAACCGGATAGCCTCTGGCGCCAGCCGCGCTCCCCAAGAGGCAAATGTCCGGTGGCAAAGGGCTGCACCATCGCCCAGCAAAACCAGCCGCTCCCCATACTGCCGCACCTGGGTTTCCAAGTCAGAAATGGCCAGGGCGCAATCTTCCGACAAACGGCGAAGGGCAGCGCCCTCCACCTGGAACAACCCATGATACACCTGGTCGCACCGTGCGTCCATTACAGCACACAGCACTGCGCCTTCCAAAGCGATCCCGCCATAAGCAATGGCTTCCAGGGTGGAGATCCCCACACAGGGCGTATCGTTTGGCAAGGCCATTCCCTTTACACAAGAGATACCGATGCGCACACCAGTAAAAGAACCGGGGCCATGGGAAACAGCCAGCGTATCCAATTCTCCGCAGGAGCGCCCCACGTTTTCAAGCAGCCCCTGCACCATGGGAAGCAGGGTTTGGCTATGGGTCTGCTTGGTGTTCACGTAGTATTCTCCCAACAGTTTGTCGTCTTCCACAATCGCAGCCGAAGCAGCAGCGGCAGAGGAATCGATCCCCAATGTCAGCATGGTACGCCCCCTCCTTTCCATCCGTCAATGGTGATGACCCGATCCTGCTGGGTTTTCCCGGGGCGGATATCGATGGAGATCACCGTTTCCGGCAAAGCCCCCGCAATATTCTCGCTCCACTCGATGACCAGCACGCAATCGGTGTCCAAATAGTCGAAAAAGCCTGTGGAGTACAGGTCATCCCAGTTCCCCACCCGGTACATATCAAAATGTTCCAGCGTGAGCCGGCCCGAATACTCATTGACCAGGGCAAAGGTGGGACTGGAAACCACATCCCCCGCGCCCAGTCCTAGGGCAAGCCCCCGGGTAAAGGCGGTCTTCCCCGCCCCCATGCCTCCGGTAAAAGCGATCACTTCCCCACCCTTTAAATCCTGGGCCATACGCTGGGCCAAGGCAGCGGTTTCCTCTGGGGAATGGGTGATAAACTGTTCCGCCATATCAGAACAGGCCGTGGATCACCGCATTGTCGTCCACGTCGATCTTCTCAGCAGCAGGAACCTTGGGCAGGCCGGGCATGGTCATAATATCCCCTGCATAGGCCACCACGAACCCGGCGCCGTTGGAGAGCTTCAAATCCCGGATGGTGATGGAAAAACCGGTGGGACGGCCCAATTGTTTGGCGTTGTCCGACAGGGAATACTGGGTCTTGGCCACACACACGGGCATGGAATCGCCGCCCAGAGCTTTGATGTCCTTCAGGGACTTTAAGGCCGCGTTGGTGAACACCACATCCTTAGCGCCATAGATCTTCTGGGCAATGGCGGTGAGCTTCTCTTCCATCGTGGCCTCAATGGGATAGATGGGTGCAAAGTGGGTTTTCCCTTCATTTTCGTCCATGACACGGCAGATGGTCTGGGCCAACTCCACGCCGCCTTCGCCGCCCTTGGCAAAGACTTCGCTGAGGGCGTAGGAAACACCCAGCTCCTGGCAGCAGCGGTCCACCACTGCCAATTCGTCATCGGTATCCGTACCAAAACGGTTGATAGCCACCACAACGGGCACGCCAAATTTCTGCATATTCTCCACATGGGCTTTCAAGTTGACAATGCCTTTTTCCAGCGCGGGGACATTTTCCGCGGAAAGTTCCGCTTTGGGCACACCGCCGTTGTACTTCAACGCCCGCACCGTAGCCACGACCACCACGCAAGAGGGAGCCAATCCGGCCATGCGGCACTTGATATCCATAAACTTCTCAGCGCCCAGATCGGAGCCGAAACCTGCCTCTGTGATGCAATAGTCGGCCAGTTTCAGAGCAAGACGGGTGGCGCGGACAGAGTTGCAGCCGTGGGCAATATTGGCAAAGGGACCACCGTGCATAATAGCGGGAGTGCCTTCGATGGTCTGCACCAGGTTGGGGTTCACAGCGTCCCGCAGCAGAGCCGCCATAGCGCCCTGGGCCTTGATATCCCGGGCATACACAGGCTCGCCGCTGTAGGTATAGGCGATGAGGATGTTCCCCAAGCGCTCTTTTAGGTCATTCATATCTTTGGCCAGGCACAAAATGGCCATTACTTCCGAAGCCACGGTGATGATAAAGCCGTCTTCCCGGGGCACGCCATTGACTTTGCCGCCCAAGCCAATCACGGTGTTGCGCAGCGCGCGGTCGTTCATATCCAGGCACCGCTTGATCTGAATCCGCCGGGGATCGATGCCCAGGGTGTTCCCTTGCTGCAAATGGTTGTCCAGCATGGCACAGCACAGGTTGTTGGCTGAAGTTATAGCGTGCATATCCCCGGTAAAGTGGAGGTTGATATCCTCCATAGGCAAGACCTGGGCATAGCCGCCGCCAGCCGCACCACCCTTGATGCCAAACACGGGGCCCAGGGAAGGCTCACGCAGGGCGATGATGGCGTTTTTTCCGATTTTGGCCATAGCCTGGCCAAGGCCGGCCGTGGTAGTGGTTTTCCCCTCACCAGCGGGGGTGGGGTTGATAGCCGTCACAAGCACCAACTTGCCGTCCGGCTTATCCGCCAAACGGGCGAAAGCGCGCTCGTTGATCTTTGCCTTATATTTGCCGTAGAGTTCCAGTTCATCCTCCTGGATGCCAAGTTCTTGGGCAATCTCCGCAATGGGCCTGAGTGTTGTGCTCTGGGCGATTTCGATGTCAGAAAGCATAATTCCCCGTCACCTTTCTAGCCGGTTTCCGGCCATCAAAATTGTTTTGCTTGGATTCTCTATAGAATCTATTATAAGATATCCCGTCGAATTAGTAAAGAGTGAAACAAAAAACTTGAAGCCCCAAACAGGATGTGCTATAATAATTTGACATAATTCTAACCCACCATAAAACAAGAGGCGCGACTGGGTTTCAGGCAAGGATTTTTTGAAAGAACAGGGAAAATTATGGTAATTCGAGGTTTTAAACGGATCATTCAGTATATTAAGAAAGCGGATATCCTGCTATGGCTGCTTGTAGCCGCTGTTTCAGTCTACAGCTTGCTCCTGCTACGCAGCGTAGACAACGCCACAGGCTCCGGGTATTTCCGCACGCAGCTGCTCGCCATTGGGTTGGGCGTGGCAGGTGCCATCGTCATCTCCCTGCTGGACTATACGGAGTTGGCCAACTTCTGGTACCTTCTGGCTGGTTTCTCAGTGTTCCTGATGATCTATACAGCCCTATTCGGTGAAGCTGTAAAAGGCAGCGGCGGTGTGGACGCACGCGCGTGGATCAGCATTGGCGGGCGCACGTTTCAGTCCTCCGAGCTGGTCAAAATCGCCTTTATCCTCACCTTTGCCAAACATCTGGATACGCTTCACAAGCGGGGATTGATCGACCACCCCATTCATGTTGTGCTGTTAGGGTTTCACGCACTAGTACCCGTTCTACTGTGCCAACTCCAAGGCGATACCGGCGCTGGAGTAGTGTTCTTCGCTATGTTCCTAGTGATGAGTTTATCAGCAGGTGTAAAGCTGCGCTACTTTGCGATTTTAGGTGGTATTGTGCTTATTGCGCTTCCTCTATTATGGAAGTTTGTTATGGGCGATTATCAAAAGCTTCGGTTTGTGGCCTTGTTCAACTTGGACAATCCGGATGTACAAATGTCAGACGGCTATCAGCAATACCAAGGACGGATCTCCATTGGCAGTGGCAAACTCACCGGCCAAGGGCTGTTTCACGGCAGCCGTGTGGCTGACAGCAGCGTCCCCTTCCAGCAGAGTGACTATATCTTTTCTGTAGCTGGGGAGGAATTGGGGTTTATCGGCTGCTCGCTGATTATTTTGCTGTTGTTCCTGCTTTTGGTAAAACTGGTCCACGACGCCCACGCAGCCCGTGACGATCTGGGAAAATACATTTGTTTTGGGTATTTTGGTATCATTGCGCTGCAATCCATTTCCAACATTGGGATGTGCTTGGCGCTGCTTCCTGCCATGGGCGTTACTCTCCCCTTCTTCAGCGCTGGCGGTTCTTCCGCTGCCTGTATGTACTTTGGGGTGGGATTGGTTCAAAGCGTGTATATGCGGCGCAAAGAAGTAGACGGCCTGCGTTTAAAACGGAAAATGCCGCTGCGTATTCCATACCGCCGCACAGAGGATCTCTGAACCCATCCATTGAATAACAAAGAAGCCCTCGGGATTTCTTCCCGAGGGCTTTTCTGTTACAAAAATCTAACCTTCTTCCTGTCAAATCCCTTTCACAAATTCCCGAAATCGAGGCAGCATCCCGATCTTATCCGGAGTGTGGGGCGGCATTTGCAGGATATCGTATCCTGGCAAGTTGTTTCCCTCCACAAAGACAGGGCCCGTGGGGGTGATGGCAACATCCCAGCCCACGTACCGCATTTGCGGCACGATCTGAGAAGCCTCTAAACACATGGCTTTCGCCTCTTCCCAATAGGGGATTTGGAACCCCTGGATGGTGGTGTGGGTGCGGGGGTGCTCTGTATAGGTCTGGCGGGCCTTATCGTAGGCAGGGTATTGGATGACCCCTTTATCCAGATCAATGGGGGCGAACATCCCGCCGGAATGAAGATTGTCCACAGGACGTTCGCTATTGCCGATGCGGATGTGAGCATAGACAATGTGAGGCCCGGTTTCATTCAAAATAGTGACCACACGCAGGGTATTGATGGCATGAGGATTCATTTTGTTCATGGTTTCGTGCTGCTGGAGCACATCTTCAATCACGCCGATCTGTTCCTCTTTTAGCTTTTGGTACATGGCGGAAAGGCTGGAGAAATCCTTTTTCCAAAGCTTATTGACGCCGAATCCGCCGCTGGAGGACTCGGGTTTGACCATGATTACCTCCCGGTTTTCCATGAAATCCGCAAACTCCCGCTCAGTGGCGTGGCTAAAGTCTAACCACTGGCGGCCGATATACTTGGCGAACTTGGTGTAAAACTCGCTTTTGTTGTCGAAGAAATGATAGTAGTCACGGTCATTCAAGATCCGTACCAGGTCATTGTTCACTTTACGGGTGATATACGTAGCCCGCTGGGCGTCGGTCAAATTGTAGAACTCGCACAGCAGGTAATCGTTAAACCCGGCCCCATACCGCAGGCCGCACTTGACCACATCCGCCAAAATGGCCGGGGAATTTTTCCCGGTGATCTTGTGGACTTTCCCCACCGTGCGGAACAGCTCGGCATAGTCCATTTTCGTGACACAGCTCACAATGAATTTCAGCTTTCCCATGGCAGCTTCCCCCTTACCGTTTTTTCCCGCCATGCTTGGCTTTTGGATCCTGTTGGCGGTGCTTGGTAGCCTCTTCATCTACCCGCAGCTCCCCTTCATCGGTGATGCACAGCACACTGCCCGCCTGGGCATCCTGTGGCAATTCCGGCAGCTCAATGGCGTAATACTTTTCCTCGCTATCGGTGCAGATGGCATATTTGCCTTCAAAACGGTCAATGACAAGCTGTTTCATGGATACTCCGTCCTTTCCAATTGGTTATGATATTCGCTCCACAGGGAGAGCTGTTCCCCATCCCAGGAAAACACCAGATCCCCGTCTGTATCTGTTCGATAAATCGCGGCTCCCACTTCCTCTAGGCGGCGCAAGGTTTCCTCCCGGGGAAGTTGGCTGTTGTCCGGCCCTACCGAGATCACCGCGTACACCGGTGAAACCGCTTCCAAAAAGCGCTCGCTGCTGGAACCAGCGCTGCCGTGATGGGCCACCTTCAAAAGGTCTGCATTCAGGTCCGCCCCCGACTTCACCAAATCCAGCTCGGCGGCGTTTTCAATATCCCCGCAAAACAGCGCGGAGAACGCTTCGTACTCCAAACGAACCACCAAAGAACAGTCGTTAGTTTCCTCATAGACCTTCAAAGGACCCAGAATCTGCAAGTATGTTTCCCCAAAAGGGAGCTCATCCCCAGCTTCAACCTCTAAAACCGGCACCTGTTTCGAGAAAGCAGCTTCCTCCAGCTGGCGGAATTCCTCGCTTTGGCGCATCTCCTCCGGCCAGGGGTATATCACCAGGCTTTCTGCCGGGATTTCCTCCAATACCTGAGCCAAACCTCCAATGTGGTCACTGTCCGGATGGGAGGCGATGATATAATCCAGCCGCCCCACACCCATGCGATGGAGGTAATCCACCACCCGGCTGCCAGAGGCCCAAGTCCCCGCATCCAGAAGGGCGGTTTTCCCTTGACACTGCAACAGGATGGCATCCGCTTTACCCACGTCGATAAAGTGGAGTTCCAACGGGGCTTCTTCTGCCGGGCCACGAAAGCCGGACAACGTATAAAGCCGCTGCCAAGCCCACTGCCCTGTGGGCGTTGCGGAAAACACCAACAGGGCTGCCAACAGCAAAAGCCCTAGCCGCTCCAACCAGGCGCGGCGCTTCCTGCGGGCTTTGGATCTTGGGGACTCCGCCATGGGTTATCACTCCTCCGGGCTGTTGGGGGTGCTTTGCTGCATATTTCGTTCCATCCACTGGGCATAGGTCATCAGCACTTGCCGTGGTTTGGACCCTTCGTGGGGCCCTACCACACCCAGCTGCTCCATTTCATCGATTAGCCGCCCAGCGCGGGCATAACCCAGCCGCAGACGCCGTTGGAGAAGGGACGTGGAAGCTTGTCCAGCCTCCACCACGCATTTGATGGCCTCATCGATCATGGGGTCACCGCCGCCTTCGTTGTCGGAAGAATCATCATTCTTGGCGTCGCTGGCGGCGTTGCGCTCGATCTCCTCCATCACTTTTGCGTCGTATTCAATGGATTTCGTGGTTTTGACAAATTCCACCACAGAAGCGATCTCCTCATCGGTGACATAGCAGCCCTGGACACGCAAAGGCTTGTTGGACCCCACCGGGGCAAAGAGCATATCGCCGTTGCCCAACAGCTTTTCAGCGCCCCCCGCGTCCAGAATGGTGCGGGAGTCCACAGCGTTGGACACTGTCAAGGCGATACGGCTGGGGATATTGGCTTTGATCAATCCAGTTACAACATCCACCGAGGGGCGCTGGGTAGCCACCACCAAATGCATCCCGGCGGCACGGGCCAGCTGGGCCAGGCGGCAGATGGAATCCTCCACTTCTTTGGGGGCGGCCATCATCAAGTCGGCCAATTCGTCGATGATGATGACGATCTGAGGCATGGCCGGCATGGGCTGTCCATTTTCATCCTGGAAATTCTGAGAGGCAGCCAGGCTGTTGTATCCTTTCAGGTTCCGCACGTTGCACTCAGAAAAGATCTTATAGCGCTTCATCATTTCCGAAACGGCCCATCCCAAGGCGCCCGAAGCCTTTCTGGGGTCGGTCACTACGGGCACCAGCATATGGGGCATCCCATTATACTCGGTCAATTCCACAGCCTTGGGGTCAATCATGAGGAAGCGCACCTCATCTGGGGTGGCTTTATACAGCATACTGATGATGAGGGAGTTGATGCACACCGACTTACCAGAACCGGTGGTGCCGGCGATGAGCATATGAGGCATCTTTGCCAGATCCGCGATAACAGGCTGGCCAGCAATGTCCCGTCCCAGGGCCACCGACAGCTTGCTCTTGGAGGATTGGAAGGAGTTGGATTCCACCAGCTCCCGCATCCGCACGGTACTGCGGCTCTTGTTAGGGACCTCAATACCCACAGCAGCTTTCCCAGGAATGGGCGCCTCAATGCGCACACCTGTAGCCGCCAGGTTCAACGCCAAATCGTCCGAAAGGTTGGTGATCTTGCTGATCTTCACCCCAGCCGCAGGCTGGATCTCATACCGGGTGACGGAGGGCCCCCGGCAAATATCCAGGATCTTTGTCTGGACGCCAAAACTTTTCAGAGTGTCCACCAGGATGCGGCCATTGGTTTGCAGCTCCTCCGTTTCCAAAGCGGGGTTGCCGTGGGGGCTGACTGCCAGCATGGTCACCGGAGGGAAACAGTATGCCTTTGCAGGCTCGGCAGACTGATACTGGGCCTGCTGGGCCGGGGTGGCCTCCTTGCGGTCGTTTTGCTGCTTTTGCTCCATGAATTTTTCGGTGAGTTCTTTCACCTCGTCCGGGACAGGGTGTTGCTCCACCGGCATTGTTCCTTCCGCAGCCAAGGGGGCCGCGGGTTCCGGCAAGGGTACCGGTTCCGGTACAGGGGCAGGCCCGGTCTGGGGAAGGGAAGCGTGTACTGCTTTCACCTGCGGGGTGGGGATACGGATCTCCCCGATCTCTTCCAGGGCCCGCTCCAACGCCTGTGTCCCCTCTTCCATTTCTTTGGTACGGTTGTCCAGTGCGGAAACTGCGGGTTCATCCGCCCCATCCCCTGGGTCATCCACGCCAAAGGCAGCTTTCAAGCGTTCCAGCTTGTCGTTTTTCTTTTCCTTCTTTTTCTTTTCAGGAGGCGGCGGGAAAAGTGGGGCCGGTGCTTCCGAACGCACAGGGTGGGCCGGCATCCGGTCTTCTAAGGGCACATCGATTTGAGCGTCCCTTTCCAAGATAAGCCGTTCCTCTTCCCTGCGCTGGCGGGCGGTTTCCAGCCCCTCGCTGACCATGTCCACCGGCCGCTTGATGGTTCGAAACAGACCGATC
>URKX01000016.1 GCA_900548545.1 uncultured Oscillospiraceae bacterium
TATGGGCGAAAACGCCATCAACGGCGAGATCGAAAGGGCGTCGCTGTCCGCTGCCGCCGCCTCGGGCTCAGCCTGCGCCTGCCCTGGCTCATATTCCCTGGTCCAGCCCTCCCCGTCCGGTATCTGGCAGATTTTCCTGCCCAGGTATTTTCCGTAAATCAGGCTGACCAGAATAATGGGAACGGAGAGCACGGTGCCGTAGAGCATAAACTGCCCGATGTTCACATTCAGGATTCCCGCCACTCCGATGGGACCGGCCGCAGGGGGAACCAGCGAATGGCTGGCCACCAGGCCGCCCGCCAGAGCGATTCCCAGGGCTACCACGGATTTTTTCGTCTTTTTGGACAACGCCTTCATAAGCGGCGCCAGAATAATAAAACCCGAGGTGCAGAAGATGGAGAGCGAGGTCACAAACCCGGAGATGGCCAGCGCTTCTTCCTCCCTGTTTTTTCCAAATATTTCAATAAACGTGTTGGCCATCACCCGGGTGGCCCCCGACATCTCCAGCAGTTTTCCCAGCATCACGCCGAAACCGATGATGATGCCGATGCTGCTGAGGGAATTGCCGAACCCCTTGGTGATGGATGCGATCACATCCTCCTGACCCATGCCGCCGAACAATCCGATCAAAATGGAGCAGATGATCACCGCCAGAAACACGTGAATCTTCGTCTTTGTAATCATCAGCACCAGTATTACCAGCCCCAGCGCCAGACCCAGGGCCATTCTCAAACCTTCATCCATATGTCACACTCCCCTTCATTTTTCAGATAAAATCAGATCACGGTCTCAAAATACTCCATGCACTGCAGCAGGGTGTCCTCCCTGCCCACCAGTCCGCCCTTGGTGATCATGGGCAGTCCCTCATGGGCGCCCCCGATGGTGTTGGAATAGATCGCCAACGGAATCACCTCTCCCTTCACATTGAAGCCGGAGATTCCCAGTTTTTCACAGAAAGCCGCCGCCACGTCGCCTCCCGAGGCGTAGACGCCGCCCACCCGGCCGTCCATTTCCTGCACCAGGTCGTAGAGAACCTGGGCGATGGTGTCCGTGTCCTCCACGGCAATGATGTCCGTGCGGTGGGTCATGGTTTCCCCGGCGGTGGTGTCCTTGAAGTCCAGGATGTTGGCGATCATGTCTTTTTCAGATTCTTCGATGACGCCTTTTTCCTCGCCTTCCCCCACCATTTGCAGGATCTCTTCCTCAGTGACCGGGTCGTCCAGCACGTGAGGGTCGATCCGGCACAGCCGCAAAATCCCGTTGACGATCAGGGCGCACAGTTTCAAAAAAGGGAAGGCAAGCCCCTGCAGCACGCAAAGCAGCCCCGCAAAACGGCTGGCAAAACTCTTGGCATTGTGGCGGACGCTCTTTTTGGGAAGCAGGTCGCCAAAGATGAAAAATACCAGCAGGTAGCACGCCGTGACAATCAGGCCGGCCAAAAGCGCCCGCAGCGTTTCGCTTGCCACAGGGGGAAGGGAACGCTCCATCATCCGGCCAAAGGAACACAGGGCAAAGCAAAGGCCCAAGAGGCCAAAAAATGAAAGACCTGCCTGCAGGGGGGAAATGGCCGCTTTCTGCCAGCTTATCAGTTTTAACAGGCGCTTGGCGGTGGGATCGCCCTCTTGGGCTTCGCGCCTGATCTGGGCCTCGGAAAGGAAATCCACGGCGGCCCCGCCGGCGGCATAAAAGGATGACAGCACCAAACAGGCGAAGGCGCAAATCAGGGTCAGGATAAGGATACTGTCCGGGTCGGATGGCATGAGAAATGTAAACCCCTTTCGATAACAACAATACGTATAGTGTTCTTCTAAAAATATAAAATCCATTTTATTAGGTTTGGCTTTTATTGTACTCGAAACTGCCTGGAATGTCAAACGGGGAAGGGGAGGACCCACGTCAAAAAGTTCACAAATCCCCCCTTTTATGGCTTTACACGCCGCTAAAAAGATGATAGAATAAAACAGAACGGGACTATTTGGACTTGATCTCTAAAGGGCCCGTCACATCCGTTTCGATCATCCTAAAAGGAGGAAATACTTCATGGCTAGAAAAATGAAAACCATGGATGGCAACAGCGCCGCTGCCCACGTTTCTTATGCGTTCACCGACGTTGCTGCTATCTACCCCATCACGCCTTCTTCCGTGATGGCGGATGAAACCGACAAGTATGCCGCTGCGGGCCGCAAGAACCTGTTCGGCAGAGAGGTCCGGGTTACTGAGATGCAGTCCGAGGCTGGCGCTGCCGGCGCTGTGCACGGCTCTTTGGCGGCTGGTGCCCTCACCACCACCTACACCGCTTCTCAGGGCCTGCTGCTGATGATCCCCAATATGTACAAGATGGCTGGCGAGCTGCTGCCCAGCGTCATCCACGTGTCCGCTCGGACCCTGGCCACCCATGCTCTGAACATCTTCGGCGATCATTCCGACGTGTATGCCTGCCGCCAGACCGGCTACGCGATGCTGTGCTCCAACAGCCCCCAGGAGGTCATGGACCTGGGCGCCGTGGCCCATCTTTCCGCAATTAAGGGCCGGGTACCTTTCCTCCATTTCTTCGACGGCTTCCGCACCTCTCACGAGATCCAGAAGATCCAGGTGTGGGATTATGACGATCTGGGCGATATGCTGGATTGGGAGGCTGTGGACAACTTCCGCCGCCATGCCCTGAACCCCGAGCACCCCGTACTTCGCGGCCAGGCCCAGAACGGTGACATCTTCTTCCAGGCCCGCGAGGCTTGCAACAAGTACTACGACGCTGTGCCCGAAGTGGTGGTCGAGTACATGAACAAGGTCAACGAGAAGATCGGCACCGACTACAAGCCCTTCAACTACTACGGCGCTCCCGACGCCGACAAGGTCATCATCGCCATGGGTTCCGCCTGCGAAACCATTGAGGAAGTCATCGACTACCTGAATGCCGCCGGCGAGAAGGTGGGCCTGGTGAAGGTCCATCTGTACCGTCCCTTCGTGGCCAAGTACCTGCTGGACGTGCTGCCTGAAACCGTGAAGCAGATCTCCGTCCTGGACCGCACCAAGGAGCCCGGCTCCATCGGTGAGCCCCTGTACCTGGACGTGCTGGCTGCTATCAACGGCACTCCCTTCGGCGCTTGCCCTGTGTACTCTGGCCGTTACGGCTTGGGTTCCAAGGACACCAAGCCCAGCGATATCATCGCTGTGTACCGCAACATGGAGAAGGCCGAGCCCAAGAAGCGCTTCACCATCGGCATCGTGGACGATGTGACCCATCTGTCCCTGGAGGCCAACGAGGATCCCGATACCGCTCCTGCCGGCACCACTTCCTGTAAGTTCTGGGGCCTGGGTTCCGACGGTACCGTGGGTGCCAACAAGAACTCCATCAAGATCATCGGCGACCACACCGATATGTACGCCCAGGGCTACTTCGACTATGACTCCAAGAAGTCCGGCGGCTTGACCATTTCCCACCTGCGCTTCGGCCACACCCCCATCAAGTCCACCTACTACATCTCCAAGGCTGACTTCGTGGCCTGCTCCAACCCCGCGTACCTGGACACCTACGACATGGTCCAGGATCTGAAGAAGGGCGGCAGCTTCCTGCTGAACTGCTCTTGGAGCGCTGAAGAGCTGAATGACCGTCTGCCCGGCAAGGTGAAGAAATTCATCGCCGACAACGACATTAACTTCTACACCATCGACGCCTTCCAGATCGGCAAGGAGCTGGGCCTGGGCACCCGTACCAACACCGTGCTGCAGTCCGCTTTCTTCTCCATCGCCAAGATCATCCCCGCGGAAGACGCCATCCAGTATATGAAGGACGCTGCCACCAAGTCCTATGGCCGCAAGGGCGAAGCTATCGTTAAGATGAACCACGACGCTATTGACCGTGGCGCCACCGGCTATGTGAAGGTGGAGGTGCCCGCTTCCTGGAAGGATGCTGTGGACGATTCCCAGCCCAAGGTGGCTACCGGCAACCGTCCCGAGCTGGTGGATTACGTGAACAACGTGGTATTCCCTGTGAACTCCTTCCACGGCAAGGATTTGCCTGTTTCCACTTTCGAGCAGTATGCTGACGGCACCTCTCCCCAGGGTACCGCTGCTTATGAGAAGCGCGGCGTGGCTGTGGATGTCCCCGAGTGGATCGTGGACAACTGTATCCAATGTAACCAGTGCTCCTATGTGTGCCCCCATGCGGTCATCCGTCCCATCGCCATGACCGACGAAGAGCTGAAGAACGCTCCCGAGGGAACCAGGTCCAAACCCATGACCGGCGTGCCCGGCATGAACTTTGCCATGGTCATTTCTACCTTGGACTGCACCGGTTGCGGTTCTTGCGTGTCTGTGTGCCCCGCTAAGGAGAAGGCTCTGAAGATGGCTCCCATCGACTCTCAGAGAGCCCAGGAAGCTGTGTTCGAGTATGGTATCGACCTGCCTGCTAAGGAAGAGGTCGCCGCAAAGTTCAAGGAAACCAGCGTGAAGGGCAGCCAGTTCAAGCAGCCCCTGCTGGAGTTCTCCGGCGCTTGCGGCGGCTGCGGCGAAACTCCTTACGCCAAGCTGGCTACCCAGCTGTTTGGCGACAAGATGTTCATCGCCAACGCCACTGGCTGCTCCTCCATCTGGGGCGGCTCTGCTCCTGCCACTCCTTACACCGTGAACAAGGCCGGCCATGGTCCCGCTTGGGAGAACTCCCTGTTTGAGGACAACGCCGAGTTCGGCCTGGGCATGGCCCTGGCTCAGAACGCTGTCCGCGGCCGTCTGGCAGAGCTCACCGAGAAGCTGATCGCTGTGGAGTATGCCACCGCTGAGATCAAGGAAGCCGGCCAGAAGTGGCTGGATACCATGGCTGACCGCGCTGCCAACGACCAGCCTTCCAAGGACTTCATTGCTGCCTTGGAAGAGGGCATCGTTCCCGGCTGCAAGTGCGAGGCCTGCACCCTGGCTTCTCAGATCCTGAAGGATAAAGATTACCTGGCTAAGAAGTCCATGTGGATCCTGGGCGGCGACGGCTGGGCCTACGATATCGGCTTCGGCGGCCTGGACCATGCTCTGGCTTCCGGCGAGGACATCAACGTCCTGGTGTTCGATACCGAAGTGTACTCCAATACCGGCGGCCAGGCTTCCAAGTCCACTCCTTGCGGCTCCGTGGCTCAGTTCGCTGCCACCGGTAAGGCTACCAAGAAGAAGGACCTGGCTGGCATCGCTATGACCTACGGCTACGTCTACGTGGCTCAGGTCGCTATGGGCGCTGACATGAACCAGTGCATCAAGGCCTTCTCCGAGGCTGAGAGCTACCATGGCCCCTCTATCATCCTGGCTTATGCTCCTTGCATCAACCATGGCATCAAGGGCGGCATGGGCATCTCCCAGATGGAAGAGAAGAAGGCCGTGGCTGCTGGCTACTGGAACAACTTCCGGTTCGATCCTCGCCGCGCTGACGAGGGCCTGAATCCCTTCCAGCTGGACAGCAAGGCTCCCTCTGCTTCCTACCGTGATTTCATCATGGGCGAGGTCCGTTACAACAGCTTGCTCCGCTCCTTCCCTGATCGCGCTGAGAAGCTGTTCGCCAATGCTGAGAAGTACGCTGAGGAGCGCTATGAGAAGCTGAAGAAGATGGCTGAGTAATTGGGCCCTTTTGTCAGGTTTTCTAGCCGTATAAAGCGACGATAAAAATCCCCTGGCCGGGTAACTGGCCAGGGGATTTTTGCGTCATTGGAAGCTTTCCGGGGTGGTGGGCAAATCGCCCAGGTTGTTGGACTCGCTGCCGTCGGGCAGGGAGCGCAGATACTCGCTGCCATTGCGGCTGGCAATGGCCACACCCCGGATGCCTCCCTGCTTGGCCAGGGCCACGCCCTCCCGCTTGGAAAGCACACGGCCATCGGAGAGTTCGTAGCCGGAAACTTTTCCGTTCTTTCGTACCAGGCCGGTGATGGTTTTGGCGTCCTTGTTGGGGACGGGGTTCATAATGTTGATGTTGGCGGGGAGGTTCCCGATCCTGCCATGTTGTTCTTTCATAGTGCAGCTTCCTTTCGGTTGGGATTGCTTTCTGGCTGGAAATAGTGTGCGAAGTGCCAAAGCTTTTTATGCGGGGAAACTTCCGATTGCATTTTTCAAAAAAATACGGTAAAATATCGATGTCTATGATAATTTCATTGGATCACGGTGGAAAGGATGGGTCATACACTATGAATGCTCAAGAACGGAAGGACCTTCTTGTCACCGCGGCGAAAGTTCGCCTCGGTATCATCGAAGGCGTCTATAACGCCAAGTCCGGCCATCCGGGAGGTTCCCTCTCCTCGGCAGAGATCTTCACTTACCTCTATTTTAAAGAAATGCGCATCGATCCCAAAGATCCCAAGAACCCGGATCGGGACCGTTTTGTGCTTTCCAAGGGCCACTGCGCCCCTGGCTTGTACGCCACCCTGGCCAACCGGGGATATTTCGACGTCAGCGAGCTGCAAAAGTTGCGCCACATCGGCGCCATGCTCCAGGGCCACCCGGATATGAAGGGCACCCCTGGCGTGGACATGAGCTCCGGCTCCCTGGGTCAGGGTATCTCCGCCGCTGTGGGTATGGCTTTGGCCGCTAAGCTGGACAACAGGGATTACCGGGTGTACACCCTTTTGGGCGACGGTGAAAGCGAAGAGGGCCAGGTGTGGGAGGCCTGTATGTTCGCAGGGCATCACCAGTTGGACAACCTCTGCGTGATCCTGGACTACAATGGCTTGCAGATCGACGGCCGCGTGGACGACGTGGCAGGCCCCGCCCCCTTCGAGCCCAAGTTTGAGGCTTTTGGTTTTGAAACCATCACAGTGGACGGCAACGACTTCGACGAGCTGGAAAAGGCATTTGCGGCAGCAAAGGCCTGCAAGGGCAAGCCCTTTGCCATCATCGCAAAAACTGTGAAGGGCAAAGGTGTTTCCTATATGGAGGATCAGGTTGGCTGGCATGGCAAGGCTCCCAACACCCAGGAGTATGAGATTGCGATGAAGGAACTGCGTGAAAATCTGGAGGTGCTGCAAAATGGCTGAAATGGTAAAAAAAGCTACCCGTGAGAGCTTTGGCGAGGCCCTTTGCGCCCTGGCCGAGACAAATCCTGATATCGTGGTGCTGGACGCGGACCTGGCAGAGGCTACCAAGACCGGCATCTTTAAGAAAAAGTATCCCGAACGCTTTATCGACTGCGGCATTGCCGAGTGCAATATGGTGGGAATTGCGGCTGGCCTGGCCACCTGTGGGAAGACTCCCTTTGCGGCGTCCTTTGCCATGTTTTCTGCCGGCCGCGCCTTTGAGCAGGTGCGCAACTCCGTGGGGTATCCCCATTTGAACGTAAAGATCGCCGGTTCCCATGCGGGCATCTCTGTGGGTGAGGACGGCGCCACCCATCAGTGCTGCGAGGATATCGCTCTGATGCGGTCCATCCCCGGCATGGTGGTCCTGAACCCCGCCGACCACTACGAGATGCAGGCCGCTGTGAAAGCCGCCGCTGAGTATGTGGGCCCTGTATATATCCGTTTGGGCCGTTTGGCCGTGGAAAGCGTCAACAACAACGACGATTACGCCTTCGAGATCGGCAAGGGCATCACCCTGCGGGAT
Organism: uncultured Oscillospiraceae bacterium; assembly: GCA_900548545.1. GTDB lineage: Bacteria > Bacillota > Clostridia > Oscillospirales > Acutalibacteraceae > Acutalibacter. Next base: position 7,567 of record URKX01000016.1, read on the forward strand.
GGCAAGGATATCACCATCATTGCTACCGGCCTGCTGGTGCAGGAGGCCGTTAAGGCTGCTAAAGCTTTGGAGGCTGCGGGAATCGATGCCCGTGTGCTGGATATCCACACCATCAAGCCTTTGGATACGGAGCTGGTGTTGAAGGCAGCTCAGGAAACCGGCCGCATTGTGGTGGCCGAGGAGCACAATGTCATTGGCGGCCTGGGGGAGGCTGTGTCCTCTTACCTCTCTGAGGCGTGCCCCACCCCCGTGACCAAGATCGGCGTTTATGACAAGTTCGGCCACTCCGGTCCCGCTGTGGATCTCTTGAAGGAGTTTGGCCTGTCTGCCGAAAACATCGAAGCCACTGTGAAGGAAGTTCTGGGCAAGTAAGCCCGATTCAAGGGCCTGGCGTAAAGCCGGGCCTTTTTTGTTGGAAAGGAGGCCCCTTATGGAATGGAATATCCGGGGTGGAGTGGTAGAGGATGCTGCTGCCCTGACTAAGCTCAACCAGGAGGAGCTAGGCTATGATTACCCCGAAGCCAAGACCCGGGAGCATTTGGCAGCCTTGCTGCAAGACCCTTCCCATAAGATCCTGGTGGCTGAAATAGGGGAGCAGGTGGTGGGAAGTGCCTTGCTGGCTGTGGGGGAAGAGTGGGCCAGGTCAGTGGGCGCAGTGGCGGTGCGCTTGGTGTCCGGGGAGTCCCGGAAAGGCGCCCACGCTTTTTACCAGAACTTGGGCTACCAGGGGAATAAGCTACAACGCAATTTTAAAAAGCCGGTCTAGGGCAACAGCGCGTACCCCGTTTGTGGGCCATTGGGCAATACAGATTGTGAAGAAAGTGTTAAAAGTCAAATTTTTCAAAAAAGGTATTGACTTTTACTGACCATGTGACTACAATAGTCTTAGCACTCAGGAAAGAAGAGTGCTAATCCGCCGAGATTGCGTAGGTCCCGGCGGGTCAAATTGAGTAAATTCTTTTTCGCTGGTTCCCAGCGGTTTTAACATTCCACCCCGCGGAGTGTGAAAACATCCGATAGAGGCGGGGAGAAAGGATCGGGCCACAAACAGCTTTTGAAAAATCACGTTGGCCCAGGTGTTGTGTTATGACGATTAAACCCCTTTTCGACAGAGTGCTGATCAAGGCGGAAGAAGCCGAAGAAACCACCAAGAGCGGCATTGTGCTGGCAGCCAAAGCCCAGGAGAAGCCCCAGATCGCCCGTGTGATCGCAGTGGGCCCCGGCGGTGAAGTGGACGGCAAAGAAGTGAAGATGTACCTGAAGGAAGGCGACCGCGTCATCTGTGCCAAGTACAGCGGCACCGAAGTGAAGGTGGATGGGGAAGAGTACACCATCGTCCGCCAGAACGATGTCCTGGCTGTTGTGGAGTAAACGAGATTTCATCTTTTGCATTTGCTTTTATTTTGAGTGAAGAAAGGATTTGACATAACTATGGCTAAGAAAATCATCTATGGCGAGGACGCCCGGAAAGCTCTTCTCAGCGGTGTCAACCAGCTGGCTGACACCGTGAAAATCACCCTGGGGCCCAAGGGCCGCAATGTGGTGCTGGATAAGAAGTTTGGCGCTCCCCTGATCACCAACGACGGCGTGACCATCGCCAAGGAAGTGGAGCTGGAAGACCCCTTTGAGAATATGGGCGCCCAGCTGGTGAAGGAAGTTGCCACCAAGACCAACGACGTTGCCGGCGACGGCACCACTACCGCCACCCTGCTGGCCCAGGCCCTGGTGCGGGAAGGCATGAAGAACGTCACCGCCGGCGCCAACCCCATGGTTCTGCGGGGCGGCGTGCAGAAGGCCACCAAGATCGCTGTGGAAGCCATTGAGAAGAACTCCCACAATGTTTCCGGTACCAAGGACATTGCCCGTGTGGCCGCCGTTTCCTCTGCCAGCGACGAGATCGGCCAGCTGATTGCCGACGCTATGGAGAAGGTCACTTCTGACGGCGTCATCACCGTGGAAGAGTCCAAGACTGCCGAGACTTACAGCGAAGTGGTGGAAGGCATGATGTTCGACCGGGGCTACATCACCCCCTATATGGCTACCGATACTGACAAGATGGTGGCCGAGTTGGATGACCCCTATATCCTCATTACCGATAAGAAGATCTCCAACATCCAAGAAATCCTGCCTTTGCTGGAGCAGGTTGTCCAGTCCGGCAAGAAGCTGCTGATCATTGCTGAGGACGTGGAAGGCGAAGCCCTGACCACCCTGATCCTCAACAAGCTGCGCGGCACCTTCACTTGTGTTGCCGTCAAGGCTCCCGGTTTTGGCGACCGCCGCAAGGAGATGCTTCAGGATATCGCCATCCTCACCGGCGGCCAAGTTATCAGCGAAGAGCTGGGCCTGGAGTTGAAGGATACCCAGCTGAGCCAGCTGGGCCATGCCCGCCAGGTGAAAGTTGACAAAGAGAACACCATCATCGTGGACGGCGCTGGCAACAGCGAGGAGATCAAAGCCCGTGTCGGCCAGATCCGTGGCCAGATCGAAACCACCTCTTCCGAGTTTGACAAGGAGAAGCTGCAGGAGCGCCTGGCCAAGTTGGCCGGCGGCGTGGCTGTCATCAAGGTGGGCGCAGCTACTGAGATTGAGATGAAGGAGAAGAAGCTGCGCATTGAGGATGCCCTGGCTGCCACCAAGGCCGCTGTGGAAGAGGGCATTGTGGCCGGCGGCGGTACCGCTCTTATCGACGCTATCCCCGCTGTGAAGGCCTATGTGGATTCCGCTGAGGGCGACGAGAAAACTGGTGCTGCCATCCTGTTGAAGGCCCTGGAAGAGCCTGTGCGGCAGATCGCTGCCAACGCTGGTATCGAGGGTTCGGTCATTGTGGAGCAGCTGAAGAACAGCCAGAAGGTTGGCTACGGTTACAACGCCCTTACCGGCGAGTTCCAGGATATGATCGAGGCTGGCATTGTGGATCCCACCAAGGTGACCCGTTCTGCCCTGCAAAACGCCTCCTCTGTGGCGGCTACCATCCTGACCACCGAGTCTCTGGTGGCTGACATCAAGGAGCCTGCTCCCGCAGCTCCCGCTGGCGGCGACATGGGCGGTATGTATTGATCCGCTGAACAGTATTCCAGGTTATTTTAAAAGTATAGAGAAAGGGCCTGCTGCAAATTGCAGCAGGCCCTTTTTGGCTCTAGTACCCTTTTAAGGAAGAAAAAAGGATGCAGTATCGTTCTCCAAAAAGCCTCCCAGCAAGAAACCGAGGCATTTTTTCTCAGTGCAGGACGGTGACTTCCTCATCTTCGTGCAGGGCACGTGGATCGGGGGCAACCGGCAGGTAAGCTTCGTAAAGCTTGTCATCGAAGTTGTGGCCCAGACGGCACTCCTTGTCAAAGACCATGGTGGTGACGTCCTCCGGTGTGCAGGGCGGCCACTGGAGAAGGCCGGGGGCAGAGGGCACGCCGGTGGTGGCAAAGCTGACGAAAGCGCCGGCCATCTTGGCTTCCAGCTCATCGGAAACACCGGGCACGTTGCAGATGAATACCTTGTCGGTGTTGTGGAAGAAAAAGGGGATGTCCGAGCAGTGCCAGGCGGGCTTGCCGTCGTCCATGGGGAAAACGAAGGAGAACAGATAGTTGTAGGTAGCCGCCTGGGGGAACGCTGCCTTCTTCCGGGCAAAGTCCTTGGTGGGATTCCGGGAGAAGGTGTCCATCAACAGCAGGTCTGTCAAGGGCTTGTCCGGGTAGCACTCCTGGAACAGTGCCGCCACTTCCTCCGCGGAATCTCCCACAAATTTCTTCAGGTAAGCCAGCTGCTCTTCGCTGGTCATGGAGGTGCGGTTGGGCAGGCTGGGGCCAAAGCCGCCGAACTCCGCAATGACGGTGCCGGCGATCACGGGGATGGTCTTGGCGTGCTCGGTGAAGCCCGCCGTGCGGGGGTCGCCCACATAATACTGATTGGGCACAGGGGCGCAGCCAGTGTAGCCGCCGGCTTCCTGGATGGCGGGGGCCACCTTCTTGTAAGCTTCCGCCAGGGTTTCAAAGGGGAGGGTTTCCAGCTGCTCAATGTGGGCGGCGTCAATGCCCAGCTCTTTCAGGAGGGCGTCCACCAGGGGACGGCTGTCGGTGTCATCAAAGCACATGATCCCGTCCGCTATGCCGCTCATGACGATGCCTTTCTGGAACAGGCCGTCTGCCGCGGGGGTGTTCATTAGGGAGGTAACCTTGGCGCCGCCGCCGGACTGGCCAAAGATGGTCACATTTTCCGGGTCGCCGCCAAATTGGGCGATGTTGTCGTGGATCCACTGCAGGGATGCCACCAGGTCGGCATTGCCCACGTTGCCGGAGTTCCAATATTTCTCCACGCCGTAGGGGGAGAGGTCCAGGTAGCCCAGGATATTCAGCCGGTGGTTCACTGTGACCACAACCACGTTGCCGAACTTGGAGAGGTTTTCGCCGTCGTAGGAAACCTGCTCAATGGAAGAACCAGCGGAGAATCCGCCGCCGTGGAACCACACCATAACCGGACGTTTGGCCTCAGTGTCCAGGGACTGGGTCCAGATGTTCAGGTACTGGCAGTTTTCGTCCTTGGGCCAGTAGCGGTGGGGGACCATGATCTCGCCCACAGCGGTTTCAGGGTCGATCATGGGGCACACATAGCCGTAGGAGTGGGCGTCTTTTACGCCATCCCAAGGCTGGGGCGGGGTGGGCATTTGGAAACGCTTGGCGTCGGCGTATTTAATGCCGTGGAAGGTGTAGGTACCATCCACCGCAAAGCCGCGTACTTTGCCGGCCACCGTCTGGACAATAGGTTGGGTGGTGGAACAGATAAATTCTTTTGCCATACTAGGTACTCCTCCTTTTTGTAATGGGCAATCCTGTTTTAAAAACAAGACTAGTGTACATTAATTTATATCATAAAGATATAACTTTTCCGTCGACATTTTATGTTTTTAGGACTTTTGTGGCTTTCACTTGGATATTTCTTGGAAAATTAAGTTTCAGCTTTCTTGGGTGCGCCCCAAGGCGCTGCTTTTCAGGGCCAGACGCAGCACGTTCTTGGCGCCCCGTTGCAATTCCCCTAGTGTCAGGCCGCCCTCTTTTTTGTAGGATTCCACCGGTGCGGGATCGGCGTCGGTGGCGGGTGGGAACCCAGTGCTTGGCCTGGAACCGGGCATCAGCACGTCCACCTGGGAACGGATGCGGTAGGCGCTGTCCCACAAGGTGGGGAAGTCCGGGTCCACGCTGGCGCGCATCCACCAGTCCGTGATGACACAGCCCTGGTAGCCCCACTCTTCCCGAAGCACCGTGGTGCACAGGTCGTAATTGTAGTGGTTCCACACGGAGTTGATCTTGTTGTAGCTGGTCATGATGGTTTGGGGGTCGCTTTCCTCCACGCAGATCTCAAAGGCTTTCAGGTAGATTTCCCGCAAAGCCCGCTGGGAAACACGGGAGTCGTTCTGGTTCCGGTTGGTTTCCTGGTTGTTGCAGGCAAAGTGTTTGGGGCAGGCGGCCACACCGTTTTTCTGGATGCCCTTCACAGTGGCGGCAGCCATGCGGCCAGTCAGCAGGGGGTCCTCCGAGAAGTATTCAAAGTTCCGACCGCACAGGGGGTTCCGGTGGATGTTCATGCCGGGGGCCAGGAGCACATCGCTGCCCTTTTCTTTCATTTCCCTGCCCAGGGCTTGGGAGAGGCTTTCCACCAGGGAGAGATCCCAGGTGCAGGCCAGGGCCGTGCCGCAGGGGAGCAGGGAGGTGTAATACTGCAGCCGGATACCGGAAGGGCCGTCCGTGGTGGTGATGGCAGGTACCCCAAGCTCCCGCAGGTGTTCTGAAACGCCGCCCAGAACCCCGGCGTTGCCTTTGGCCCCCAGAGGGCTTCCCATGATCAGGTCGCCCCGGCTGAGGTCGGACAGGTCCTCCGGCGTGAGTTGGGCGATGAAGTCATCCAAAGAGGACCGCCCCAGGGCTACGTCCTGGAAGGAGATGCCTTTGTCCCCGGTAAAGGGGACCTCTTCCGGTAAGCGTTCCAACACCCTCTGCTTTAAGGAGCGGGTGGCGGTGGGCACGTCCTGAAAAGCCACCTTCCCTTGGTGGTTGGCCATGCGCTGGAACGGATGCTCCGGGGAAGGGGGGCAGACCTCTTCCAGCTGGCGGATCACCCGCAGCTCCGGCACGGAATAGCTGCCTGCCAGGGAGGCGTCCCGCACGTTGTTGCCTACATACACCTGGTATGCGCCGGGTTCCAGCACCCAGGCGTCCTTGGGGCCGGTGGCGCCCCCGTCGTCAAAGCTGGCGGCGGCAGTGGCCGGGAAGGAAAGCACCAGCCGCTGGCTCTCCCCGGGCTGGAGGAGCCGTGTCTTTTGGAAAGCGGCCAAGTTCCGCAGGGGCTTCCCCAGTTTGCCCTGGGGCGGTTCCACGTAGGCTTGCACCACTTCTTTGCCAGGGCGGCTGCCGGTGTTCTTCACCAGGGCGGCCACTATCACGTTGTCCCCACAGAGGGCCACGCTTTGTGCCTCCATCGTGAAGGAGGTGTAGCTCAGGCCAAACCCAAAGGGGAACTGCACCGCGTCCGGGGCAAAAGTTTCAAAGTACCGGTACCCCACATAGACGTCCTCGGTGTAGCAGTTGAATTCCATCCCCAGGAAGTCCTTGGCGCTGGGATAGTCCTCATACCGGTAGGCCACGGTGTCGGTGAGGTGGCCGCAGGCGTCTACTTTCCCGGTGAGCACGTCCGCGGCGGCATTGCCGCTTTCCATGCCGCCTTGCCACAGGAAAAGGGCCCCGTCTAGGGGATATTCTTCCAGCCAGGAAAGGTCCAGAATGCCCCCTGCGTTGATGAGCACCACCGTGTGGGCAAAGGCCTTTGTCACTTGGGACAGCATAGCCTTTTCCTCAGGTGTGAGGTAATAGCTTCCGGGCTCCAAGGCATTTTCACGTGATTCCCCGGCGGCCCTGCCAATGACCACCAAGGCGGTTTGGCAGCGGGAAGCAGCCCCTTGCACCAGGCTGTCTTCCAGGGGCATTTCTTTAAAATACCGGGGCCAGTGGCCCCAGAACCCCATATTTGGGGGATTGGCGGCACTCCATTGGACGTAGGTGTCCAGAAGGGGCTGGTCTAGGGGGATGCCGGCGTTTTTTAAGCCCTCCGCCAGGTTGACCGTGTACGGCGGGTTCACGTCGCCCCCGGAACCGTACCCCACGTAAAACCAGTCCAGCTGGACCCGCCCAAAGACGGCCACAGCGGCCCCTTCCCGCAAGGGGAGGATATTTCCCTGGTTCTTTAATAAAACAGCCCCTTCCGCGGCGGCCTTGCGGCACAGGCCGGGCATGGAGGCCTCTACGGTTTTCTCGCCGTAAACGGTTTTTTTGGTTTGCTGGGCCAGTTCGTCCAGTACGCGTTTAAAAAGTTTGCGTCCTTTTTTCATTTTTAGCTCTTCCTTTCAAAGTGGGAAATGCGGGGACCTTTCCTTTTGGGAAAGCATCCGGGCGGCGGGGAAATGTTCCTTTTCAGACGGGGATTTTTGGAATCCGTACCTCTTTGAGAAAACGCTTGATTTCCTCTGGAAAGCTCCGGTATACTAATTTGATTATGATACCACGCCCGCGGTGGGCGATCCGCCCAGACGGCCCGGGCTGCCTGACTGGGCAGGCACTCCTGCCTCGCCGCCCGCGTTCGTATTTTCTGCGGTTATTGTACCATACACCTGCGGTGGGCACGTCGCGCAGGCGGCTGAAGCCGCCAACAATGTTGGGGATTGCCCTTGGGCAGCCCGCGCTCGCATTTTCTGCGGCTATTATACCATAAAATAAATGGCTCGGACAAATAAAAGGATGGGGAAAGTGATGAGAATCTTATTAGTAGACGACGAAGAGGATATTTTGGAAGGGATGCTCGCGGGTATCGACTTTGCCGCCCTTGGGTTTGATTGGGTGCATACCGCCGGCAGCGCTCAGGAGGCTAGGGAGATCCTGGAGAAAGAACCGGTGGACATCCTGCTCACCGACATTGAAATGCCGGGGGAAAGCGGCCTGGAACTGCTGGATTGGCTACGGCAGCAAAACAGCGACATCGTGACCATGTTCTGCACCAGCTATGCCAATTTCGACTATGCGAAAAAAGCGGTGGAGATGCACAGCTTTGATTATTACCTCAAGCCCATCTCCTACGACGATTTGAGGGCCCATTTGGAGGCGGCTGTCCGTGAGGTGCGCAAGAAGCACAGTGAATCCGCTTACCGGCAGATGGGGGAATACTGGCTAAAGGGCCGCCGGGAAAACCAAACCGGCTTTTGGACCAGTGTCCTCGCTTCCGTCAGCCCTTTGGCGGAGGTCACCCGCGGTGGGCGGGACAAAGGCATCTCCTACCGGGAGGAGGACCAGTTCACATTGTGCTATGTGCGGGTGATGGATAAAGAGCCTCAGCCGCTGGAACAGTGGAAGGTCTACGGGTTCCGCAACGTGGCGGAAGAGCTTTTCCACCAGAACGGGCTCCGCTTGGAAGCCGCGATCCTCTCCAAGGAGTGCCATTGGACTTTAGTGCTCCGGCAGGGGCCGGAACAGACCTCGGGAAAGTTTTGCCACGTGGTCCTGGCATTGCTGGCACAGGCGGAGGAACTGTTCCATGTGTCTGCCAATGGGTACTACCGGAAGGACCTGGCTTTGTCGGCAACGAGGCAGGCCTATGAAACCCTTTTGTGGGCAGACAAGGAGGATGTTTTGCGCGCCCATCCGCTGACAGACGCTTCCGGCTACCGATCCCCAGAAGGCAGTTACGGCCCAGCGGTCATGGAAGGCTGGGCCGAACTGCTGACGGCGGGGAGAATGGAGGAAATATCCGCCGCGGCGTCATCGGTGTTGGGCCGCTGTGTGGCAGACCGCACCTTGAATGTGGAGTTTTTAAAATCTATGCGGGCCGATCTGCAGCAGATGGTCTTTTCCGAGCTGAACCAACGAGGGATCAACGTCCACACCTTGTTTAACAACGCCTGTTATGAACAGCTGCTGGAAGGTTCCTTAGATTCCGTGGAGCGGTTCCGGGCATACCTGGAATATCTGTTTCACCAAACGGAAGAGCAAATGCGGTTTGCCGCCCAGACCGACACGGTGGTGGGCCGGGTGAAGAGCTATGTTCAGGAGCACCTCAGCGAAGACGTCAACCGTACCAACGTGGCCAAGCAGTTTTTCTTAAACCCGGACTATTTGGCCCGCCTGTTTAAAAAGGAAACCGGGCAAACCTTAGGCAGCTACCTCCAGGAGCAGCGTATCTTAGAGGCCAAGAAACTGCTGTGCCAGTCGGGGCTGCCTGTAAGCATGGTTGCCCAACGGGTGGGCTATGACAACTACAGCTACTTTTCCCAGTTCTTCCACGAAAAGACTGGGATGAGCCCAAGCCAATTCCGGAAGCGTTTTGGCAGCTGATCAACCCTTCACAGCGCCCAGCATGATGCCGTCGGCGAAGTATTTCTGCAGGAAGGGGTAGAGGATCAAAATGGGGATCATGGCCACGAAAGCGATGGCCATACGGATGGAAACCTGGGGCGTCTGCATCAGGGAACCCGAGTTGGCCGAGGAGTTGGCCAGCAGCGCTTGGATATCCTGTACCATGCGGTTGAGCAGCGCCTGGACGCTGAGCATCCGGCTGTCGGAGATGTAGTACTGGGCGTTGGTCCAGTCGTTCCAGTAGCCAAGGCCCGAGAACAGCCCCACAGTCACCAGGATGGGTTTGGACAGGGGCATGGCGATGCGCAGGAAGATGTTGGGATAGCTGGCGCCGTCGATTTTGGCGGCTTCATACAGCTCATAAGGGATGCTGGTGCTCATGTAGGTGCGGATCAGGATGATGTTGAAGGCGCCCAGCAGGAAATTGGGGAGGATGTAGGCTGCCAGGGTGTTGCGGATGCTAAACCAGGAGGTCCACATGATGTAAGAGGGCACCAAACCTCCGGAGAACAACATGGTGAAGAACACAAAAAAGCTGAGGAACCGGCGGGCGGGCAGGTTTTTCAGGGAAAGGGGAAATGCCATCAAGGAAGATAGCAGCAGGCAGCCGGTGGTGCCGATCACAGTGACCACAATGGAAATGCCATAGGCGCGCATCAAGGTTGCGGAGTTGCTGATAATGTATTCATAGGCGTACAAGCTGAACTTTTCCGGGAACAGGGAGTAGCCGTTGACCACCAGGGTATTCTCATCTGTGATGGAAGACATGAACAGCAGCAGCAGCGGCAAGATCATGGTAAGGGTCACCAGCACCAGAATGACGTTGATGACAATCTGGTAGACCTTTTGGCCTTTGGATAAAATCATGAAATACGCACCTCCTCAGAAAATGGCGTTTTCGGCGCTGACTTTGCGCACGATTAGGTTGGTGGTCATCACCAGGACAAAGCCTACAATGGACTGGAACACGCTGGCGGCGGCGGAGCGTCCAATGCCGCCGGCGGACATCAGTGCCCGGTACACATAGGTGTCAATGGTCTGGGTGACAGGGAACAGGGCGCCGGAGCTTTGGGGTACCTGGTAGAACAAGCCGAAGTCGGAGAAGAAGATCTTCCCTACGTTGAGGATCAGCAGAGTGACCGCTGCGGGGACCAGGAAAGGCAGGGTGATGCGGGTGATCTGCTGCCACTTGCTGGCGCCGTCCAATGCGGCAGCCTCAAAGAGGGAGTTGTCAATGCCGGCGATGGCGGCCACATAGATCAAAGTGCCGTAACCCACCCCTTTCCAAAGGTTGGTGAGGATGAGAATGGCCGGCCAGTATTTGGTCTCGCTGTACCAAGAGACGGGCTCCTTGCCCAACAGGGGAAGGATGGTGTTGTTCATCATGCCGTTTTCCTGGCTGAGCAGGGCAAACACAATGTAGCTGACCACCACAATGGAGATCAGGAAGGGCAGCAGCAGGGAGCTTTGGTACACAGTGCGCATCCGCTTCCAGACCACGTCCGAGAGGATGATGGCCAAAAGGATGCCCACCACATTGTTCACCACAATGAAGGCAATGTTGTAAAGCAGCGTGTTGCGCAGGATGATAAAAGCGTCGCTGGTGCCAAACAGGAATTTAAAGTTTTCAAGTCCCACCCAGGGGCTGCCGAACATTCCGTCATTGACGTTGTATTGCTTGAACGCCACCACGATACCGGCCATGGGAATGTAGTTGTTGATGATGAGATAGGCAATGCCAGGCAGCATCATCAGGTACAGCGGTAAGAAGGGGAGAAGTTTCCGTGCCTTCTGTTTCATGGATTACACCTCCGTAAATAGAAATGCCGGTGGCCACGTTTGACCACCGGCAGGGCGGTTTTATTGCTCAGCGAGCCAGGCGTCCAGCTGTTCCTGCTTGGTATCCATAACCTTCTGGAGGCCAGCGGCGTACAGCTCATCGTTGAAGGCTTCCAAGGTGGAATCAATGTCCACCACGCCGAAAGACAGATCCTTCAGGTATTTGTCCTGTACGGAGGTCAGCTGGGTGATCTCATTGACTACGCCGGTGGAATCATATGTGAAGCCCAGGGCTTTGGACTTGAGGCAGCTGGCGTTGTATTCCTTGTACTGCTCCCAGATGTCCAGGGGGTTGCCTTCCCACACGTGGCCGGCAAACTGGTTGGGGTACATATAACCCATATCCTGGTGATAGCCCACGTTGGTGGCGTCCACGCCTTCGGGATAGGCGGCGGTGCCATCCTCGGCTTCCACCCAGTCTTCACCTTCAATGCCCCAGTTGATCAGGTCGGAAAACTCACCGCTGCCGTAAACCCAGTTGAGGAATTCCACTGCCTTCGCAGGGTCTTTAGAAGCGTTGGCTACGGAATAGAGGGTGGCCACAGAGTTGGACGTGACAGCCTCGCCCAAGGGGATCACATACCAATCGTAGCCGGTCTGCGATTTCTTTTCCTGCTTCGTATTGGGCTTGTGGGCCATGACAGTGGCGAAGGTGTTGCCAGCTTTCATCTTCACTTCACCGGAGTCAGTATTGACAGCGATATCCTGGGAGGAATAGCCTGCGTCATACCAGGTCTTGCCAATTTCGCAGAACTGCCGGAACAGGTCGGATTCGTACATATTGGTCACAGTGGTTTCCTGGCCGTAGTTCGCCAACACGCCGAAACCGTCGCCCAGGGTGTCCACATAAGATTGACCAATCATAGTGCCCATAATGCCGTTGCCATCAAAAACAGTCATTTCAGGATGAGCTTCCTTTACGGCCGCGAACAGCTCTGTGATCTGGTCAAAAGAGCTCATGTCATCGGTGGTGACATTGAAGTCATCCTCAGAATACCCCAGCTCGTCCATAATATCCTGCCGGGTAATCAAAGCGCAGGGATAAGCGGCCTCTTTTACCATGGGCAAGCCAGTCAGGAAGTCTCCCACGTAACCAGCGTCGATCAAGTCGCCTACGGATTCTTCAATATTGGGGATTTTATCCAGATAGGGGGAGAGGTCCACGATGTACTGAGAGGTGATGAAGGTGGATGCCTGGCCAGCGGGCAAAGGCATCAAATCCATGGGTTCATTGGCGGCCAGCATCATGGGCAGCTGGGAAATGAATTCGCTGAAAGTCATGGGGATCAAGTTGACGGTCATGTTCAGCTCTTCCATGGTCAGCTCGTTCATGGCTTCCCGGACTTTGTCCATGTTGGAGCCGGTAGAGACCACCAGGTACGCGAAGTTGACTTCATAGGGTTCTTCGTTGGAGTTTTCATTTCCAGTATCACCGGTAGAGGTTTCATCCCCAGTGGTGGCGCTGTTGGAAGCGCTGTTGTTGGATCCGTTGTTGTTGCCGGAGCAGCCAGTAAGCAGGCTGAGGCACATCACAAACGCGAGGCCGAGAGCAAGAAGCTTTTTCATGGTTTTCCTCCATTCCATGTCGGTTGTTTTTCTGCCCAATTCCCGGGGCCCTCGGGGATTGGAACTGTTGTGTTACCAGCATACAGCAAGTGCTGTTCAAAAACTATTAAAAAATTGGAGGTGAATTTTTACTATCCGGACTTTTTAACGGTTCTGGTTTGACAGCGAAGGTTGACAGCAGAGAAATAACGGGTTAGAATAAAAAATATCCAAAAAAATGAGATATTTTTAAGGAAATATCCAAAAGAATGGGGCGAATGTATGGAAAACAATCGGCATTCCTATTCCCTGCGGAAAATCTTAGCGGTTGTGCTGGCGGTTTTGATACCGGTATCCTTGGGAGGGATTTTCTTCATCCTTTTTACGATAAAAGATACCCAGAGGCAAGAAGCGGAAGCTATGGCTGCTTCGGTAGAATCCCAAGTGCAGCGTGTGAGCGCGGAATTGGAGCGGGAAAACAATTACCTGGTAGACCTGCTGTACAACAACTTTTATATGGGCGAAATACGCCAAGCCTCCGGTGTGAACCAGAGGAACGTAGCCGCACGGGAAATTCTCGAACAGTTTGAGTATGATTCCGTCATTTGGGGTTCCAACTTCAGTTTCGCCTGCTATATGCCGAGTGAAAACCTGGTGTTTTCTAAGTTCAATTACAGCTTCCCCTACGAGGAGAACCTGGCCCTGAGGCAGTGGTTCAGCGAACAAATTTCCCGGGGCCTGCTGGAAAGCTCCTCCCTCTCCTGGACGAGCGTCCGCCAGGGGGAATCGGTGTACCTGTATCAGGCCTACCACTTCGATGGGGTTTACCTGGTAGCATGGGCCTCCGGCGACGGGCTTTTTTCGGGGATTAAAGCCAATACCCTTTCCGCACAAGGGGAAATCGTTTACTTGCAGCCTGGGGAGGTGCGGGCGGTTAAAGACGTGGCGGAGGACTTCTGCCTGGAGCTCTCCCCGGAGTACACGGATATCCGGATTGTGGTGACCGACCAGCCCTATTTGGAGTGGGGCCGCTTTTCCGTGATGATTGGCTTTGTGGTGTTTATCCTGCTGGTAGTCTTGGGGGTGTCGGTTTATACGCTCCAGTACTACCGACGCTATGTGCAGACCCCCCTGGACCATTTTGTCCGGCACGTGGGGGAATACGCCGCTCAGAGGCAGACGGTCAAACGGGGAGGGATCCAAGAGCTCAACGACGCTGTGGAGGCTTTTGACGATCTTTCCCGCCAGATCAAAAAACTGCGCATCGACTTGTACGAGGAAAAGCTGGCCTTGGCACAAACCGAAATGGAGTATTACCAGCTGCAGATCAAGCCCCACTTTTTTGTGAACTGTTTCTCCCTCATCCACGCCATGGCCCAGAAACAGGAGTATCAGCGTATCCAAGAGTTCTGCGTCAAGCTTTCCAACTATGTGCGCTACCTGTTTTCTCAAAGCCTGAGCCTGGTCCCACTGGAACGGGAGCTGTCCATGGTGCGGGAATTTTTGGGCATCCAGCAGATCCGCCACCGGGTAAACGTCCAGCTGAGGGAGGAAATCGACGGCTCCATCCAGGGGCTGGCGATCCCGCCGCTGTCCCTGCTCACCTTTGTGGAGAACGCGGTGAAACATGGGGGATCCAGAAACGTCGGCATTGAGATCAAGGTGGAAGTGCCCATGACGGAAAAGGGAAAGCGGCTGCGGCTGTCCATCCAGGATACAGGGGTCGGTTTCCCGGAAGAAATGCTGGGCGTGAACCCCAAACTGGAAGAAGGTTCCCAGCAGGGCCGCCACCTGGGGATCCGGAATATCCAAAAACGCCTGCAATTCCTCTATGGGGAAAATTTCACCCTGGAATTTCAAAACAACAGCCAGGGCGGCCTTGTGGTTTTAGAGTTTCCCTGTACCAACGCCCCGTGAAAATGTCCGGATTCCAACAAATGGTGTGCATTTTGCTGATAGTTTTTCAAAGCCCCTCCGTGCTATGATAAAACCAGTTCGTTCCTGCCGGAGTGGGCCCCTCCGCATGGGGAGAAGAGATTTTTTGAAAGGTGGAAAATCAGTATGGGCAAATTTGTATGTAATTTCATCAGCTACGCTTTAAAACGCACCGTGGACATTACCGTGGTAGTCCCCACTCCCACTTTGACCGATGGTTTTACACTGGAAACAGACCCCACGGCCCCGATTAGCCACAAGCCCCAGCATAAATACCCGGTGCTGTATTTGCTCCACGGCATGGGCAACAACCACGCCACCTGGACCGGATACACCAACGTGGAGATGTACGCCGAGGAGCAGCAGATCATGGTGGTGATGTTCTCCGCGGAAAATAAGAGCTATATCGACGTGCCCGGCGGCGGGATCATGCAGGATAAGTTTTTCCGGTTCCTCCATGAGGAGCTGCCCGACTTTGTCACCGGGATGTTCCCCGCCCTCACCGAGCCGGAGCACACTTACATTGCCGGCCTTTCCATGGGTGGTTACGGCACCCTGGTCCATGGGTTCTCCAACCCGGAGCAGTACAAAGCCATGGGTGTATTTTCGGTGGGAGGTTCCCTGCCGCCCCAGACCGATGAAAACGGCAATCCGGTGGAACGCGATCCCCGTTGGGAGCCTATGAAGTTGGCCCAGAAGATCAAGGACGAAGGCCGCCAGTTCCCCAAGATGTACATTGCCTGCGGCGACGCCGACCCCTTGTATCCCAGCGCCGTGAAGCTCCAGGAGGATATGAAAGCCCTGGGCGCTGATGTGACCTGGGTTTCCCGCCCCGGGTTCATCCATGAGTGGCGCCTGTGGGATGAGCAGGTGGAGGCATTCCTCAACTGGATCCCCCGCACCGACTTTTACGCTGGCAGCAAGCGCCGCATTTAAGGGCGGATGTGTGGAATGTGTGGAATAGGAGGAATTGTATGGGCAAGTTTGTCTGCAACTTTATCAGCTATGCTCTAAAGCGCACGGTGGATATTACTGTGGTGGTCCCCACGCCCACTATCCCAGAAAGCTTTGATATGGAGACGGATCCTTCCGCACGGGTGCGGCACACGCCGGAACATAAGTACCCGGTGCTGTACTTGCTTCATGGGGGCGGGAATAACCACGCCACCTGGACTGGCTACACCAACGTGGAGATGTACGCCGAGGAGCAGCAGATCATTGTGGTGATGTTCTCGGCGGAGAATAAAAATTATGTGGATATGCCCGGCGGCGGGATGCTCCAGGACAAGTTTTTCCAGTTCCTGCATCAGGAGCTGCCCGACTTTGTCACGGGGATCTTCCCGGCCCTTACCGAGCCGGAGCATACCTATATTGCGGGTTTGTCCTTGGGCGGGTTTGGCACGCTGATCCACGGCCTGACCAACCCGGAGCAATACAAGGCCATGGGCGTGTTTTCGGTGGGGGGCTATCTGCCGCCCCAGACGGATGAAAATGGCAACGTGGTAGAACCGCCCGACTCTTGGCAGCCCATGAAGCTGGCCCGGAAAATCAAAGAAGAAGGCCGCCAGTTCTCGAAGATGTACATTGCCTGTGGGGAAGAGGATCCCTTGTTCCCCAGTGCCAATCAGCTGCAGGAGGAGATGAAAGCTTTGGGCGCCGATGTCACTTGGGTGCCCCGTCCCGGGTTTGTCCACGAATGGCGCCTGTGGGATGAGCAGGTGGAGGCGTTCATCAACTGGATCCCCCGCACCGATTTCTATGCCGGCAGCAAGCGGAAAATCTAATGACGCACAGCAAAAGCGCTCCCAATTTTAGGGGGCGCTTTTTTATGTGTAAAGAAAACCTGTCTTTGCCAAAATAAGGGTGGCGGTTTGCCATTTGACAAAAGAAGTAAGGAGAGGGTGTTTTAAACGGATGATGCGGGAGGCTTATAACATACAAGGGAAAAGCAAGATGCCGTAAGCAAGCTTAGCCGCCAATGGCGGACGGAAATACAAGCCGGTGGCGGGTTTTGCACCTTGAAAGAGGGAGGGAGTTTGGCGCGGGGATAAAAAGGAAGTGAGCAGAAAAACGGTTTGGATTTTTTTTGAAAAGAGCTTGACAAAACTGTGAAAACATAGTATGCTTTGATTAAGAAACAAGTTTAAGAAACAGGTTTCGCAAAAGGGCTGTAAAGAATGAACATACGGGAAATCGCAAAGCAAGCAGGCGTATCTGCTTCCACTGTTTCAAAAGTTTTAAATAAAAAAGATCAAGCAATTAGCGAGGAGACCCGCCAGAAAGTTTTAGCCGTGGTCAAAGAAAACCATTACCTGCCCTCCAGGCTGCCAGTTGGCGCCGCTTTTCCAGCGCGTTCTTTTTTGCTGGGAGCAGTGCTTCAGAAACGGCAGGGGTTCGACATTTTTTTAGAAACCCTGCTTCAAGTTGCCTCCCGGGAGGGGTACTCCGTAATGACGCGGTTTGCGGAAACCTATGAGGAGGAACGGGCAAGCATCCAAGCGCTGCTGGAGTATCCTTTGGAGGGGATGCTGCTCTGTGGTACGTCCGGGGACAGCGGGGATTTCTCAGAATTGCTGGGTAACACTCCCTATGGTATCGTGGATTTTGATAGGCCTCCCACTGCCCGGCGTTTTGGATTCGACTATGAGTGCCTGGGATATCAGGCGGCGGAAGAATTGCTGGAATATAAGCACCGCAACATTTTTTGCATGATCCACGGCGGGTCGCTGAATGAGCGGCAGTTTGTGGAAGGGTGCCGGAAATGCCTACAGGCCAAAGGGCTCTCGCTGCCGGAAAGCCGCGTCTGTTTCTATGACCGGGACGGTTTGGAGAGCAAACGCCTGTTTGAGAACACAGGCGTGCTTTGTTTTGACACAGAGCTTGCCGAGGCTGTGTACGATGCCTGCGGCCGGAAAAACCGGCGGATTCCCAGATATCTTTCGGTTGTCAGCCTGGCTGGGAATGAACCAGGCGGTTTTTTGCCGAAACTTACTGCCTTGAAAATGCCTTTTGCGCAATTGGCTGAGGTCGCTTGCCGGAGGCTGGTTTCACAAATTGAAAGGCCCGGGCGCACAGAAGAGGAAAAGCTGTTGCGAGGCATCCGCTGCCCGGGGGAGAGCGTGGCTTTTCCGCTAAACTCTATGGGAAAGAAGATCGTAGTGGTAGGCTCGATCAATATGGATACCACCATTTATCTAAAAGATTTCCCTCAGGTGGGCCGTTCTGCCCTTACCAATACCAGGCTGATCAGTCCCGGTGGGAAAGGGCTCAACCAGGCGGTGGGAGTCGCCAAGCTGGAAGGGCAGGTCTTACTGATTGGAAAAGTGGGAAAAGATTATGAAGGCAGTGAGATTTGGGATTATCTCCAGTCCAATGGGGTAGATTCGGGGTATGTTCGCCGCACCTCCCAGGACTCAACCGGTCACGCCTATATTTGCGTGCAGGAAGACGGCGAGAGCGGAATCATGGTGTACAAGGGGGCGAATGCCCTGCTCACCTCCCAAGAGGTAATGGAAAATGCGTCAGCTTTTGAAGGGGCGGCTTACTGCCTGCTTCAGACTGAGTTGAATATGGATGTCATCAGGACCACGGTACATCTGGCCCACAAAAGGGGGGTAAAAATTATATTAAAGCCGGCGGCCGTGGATGAACTGGATGAAGAGATCTACCAAATGACAGATATTTTTATGCCCAACGAAAAAGAAAGCGCCAGACTATGTCCTGGCCTGGAGACTTGTGAGGAGCAAGCGGATCTTTTTCTGGAGAGGGGAGTGGGGCAGGTGATCATCACCCGGGGCAGCAAAGGCTGCTACTGGAGTGATGGTACCCAGAGCCAGGCTTTCCGCGCCGAGGAATTCGATGTGGTAGATACCACAGGCGCAGCGGATGCTTTTGCCGCTGCTTTGGCTGTGTTTTTGGCCAAAGGGATGGATATCCGTGAGAGCATCCGGCGCGCGACCGTAGCGGCTGGTTTCTCCACCACCAAGTGGGGTGTCTCAGACGCTCTTATCGACTGGGATACCTTGGAATTCCTCTGCACCGCCAGGAAATGACCGTTCGTTTATAAAAAGCTCTATAGTTCTACAAATTTAAGGAGGTAAAGTAATGAAAAAAGTTTTATCCCTCATCTTGGCTTTGGTCATGCTGAGTACCGTGCTTTTTGGCTGTGGCAATAGCAACAGTAGCGCCGCAGACGAAGGCAGTGCTGCTGAAGGGACCACCAACAGCGATGCTTCTGCGGCAGAAGCAGGCAATGGTGACGAAGAGCCTGTCACCATTGAGGTTGCTGTGTCTGGCAGCGCCCAAGAGATGGAGATCCATCAGCAGAAATTCGACCTGTATATGGAAGAGCATCCTAACGTGACGATTAAGCCTGTGGATATTGGCACCGAGCGTTTCCAGAAATTGATGACCCTCATTGGTTCCGGAACCGCTCCCGACATCATTTATATCAATGAGTGGTGCTATTCCCTGGCTTACCGGGATGTGCTGTTGCCTCTGGATTCTTACATCGAGGCGGACACGGAATTTGACTTGGCGGATTATCCCGAGTCTCTGCTGGTGCCTCTCCGCTACGAGGATCAGCTGTATGCCCTGCCTCAGGAAGTTTCCCCCTATGTCGTCTACTACAACAAAGATATGTTCGAGGCTGCGGGCTTGGAGCTGCCTACTGATGACTGGACCATTGAGGAGTTCTACGAGTCCGCCAAGGCCCTGACTGACCCCGAAAACAACGTATATGGCTTCCGCTATGCCAGCGGTGCGGATCCTTTCTTGGGATGGCTCTCCCGTGCCGGCGTTGATTTTGACACCAGCGGCACTGAAGTGAAAGGCTTGGACACCCCAGAGGCGCTGAATGCCCTGGAGTTCCTATATAATCTGGTGGTAGTAGATCAGATTTCTCCCAACCCTGCCGCTCTCACCGCAATGGGTACCAATGCTGACGCCCTGTTCCGTAATCAAACTGTGGCCATGGAATCTATGGGCCTGTGGATGTTGCCCCAGTATAAGGCCGATCCCTTGGGCTTCGAGTGGGACGTGGTGCGTATGCCCATGGATCAGAACCAGCGCACCAAGGCTGGCATCCTGAACTGGGGTATCTCTGCCGACACTGATACTCCCGATGCCACCTGGGATTTGCTGAAATTCTTGGTTGGCCCCGAGAGCATGGAAATCGTGGCTGAGAGCAACATGGCCCTGCCTGCCAGCACTGACGAGAATGCCAACCAGATTGTTTTGGACACCCATTTCCCAGAGAATGTAAAAGCCTTTGTGGATTCTGTTCCTGATGTTGACATGGCAGATCAGGTGTCTATCTACCGTACCGAGGTCAATACAAAGCTTCAGGAACTGACGGACAAGATGCTCATCGGCGAAAGTACTCCCGAAGAGACCCAGCAGGCGCTTATTAAAGAGATTAACGGCATTTTGGCTGGATAACATCTTTGAACCGTATTGTAAGACGAGAGGAAGAGGGGAACTTTTAGCACAGTATAAAAGTTCCCCTTTCTTTCAAAAATGGAAAACCGATTGGCTTTTGTTAAATTTGGGATTGAGGTGATTTGAAAAATGGCGGCGAAGCCTTCTGCGAAAAAGAGGAAGCCCATTGGTGCCAATGAGACCTTTTGGGGCTATCTGTTCTTGCTGCCGGTGATCATCGGTTTTATCGTGTTCACCATTTTCCCTGTCGCTATGTCGTTCTATTACAGTTTGACAGATTATGATGGGGTAACGTCCCCGAAATTTATCGGGTTGCAGAACTATATCGACCTATTTTCCAATGGGGATTTTGGTGAAGCTCTGTGGCATACGATTTATTTTACCATCGGCACAGTGCCTCTGGGAACCCTTTTGGCTATCCTAGTGGCAGTGCTTTTAAATCAGAAGATACGAGGGTTGAATTTTTATAAATCGTCCTTTTTTATTCCTGTTATCGTCTCTTATACCTCTATCGCCATGGTGTGGCAGTGGCTGTATAACGATGACTTTGGCTTGATCAATTCTGCGCTGAACACTCTCGGCCTGCCCAGCGTGCCTTGGCTGACCAGCAGCGCTTGGGCGATGCCCTCGGTTATCATTATGAGTATTTGGAAAAACCTGGGCTTCAATTCAGTGATCCTGCTGGCTGGCGTGCAGGGGGTATCCCCGGCCGTATATGAGGCGGCAGACATCGATGGGGCCAACGTGGTTCAAAAATTTTTCCGTATCACGCTCCCTATGCTGAAGCCTACGATTATGTTTGTCATGATTATCAGCATGATCAACTCGTTCCAGGCGTTTGACCAGATTTATATTATGACCAAGGGCGGCCCTGGTACCGCTACCCAGGTAGTGAGCTATCTGGTGTATATGAACGCGTTCCAGTATTTTAAGCAGGGCTACGCTTCGGCAATGGCCTATATCCTATTCCTTATCATTTTCGTGGCCAGCATCATCCAGTTGAAGGTCAGCGAAAAGAACAATGTTTGAGGGGAGGTAAAATCGATGCAAACAACTGCTGTGCGCAAGGGCAGGGGTAAAAAAACCACTTTCCGGGTGCTTACCCACTTGGTGCTTATCCTCTGCTCCATCACCATGCTGATCCCCTTTTTGTGGATGATTTCCAGCTCGCTAAAAGACCTGGACGAGCTGTTTGCCGTACCCCCCGTGTGGATCCCAAAACACATTGCCTGGGAGAACTATGTATATATGTTTGAACAAGCGCCATGGGTAACGTATTTTGCGAACACCACGTTGGTTACTGCCGCTATCATTCTGGGACAGTTGGTTACCTGTTCTATGGCGGCATATGCTTTTGCTCGGCTAAAGTTTAAAGGGCGTGAAGTCATTTTCATCATTTATCTGGGTACGATGATGATTCCTTTCCAGGTAGTGATGATCCCCCAGTTCCAGATCATCAAGACGTTGGGGCTTATCGACAATATCTGGTCGTTGATCGTGATCGGTATCTTCAACGCTTTCGGCACATTTTTGCTGCGTCAGTTCTTCCTTACCTTGCCCAAAGAGTTGGAAGAGGCGGCGATGATCGATGGCTGCAGCTATCCCAGGATCTTTTGGGAAATCATTATCAAGAACTCTAAGCCCGCTTTGATGACCCTGGTCATCTTTACCTTTATGAACACCTGGAACGACTTCCTGCGGCCCTTGATTTTCCTGAACAGCCAGGAAAATTGGACGTTATCCATGGGCCTTGCCAAATTCCAGGGTACCTATGTGACCCAATGGAACCAGATGATGGCCGGGGCGCTTATCACCATGCTTCCCATTTTGGTGGTATATATTTTCGCCCAAAAATATTTTGTCCAGGGCATTGTCATGAGCGGGATCAAGGATTAAATGAAACGCGGAAAGGAGCGAACCTACGTGAAGATCCCCGAGAACTATTTAGAGAAAGTGTACGCTGGATGGCTGGGGAAGGTAATTGGAATCCGGCTGGGGGCGGCCATCGAGGGGTGGAGCTACCAGCGCATCCAGAATGTGTTTGGCGAACTGTGGGACTATCCAGCCCAGTATAAGAATTTCGCTGCCGATGACGACAGCAACGGCCCTATGTTCTTTATACGGGCCTTGGAAGATTGCAAGGATTTGAAAAACTTCTCTGCCCAAGACGTGGCTGAGGCCCTTTTGAACTATGCCCCCTTTGAGCATGGCTTTTTCTGGTGGGGCGGGTACGGCATTTCCACCGAGCACACCGCTTACCTGAACCTGCGTAACGGCATCCCCGCTCCCCGCAGCGGCAGTGTGGAGCAAAACGGTTCCACCATGGCCGAGCAGATCGGCGGGCAGATCTTCATCGACCCTTGGGGTCTGGTATCTCCCGGCAACCCGGAGCAGGCGGCCTCCCTGGCAGAGAAGGCGGCCAGCGTCACCCATGGAGGAAACGGGGTTTACGGCGGCGTGTATGTGGCCTGCTGCATCAGCCTGGCCTTTGTGGAAAAAGATATCCGCGCAGTTTTGGACAAGGCCCTCAGCTATATCCCCGCCGATTGCGAGTATGCCAGGGTTACCCGGGCTGTCATGGATTTTTACGACCAGCACCCCGAGGATTGGCGGGCCTGCTTCCAGTACATCTATGAGAATTATGGTTATGACAAGTACCCGGGCAACTGCCACATTATCCCCAATGCCGCGGTAATGGTACTCTCCATGCTCTACGGGGCGGGTGATTTTACCAAGACAATATGTATCTGTAATATGTGTGGCTGGGATACGGACTGTAACGTGGGAAACGTGGGCTGTATTATGGGTGTGCTGTGTGGGCTGCCCGGTATCGACCAGGATAAGTGGGCGAAACCTATCGGCGACTTTTTGGCCTGCTCCAGTGTGGTGCCCTCCCTAAACGCTACCGACTTGCCCTATGGCGCGGCCTACTTCGCCAAGATGGGCTATCTCCTCTCTGGGGAGGAGCCTCCCGCCCCCTGGAAGGATGTTTTCCAGAGGTTGGAGAGTTGTCATTTCGAGTTTCCCACCAGCACCCACGCTATTCGCAGCCGGTCGGAAGGAGCTTTGTGCCATGTGCGCAATACGAACGAGCAAGCCCGCACTGGCTACCGGTCTTTAAAAGTCACAGCCGCGGGTTCTTCTGCCGGGATGGAGAATTTCTTCTACAAGCAGACCTACTACCAAGCCAGTGACTTCAGTGATTCCCGGTACGACCCCTTCTTTTCTCCCTTGGCCTATCCTGGCCAGACGGTGCGTCTCAGCGTGATGCCCATGCCCTGCCAGGGCATGGAGGGCGCCGCCCAGATCTATGTGAAAGACGGCGCTGCTGGGGAGATTATCCGTGGGGAGAAGGTTGCCGCGGACGGCACTTGGCACGATTTGAGCTTGGTTATCCCCAGCGGGGCTGGTTTGATCCAAGAGGTGGGCGTTATCCTTTCCGGAACGGCCGTTGGGTTCGGTATGGGGGACCTTACCGCCTACGTGGACGACTTGGCTATTGAGGGGCTCCCGGACTATCAGCTGGATTTTTCCCAGATGACCATGGACGTGTGGGGCGGTATCCATCAGGAAGTACCCCAGTTTTCCAAGCTGAAAGGGCATTCCTATTTAGACGGGCCTTGGCTCAGTCTTTCCTGCGCCGATTTTGCCGAGATGTATACCGGCCATCACAGCTGGGAAGATTATTGCCTCTCCGCCACCCTGAAGCCCCTTACCGGGGAACAGGCCTATGTGAACCTGCGGGTACAGGGGGCCATGCGATCCTATGCCGCCGGATTCTCCGGGGCTGGGAAAGTGGCGTTGCGGAAGAACCAGCATGGCTATATTACTCTCTGTGAAGCGGACTTCCCCTGGGAGCCTGGAAAAGAGTACCGGCTGGATTTTGCTGCTCAGGGTGGGACGCTCACCCTGGCCATCGACGGGAAAAAGGTGCTCTCCTATGAGGACCCAGATCCCCTGGCCAACGGCTGCGCTGGTCTGTCCGTAGAGAAGGGGAGCCATTGCCTGTATCGTGATATGGCCATTGCCGGAAGGAGCCCGGAAGAGGAATGAAGAAGATCTTAGTCATTGGAAGCATGAACATGGACTTTGTGACAGACGTCTCTCACATGCCGGCGGTGGGGGAGACCGTCTTGGCCCAGGGATTGGAGTTTATCCCTGGGGGAAAAGGTGCCAACCAGGCCTGCGCTATCGGCCGGCTGGGGGGTAGCGTGGCCATGCTGGGGGCTGCGGGCGCGGACACCTATGGCGAGAAGCTCTGTGAGAATCTGGCTCGCTCTGGGGTGGATGTTTCACGGGTGAAGCGCTGTGAAAATGCGTCTACCAGCATAGCGGTGATCGGCGTCACCCCTCAAGGAGATAATAGTATTATTGTGCTGCCCGGTGCCAACCAAATCGTCGACCGCGCCTATCTCCAGGAAAATTGGGATCTGTTGGAGGCTTGCGATATTTTGGTAATGCAGCTGGAAATCCCCTTGGACACAGTGCTCTGGGCCGCAAAGGAAGCCAAGGGCCTAGGTAAGACCGTGGTGCTGGATCCAGCCCCCGCCGTGCCGGACTTGCCGGAGGAACTGTTCCCTTGCCTTGACCTGATCAAGCCCAATGAAATGGAACTTTCCATTTTGACCGGCCGGCCTTACTGTCCGGAAGACTTGCGGGAAAGCGCCTTGGCGCTGCAAGCCAAAGGGGTGAAAAATGTGTTGGTTACCTTGGGGAGCGAGGGTTCGTATCTGCTGAAAGAGGACGGCACCCAGTCCCGGTTCCCCGCGGATAAGACCGTGACGGTGGTGGACACTACTGCTGCCGGGGATAGTTTTATGGCTGGGTTATGCGTTGGCCTAGCGCAGGGTCAGGGCTTGGAAGAGGCTATCCGCCTGGCTGCCGCTGTTTCCGATATCGTTGTGACCCGCCGGGGCGCCCAGACTTCCATCCCTACGTTGGAAGAGGTATTGGCTAAATCTCTGAACAGTACAAATTGAATGTAGCTGAGAACTGCCTAAGGTTGAAAGACTTTTAGGCAGTTCTTTTCATAAGGCAGCTTTTCAGGGATTGGTTGATGAGGCCCTGCTTGCGGGCCCGCCGCCTGGTGTGGGGACAATGCGAACTGAGCTCTGCGGCAACGTGCTATAGGCTTTCGCCCCTCCAGCACATCCGCATATTGGGTTCCTCTCCCAGTTGTTCTTACGGGGAGGTGTTCCAAAGGCCGCAGGCAACCTCCACGGCATTGCAGCCGGTGAGGGGATTCTCTTGAGTGGTTGTCCCGTTTTAGTAAATCCGTTTCCCGCAGTTATATCCAATGTCCTCATCGGCCCAGACGTGATGGATGGAGCCCCTGGGGAAATATCTTGGAGAGTTTTTCCAGGACCGGTTTTGGGGCATACCACTTGGTATCCTACCTCCCGGGGGTGCCTGCTGCTACGGCGCCAGGGTCGGCCGGAACCGCAGAAAAGCCGGGCACGGAAGGAGAGAAATCCCTTCCGTGCCCGGCTTTTTTTGTTTTTGCGGTGATGCAAAGTCTAGTGGGCAGGCGCTCTGTCAGGCCAGCCCCTTTTCTTCCGCCATCTTCCAAAGGACGCGGCGGATACGCTCCAAGCGCTGGCCGGCTTCCTCATCAGAGGCAAAGCACGCTGTGACGATGCGGATATGCCCCTTTCCCTGCTGGCCGTAGGGCTCCCCCTGGTTTACCAGGATCCGGGCTTCTTCCTGCAAGCGGGCGCACACCTCTTCCTCTGTGCCAAGCTGGGAAATGTTCAGCCAGGAAAGGATCCCGCTTTCGGGCATGGCCATATTCACGCCAGGGATGTCGTGGAGCTTTTCGTAGGCTATCCGGCGGCGGCGCTCCAGGCGGGTGAACGTGTTGGCCAGGTGTTGCTTGTCCTTCAGGGCGGCGATGGCCCCAATCGAGGACAGGGTACAGGGAGCGCCCAGCACATTGACCGCCCCGCCGTACAGGGTGTCCATGATCGCGTCATCAGCGTAGATATAGCCGATGCGGAAGCCGGACAGCCCGATGCCCTTGGAAATAGAGCACACAGTCAGTGTCCGCTCCCACATACCGGGCAGCGCGGCAGGGTGGACAAACTCAATGCCGTCGAAAATATGATCCTGGAAGGCTTGGTCGCTGACCAAAATCAAATCATTTTCCACGATAAACCGGCAAAGCTCCTCCATTGCCTCCCGGCGGAAGACTGTGGTGGTGGGATTGTTGGGGTGTGTGATGAGCACCATTTTGGTCTTGGGGGTCAGCCGCTTGCGGAATTCCTCGATATTGGGCTGATAGTTGTCCTCTTCCCGCAGGGGTACCGGTACAGTGACTGCACCCAGCAAAGTGGGGTTCAAAAAGTTAGAGGGATAGCTGGGGTCCGGCACCATCACTTCATCCCCCTCGTTGAGGAAGGGCATCATGGCGTACAGCAGGCCGCTGTCCGAGCCGGGGGTGACAATCACGTTCCGGCTGGGGTCAATGGGCAGGCCTGTTGCCTCGGTGATGTGCTGGGCCAGCGCCTGGCGCAGTTCCAGCATACCGATCGGCATGGTGTAGTGGGCGGGGATCCCGCTCTCCAGCGCTTCCATCATGGCTTTTTTAACGGATTCGGGAATGGCAGGATCCGGGTAGAAGGGATCTGCCCAGGCCATCACATCGCCGCCGGTTTTTTGAAAGTTACCGGTGCCTTCCCCGACATCCGCCTTGGTTACGTTGAGGAACAGCCCACCCTGCAAAGGGGCAAAGCGGGGGTTGAGCTTCTCGCGAATACCCATATCACTCCACCACCGCGACACATTCCACTTCCACCAGCACACCCTGGGGCAGGGCGCGGACCGCCACGCAGCTGCGGGCGGGCTTTTGGGTGAAATACTCGGCATAAACGCCGTTAAACGCCGAGAAGTTGCCCATATCGCTTAAAAAGCAAGTGGTTTTCAGAACCTTGTCCAGTCCGGACCCAGCGGCCTCCAGAACAGCGGAAAGGTTTTCCAGCACGCGGCGGGCCTGCTGTTCCACAGAGTCCCCGTCCACCTTGCCGGTGGCAGGGTCCAAGGGGATCTGGCCAGAGGTGAACACAAAGCCGTTGTGGGTGACTGCCTGGCAATAGGGCCCGATGGCTGCGGGGGCCTTGTCGGTAGAGATTTGATTCATACTGCACGTCTCCTTTTCTAAAATATACAGTTGTCTTAACAAAAAGGCTGTCACAATTCCCATGCAACAGCCTTCTGTTTTTTAATTGGCGGCCGATCCCCTTATTCGGAGATATCGGCCCACTTGAAGTCGCAGCGCAGGCCAATGCCGTTGCGGACGATGCCGGTGACATTGTCCTTGCAGACCCAGCTGCGGGTCTGGAAGAAGGTGGGGGCCAGCGCGGCGTCATCCTGGAGCAGGACCTTTTCGGCTTCCTGCAGCAGGGCGATGCGATCCTCGCCGATGGTGACGGCAGCCTGCTCCAACAAGCTGTCAAATTCCTCACTGGAATAGTGGCAGTCGTTCTGGATGTTGCCGGTTTGGAACAGCTCCAAGAAGCTCAGGGGGTCGTTGTAGTCGGCGCCCCAGCCCTCTTTGGCGATGGTCCAGTCGCCGGTGTCATAGGCGTCTTGGCGCAGGCCGTACTCCATAGAGCGGACCTCCACGTCCACACCCAGCACGTTCTTCCACTGCTGCTGGAACACCTGGGCGGTTTTCAGGTTCAGGTCGCCGTCGCCGATCACAAAGCTCAGGCCCTGGTTGAACTCTTCAAAGGTTTTGCCAACTTCCTCCAGGCCCTTGGCCAGCAGGTCCTTGGCCTCTTGCTCGGCGCCTTCGTTGGTGCCGCAGTCGTAATACAGGTCGCCGTAAGCCTCACGGAAACCCTTGCCGCCCACGCCGCGGATGGAATCGGGGATAAGGGCATAGGCAGGGGTGGAACCGGTGCGCATAAACTCTTCCATGTAAGTGACACGGTTGAGGGCCATGGAGAAAGCCCGGCGGATATTCTCATTGGCAAAGTATTCATTGTTGAAGTTGAACTTCACGAATTCGGTGACAGGCTCGGTCACGCTGGTAAAGCCCTTGGCTTCCTTATAGGTGTCCAAAAATTCGGGCTGGACCATCATCACGTCGATCTCGTTGGTCTCATACAGGTTGACGATGGTGTTGGTCTCCTTCACGAAGTTGTAGTCGATGACATCCAGCTTTACGGAGTCGGCGTCCCAATAGTTTTCATTCTTCACCATCGTGGCGCCCACGTTGGGGTCCCAAGAGGTGCAGATAAAGGGCCCGTTGGATACCATGTGCTCCGCGTCCAGGAAGAAATCGCTGCCGGCTTCTTCCACGGAATCAATGGGCAGGGGGCCGTACTGGGGGATGACCAGCATTTCGATAAAGTAATCGGCGGGGTTTTCCAGGGTGACCTCCAGGGTCTTGTCGTCCAAAGCCTTCACGCCCACTTCCGAGAAATCGGTGATCTCGCCGGTGTTGAACTGGGCGGCGTTCTTGATGGGGTACATCATGTAGGCCATGGTCGAAGCGGTAGCGGGCTCCAGCGCCTTCTGCCATGCGTAGACGAACTGGTCGGCGGTGATGGGGCTGCCGTCAGACCAGTTGGCGTCCCGCAGGTGGAAGGTGTAGACCTTCATATCCTCGCTCACATCCCAGCTCTCAGCCAGGCCGGAGCCCTGCTCAACATTGCCCTCGGCGTCCTGGCGCACCAGGGTCTCGTACATAGTACCAGCGATCTCGGCACCCTCCGTGGTAGAGATCGTCAGAGGGTTGATATCGGTGGGGGCGCTAGCCAGGCTGACGCGCAGGACCTTATCGCCTGTGTTGGTGGATTCCTCCCCAGAGACAGCGGAAGATGTTGCGCTGGCGTCGTCCTTTGTGCTTGCGGTGCTGGATTCGCCTCCGGTAAAGCCGCAGCCGCTGAACAGGCAAGATACCGCCAGTGTCAGGGCCACAA
Source organism: uncultured Oscillospiraceae bacterium (assembly GCA_900548545.1). Taxonomy (GTDB): domain Bacteria; phylum Bacillota; class Clostridia; order Oscillospirales; family Acutalibacteraceae; genus Acutalibacter. The sequence goes on from URKX01000016.1 coordinate 36,632, forward strand.
GCGTGAGCCAACCTTTCTTCATTGTAACTTCATCCTTTCCTTGTGTTGTTTTATGAAATCCTCAATGGAACCAGGGGTTTTGAGGATCTGGGGGGAAAGCAGCTCATGGCCGGTTTCCGTAATGAGGACGTCGTCCTCAATGCGGATGCCAAGGCCGCTGTCCCGCAGATAGATTCCCGGCTCCACTGTGACTACCATACCTGGCTCCAACAGGCCGCGGTCGCCCACATCATGGGTATCCAGACCCAAGTAGTGGCTGACGCCGTGGGGGAGCAGCTTTTCCATATCCTTCCGTTCCTTTGTCAGGCCGTCCTGCACACAGTATGCAAACAGGGTGTCGCGGGCGATCTCCAAGGTATCGTCTACGGGAAGGCCAGGGCGCAGGGCGTCGATGACGGCCTGGTTCGCGGCGAGAACAGCCTCGTAATAATACCGCTGGCGGCTGTCGAACACGCCGTTTACCGGGAAGGTACGGCTGATATCGGCGCTGTAATAGCCCACTTCGCCCCCCAGGTCCAAAAGCAGCAGGTCGCCGTCTTTCAAATCCTGGTTGTTGCGGCCATAGTGGAGGTTCACCGTATTGGCGCCCGCGGCGATGATGGGGTCGAAAGCGTTGCCCATGGCGCCGTGGTACTTCAGCTCAAATTCAAAATATGCCTGCAGCTGGCGCTCGTTGATGCCGGGGCCCATGTGCCGCAAAATGCTCTCAATCCCCAGGCCCGTGATGCGGATGGCCTCTTTGATCTGGGCGATTTCCCCCTCGTCTTTAAAGCGGCGCAGGTTGTCAATGGTGCGGGCGATGTTGTGGGGCTGAAGATAAGGGTGGGCCTGCATGATGCGGGCGGCTAGGTCGTTTTCTGGGTAAGCCACCGTGTTTAGCTCCCGCTTGTGGAAATCCATGTACAGGTGCTCGAAATAGTTCCGGGCAAACAGGCGGTTGAGTTCCCACTCCATCTTATCCAGGTACACGGCCCGGTCCAGGCCTGTGTTCTCCACCATCTCCTCCGCCGTAGGCATACGTCCGAAATACAACTCCTGATAGGGGTCCGGCCGGGGGAGGTACAGTGTCTGGGTCACTTGCCCTGCCAGCTTTGAAACCTGCAGCACATAGCCGGGCTCGTCCAGCCCAGTGAGGTAGAAGAAATTCCGGTTAACGCAGAAGGGGTAGTCCCCGTCCAGGCTGCGCTGTTTTACATCCCCGGAAAAGAGGAACAGTGCGCTCTGGTCTTTTAGGGTGTCTACCACCTTTTGGCGGCGCCGGGCAAATATCTCGTTTGTCATGGGGGTCACTCCTTCCCGTCAAACAGATGGCAGCCTACAAAATGCCCTGGAGAAACCTCCCGCATTTCGGGGGCCTGGGTTTTGCAGCACTCCATGCACTGCGGGCACCGGGAGGCAAACTTGCACCCTGTCTGGGTGCTCATGGGGCTGGGCACATCGCCGCTGAGCTTGATCCGGTCCCGGGCGCGGCTTGCGTCCGGGTCAGCAAAGGGCACAGCGGACAGCAGCGCCTTGGTATACGGGTGCATAGGATGGTCCATCACTTCGGCCGAGGGGGCCAGCTCCACCAAAGAACCCAGGTACATAACGGCAATGCGGTTGGAGATGTGGGACACCATGCTGATGTCGTGGGCGATGAACAGGTAGGTCAGCCCCAGCTGCTTCTGCAAATCCTCCATCAGGTTGACCACCTGGGCCTGGATGGAAACGTCCAGGGCGGAAATGGGCTCATCGCAGATGATGAACTTGGGATTGATAGCCAAGGCGCGGGCGATGCCGATCCGCTGCCGCTGGCCGCCGGAAAACTCATGGGGGAAGCGGTTCGCGTGCTCGGCGTTCATCCCCACCAGCTCCAGCAGTTCAAAAATTCGCTTGCGCCGCTCTGCGCCCCGGCTCATGCCGTGGATATCCAGCCCCTCGGCAATGATGTCCGCGACCGTCATGCGGGGGTCCAGGCAGGCGTAAGGGTCCTGGTAGATGATCTGCATTTCCTTGGTGAGGGGCACCCTTTGCTTTTCCGTGAGGTGGGCGGTTTCCTTCCCCTCGAACAGGATACTTCCTTCCGTGGGTGGGTATAGGCCGATGATAGTGCGCCCGAGGGTGGATTTCCCGCAGCCGGATTCCCCCACCAGGCCCAGCGTCTCTCCCTTCTCAATGGAAAAAGAGACATTGTCCACCGCCTTTAAATAGGCATTGTGGCCGATCTTAAAATATTTTTTTAGATTCTTAACTTCCAGCAGCATTAAGTGGTCCCTCCTGTAATGGGATTGGTCACCTTGGGAGCCATCTCGTGATAGAGCCAGCAGCGCACATTGTGAGTAGGTGTGCGCTGGGTCACATCCGGCATACGCCGGTGGCAGATCTCCATAGCGTACTCGCACCTGTCCGCGAAGGGGCACCCGGCCGGTGGCTCCAGCAGGTCGGGGGGCGTGCCCTCGATGGGGCGCAGCCGCCCGCCGCTGCCGTCGTGTTTGGGCAGGGATACCTGCAAGCCCCAGGTATAGGGATGCATTGGGCTATAGAATATCTCCCGCACGGAACCAGCCTCCATGGCCATGCCTGCGTACATGATGATAACCCGGTCCGCCACATCCGCCACAACGCCCATATCGTGGGTGATCAGCAGGATGGAGGTGCCCAGCTTCTCCCGCAGGGAGAGCAGCAGGTCCAATATCTGCGCCTGGATGGTCACATCCAAAGCTGTGGTGGGTTCATCGGCGATGAGCAGCTGGGGATGGCACACCAGGCTCATAGCGATCATGGCGCGCTGGCGCATACCGCCGGAAAATTCGTGGGGGTACTGCTTCATCCGCTCTACCGGGTTGGTAATGCCCACCATTTCCAGCATCTTTACGCTTTGGGCATACGCCTCTTTATAGGAGATATGCTCGTGCTGGCGGATAGCCTCCATAATCTGGTATCCCACTTTTTTCGTGGGATCCAGGGAGGTCATGGGGTCCTGGAAAATCATGCCGATCTTTTTCCCCCGCAGCTTGGCCATCTCGCGGTTTTTCAGCTTGGTCAGGTCCTGGCCTTCAAACAGGACTTCGCCCCCTTCGATGCGGGAGGGAGGGGAGGGGTTCAAGCGCATAATGGTCTTGGCCGTCACGCTTTTCCCACAGCCAGACTCTCCTACCACTGCCAGGATTTCCCCCTTGTTCAAGGAAAAGCTGACGCCGCGCACCGCTTGAACCTTGCCTGCGTATGTATCGAATGAAACGCAAAGGTCTTTCACTTCCAAAACTGTTTCGCTCATGTTCGTTCCCCTTTCCTCAGTTGCGCATTTTTGGATCCAGTGCGTCACGCAGGCCGTCCCCCAGCAGGTTAAACCCAAGCATGGTGATGGAGATCAGCAGTGCTGGGAACAAAAGCTGGTATGGATAGAGGAGCAGCATGCGGGAGCCCTCGTTGGCCAAGGTGCCCCAGCTGGACAGGGGCACAGGGACGCCCAATCCCAGATAGCTCAGGGTCGCCTCGGTAAAGATCGCGTTGGGGATGGAGAAGGTGAGCTCGATGATAATGGGGCCCATTGTGTTGGGGATCAGGTGCTTTAGCAAGATCCACCGGCCCCGGCCGCCCAGGGTGCGGGAAGCCATGACGTACTCGCTCTGCTTGAGCTGTAAAATCTGCCCGCGGACGATCCGGGCCATCGAACCCCAGCCCGTGATGGAGATGGCGATGATAATCGTGTGGAGGCCGGGCCCCATAATGACCATCAGCAGGATGACCCACAGCAGGTCGGGCACCGTGGTGACGATTTCCACCAGGCGCATCATGAACAGGTCTACCCGGCCGCCGGCATAGCCGGAGATGCCGCCGTAGAACACGCCGATGATTAAGTTCACAAAAGTTGCCACAAAGGCGATGAACAGGGACACGCGGGCCCCTTCCCAGCAACGCACGGACAGGTCACGCCCCAGGCTGTCCGTCCCGAAAATATGGGCGAGGGTGGGCCCCTTGTTCACCGCGGAGCCATCCTGGCTGCTCATGGAGTAGGAGGAGAAGACCGGCACCAGCAGGGCCATCAGCAGCACCAGGACTAAGATGATGATAGCGGTCAGGGCCACTTTGTTTTGGCGCAGCCGCCGCCAGGCGTCCTGAAGGTAGGTGGTGGTGGGCCGGGAGATGGCATTGGAATTTTCCAAGCGTTTGCCTACGGGGACAAACTGTTCTTTTGTCAGTACAGGTTCATGTTCCACTGTTTTCCCCTCCCCTTTAATCCAGTTTCACACGGCGGTCGATGACCACATACAGGATATCCACGATAAAAGTGATGACCACCAGGACCAGAGCGTAGAACGTAGTCATGCCCAGGACCACAGTGTAGTCGTTGTCGGTTACGGCATCCACCAGGTATTTGCCCATACCGGGGATGTTGAAGATGTTCTCAATGACGAACGAGCCCACCAGTGTGCCGGCAATCATCGAGCCAGCTACCGAAACCACAGGCATGATGGCGTTGCGGATGGTGTGCCGGCGGATTACCTGCCCGCTGGTCAGGCCCTTGGCCCTGGCCGTCATAATGTAGTCCTGGCCCAGCACGTCCAGCATACTGGTGCGCATCATGCGGGCCACATAGGCGATCAGGCGCAGGCCCAGGGCCAGGCACGGCAGCACCATATACACCGGCCCCTTCCAGCCTGCCACAGGCAGCCATTGCAGCTTTGCGCCGAAAGCGTATTGGAACAGGCTGGCGAACACAAACGCCGGCACAGAGACGCACAAAATGGAGAGAATGATCACCAGGTAGTCAGGGAACCGGCCCCGGTTGATTGCTGAGATCACGCCGAACACGATGCCCACCAGGATACCAAAAGCGCAGGCGATGGCGCCCAGCGAGAAGGAGACGGGCGCCCCTTGGGCGATCAGGCTGTTCACTGTGCGGTTGGCGTATTTGAATGAAGTGCCGAAGTCCCCGTGGAGCAAGTTCCCCATGTAGACGAAATACTGCTCGATCAAGGGCTTATCCAGGCCATATTTCGCCTCTAGGTTGGCCATGATCTCCGGCTGGATGCGTTTTTCATCCGAAAAGGGGTCCCCGGGGATGGCGTGCATCAGGCAGAAAGTGACCGTGATGATGACCCACAGGGTCAAGATGGCCAAGAGCACGCGTTTGATGGTATATCTCAACATAGTATTACGCCCCTCACTTCAGATTTTCCGGGTTCAGAGCTTGGAGCTCGTCCAGCACAAAGCGGCCGTCCTTGCGGATCACCACGCCGTCAAAAGCGATCTCTCCGCCGCCCCACTCGGGCGTCTGGATGAGCACCAGATCCCAGTGTACCTTGGAACGATTGCCGTTTTCGCAGCCGGCGACGCAGTTTCCGGGAGTGAAATGGATGCTGCCCATGATCTTCTCGTCGAAGAGGGTCTCGTTCATGGGCTTGAGCACATAGGGGTTCACACCGATGGCGAACTCGCCGATGTAGCGGGCGCCGGGGTCCGTGTCCAAAATGGCGTTGAGGCGCTGGGTGTCGTTGGCGGTGGCCTTGACAATTTTGCCGTTCTCAAACTCCAGGCGGATGTTTTCAAAGCTGAAGCCATCCACCAGGGAAGGGGTATTATAAGTGATGTAGCCGTTTACCGAGTCAATGACCGGGGCGGAGTATACCTCGCCGTCCGGGATGTTGGCGTGGCCGTCGCATTTCACACCGCCGATGCCCTTGATGGAAAATGTAAGATCCGTGTCCTTGGCAGTGATACGGACCTTGTCAGTACGGTCCATCAGCTCCTTCAGGGGATCCATTGCCAGGCTCATCCTGGCGTAATCCAGGGTGCACACGTCGAAGTAGAAGTCAGTAAACTCCTCCGTGGAACACTGGGCCGCCTGGGCCATGGCCGGTGTGGGATACCGCAGCACCACCCAGCGGGTGCCGGGGCAGCGGTCTTCCATGAGCAGCTTCATCTCATAGTGCTGGTTGTACAGGTCCACCTTTTCATAGGGCACGCCGTTTTCCTCATAGGCATTTTCCGGCAGGCGGATGCCGATGTAGCAGTCCATCTCGTGCATCCGGTCCGCTTCTAATCGGTAGAGCAGGTCCATCTGTTCCTCGGTGCAGCCCATCATCAGGGCACGGTCGAGATAGGGGTATTTGATGCTGAGAAATGGCTGGCCGCCAGCTGCGTAGACCTCGCGGATCAAGTCCGCCACAAAAGGAAGGTCAATGCCCCGAGTCTCAATCAGCACCTTTTCCCCTGGCTTCACGCCCAAGGAAAAGGTCACCAGGTTGTGGGCCAAACGGGTAGCCCGCTGATCTTTTGTCATAAAAATTCCTCCTCACCCAATGGCAATAATTTTTTTCCGGTCCCCATCCATAAAGCTGGTGTCACCGCCGGAATAGGCGATGGTTTCCTCCAGCATAAAGCACACGTCCTGGCCGCCCCACTCGGGCACAGCCTCGGTGATGTTCAGCTCCAGGGCGTAGCAGGTGTTGTTGTGGAGCTTTAGCTCCCCGTGCAGAGGGACAAAGCCCTGGTTGTCATACATACCTATGCTGGGGCCCGCACCGTGGCCATAGTTGCCAATGGGATGGCTGTACAGCATGGGGCGGATCCCTTCTTTTTTCGCCTGTTCCACCGCGGCGAAGAAGATCTCGTTCCCTGTGCGGCCCTCTACAAAGTTCTCCCGCACGATATCCTGGAAGCGGTTACCCCGGGCAAAACCGGCCATAATGCCGGCGGGGATCTCCGTTTCCCCGTCCTTCAGCACATAGGCCAGGCGCTGGCTGTCGGTATACAGGTTCAGGTAAGAAAGGCCCATGTCCGTGTGGAGCAGGTCGCCTTTCTCAATCACCACGCCGCTCATGCGCTGGTCAGAGCTTCCTGCCCGCTGCAAGTCCACATCGGGGGCAAACCAAGCGTCCAGCCCCATGTCGTTGATGCGCTGCATGATGTAATACTCCACATCGGTGGTGGTGGTGACGCCGGGGGTAATTACGTCGGTGGAGTAAGCCTCCCGCAGCACATCCATGGCGATGCGGTAAATAGAGGGGTAAAGCTCCAGTTCCCGGCGGGTGCGGGTCTCCAGCCAGCGGATGGCAATGGAGTCGTCTGCTACCAGACGGTCGCCCAGCCGGGCATAGAGGTTGTCCCACAGCTTTTTGCTCAGGCCGTCGGCCTGGGCGCAGTCCTCAGAGATGTTCACCGCCACTTTTTTGGGGGAGCGTTCCTCCACCACCTTGACGATGGCATCGTACTGGTCCTGGGTGCTGGGGTCATAGGCCTGCTTGTAGAAGGGGGCCAGCCGGGGGTTGGGCCGGGAAAGGCTGAGGGCCTCATATTCCCCGCGGCTGTCCAGGGAGAAGATAAAGCAGCTGGTGCGGGAAGCGTTTTTCACCAGCTGGGGGGTCAACGTCTTGAATACAGGATCTTCGTTGTATTCCCGGCAGATGACCAGCCACATATCCACGCCGCACTCTTTCAGCAGCTGGGGCATCAGCTCCTCCAGGCGGTTTTTCAGGATCTCGTCACACAAGGCATACTGGTCGCGGATGGACAGGATATCGTTTTCTTTGGTCAGCAGATACATTGGTTTGTTGATCTCCTTTCTTTGAGAGATATCTGGGGCCAAAAAAGAAAAAAATCCCCCACAATACGGCATCCGTCCTGCCGCATCACGGAGAATCTCCCCATTGAGACTGAATTACTTTCACGTTGTAAAGCGAAAGAGAACGCCTTATCAACAGTATACCTATATAAGAATAAAATGTCAATCAAAACCCGTGTTCTTGCAAAAATTCGGGATTTTTCTTATATTATTTGATTAATATCCATATTTTTTAAAAGATAAATCAAATAAAGATTCAATTTGAGAAAAAAGTCTTATCTCAGCTTTCCGCTTTCAGATAGCGGTAGACCGTTTTTTCCGACACGTGAAGCAGCTGCGAGACCTGGCTGACTTTGCCCTTGTAGTCAAACACGCCGTCCCGGCGCAGCTCGTACACCAGCTGGCGTTTTTCCTTCACGCTGAGCTGCTCTGGTTCCCGGCCGCTCAGGAAACGCTGGAAAATGGCCTCCATCCGTTCTTCTATGGTGCTGCCAGGATGGAAGGTCTCCTGCCGTTGCAGCTTGGCCGGGTCTAGGATCAGCGCCTGGCGCAGGATATCAATGCCTTGGAGCAGATGGTCCACCTCGATATTGACGCAGAGCAGCCCGGCCAGCTCTCCCTGATCCTTGATGAAATAGGTGGAAGAGCGCAGCACCCGCTCTTGGGTGCCGCCCACATAGTTCACCACAAATGGCTCGGTGAGAAAGCGGCCGCTGCGAACCAGCTGGAGGGCGTAATCGGTCATGCCATTTCCCCGGTGCCGTCCCGTGATGCTGGGCTGGGTCACATAGATGATGGAGTGCTCCAGGTCCCGCACGTCATGGATCAGCACCTCACAGTGCCCACCATTCATTTTAGCGATAAAATCGGCCAGAGGGATATAACTGGAAAGCAGTTCCTCTCTTGTCATGCCAGGTTCCTCCTATATTGCAGCATATTATAAAAGGCCACCAAAGCCGTTGCGAAAAAGATCGCCGCGCAGACCCACATGGGCAGCCGGGGGGCCACCTCATACAAAGCCCCTGCAAACAAGGCACCTGTGACCATGCTGGCCGCCCGCACGGAAGAGAACACCCCGGAAACCGTGCCGTTTTGGTCCCGCCACTGGCGGATGGCCAGCGCCTGCTGCAAGGGAAGGTACATGGAATTGCACAGGTAGAACACCATGTTCACCAGGATGTAGGGCCCTTCTTGGTCTATCCCGATTGAGGCCAGCAGGGTGGCACCTGCCATCAGGAAGATGACGGCAAGGGGCAGGTAGCAGGTGGTGCGCCGCTGGATCCACAGCCCGGCCGTCATGTTAAAGGTGATGCCCACCACCCCAATGGCTGCGTAGATGAAGCCGTTGTAAGAGGGGGGGAAGGAGAATTGGTCTTTCAGAAAGTAGTTGAAAGCGTTGTCATAGGCGGTGCTGGCAAAGCAGGCGAGAAAGACCCCGGCCAAAAACACCAGCATGGGTTTGGTGAAGTGTCCCTTTCCCCGGGAAAAGACAGAGAGGGGGTTCAAAGCCTGGGCAAAGGAGACTTTCTTGGAAACATAGTGTTCCCCGTCCGCCAAAAGCAGCAAAACCCCCAGGGCGGTGGCGCAAAGGATCACGAACTGCCCCCAAAAGCTGGCTGCTACGGACAGGTCCCCAAAAACGCCCCCGGCCAGGTAGCCGATGGCGGTCCCCGCGGAGGTGAGGGCGGCGGACACCGCCATGGCCCGGCCGCAGTGTTCTGGTGCGGCGGTGTCTGCCACATACGCCATAAAGCACACGGTCACGCCGCCGCTGAAAACGCCCGCGACCATCCGGGCCAAAAGGATCTGCCAGATCGTAGAGCCAAACAGGAACAGGATTTGGCCGGCGGCGTAGCCCAAGATCGTGATAAACAGGGTGCGGACCCGCCCCACCCTATCTCCCACCGCGCCCCAGAAAGGGCAAAATAGGAAATTGGTCAAAGACATTGCCGCAAACGCCGCGCCAAACATAAATTCCGGCATTTGCAGCTGCGTGAGGAACGTGGGGGTAACAGGGTGGACCATGTTGGCAGCCACTACCTCCAAAAACATCAGCACAAAAAAACGAGCCAAAGAAGATCGTTTCACAAAGCAGCCTCCTAAAAAACCAGGGGATTTCTCCCCTTCCCGTAATCCCGCCAAACTCGTCCGAGATAAGGTATAACTATAAATAGGCTATCACTTTCACAGGGTGTTTGTCAATTTTTCTCTGGGGTTATTTTTTCGCTTTTTCCCTGCAAGGGCTCTTCCGGCACTGTTTTCCATCCGTCGCACGCCCCCGCGGCAGCGCAGGACCGCCTGCTTTTCACAGCCAGGACCGGACGGGGGAGGACGGCAGGCTGGAGGTATCCAACAACCGTGCGGAATGAAGCATTAAGCTCTTGGTGATGGGCGGGAAACCATTCTCTACCGGGACGGGGAGCGGTGGTTTGTGGAGATGAAGGCATAGGAGAGAATTTGGCTTGCTGTTAAGCATCCGTGTCTTAAACTGCTTAACAATTATCATATTAGATTCAAAATACTCACCGTATTCCAATTAAAATCAAAGCCCTTTCTGCCAGAATACTGACAGAAAGGGCTTTGTCATATCAAGTTTTTGGTACTGGCACTTCGTTCAATGCTTGGCTAGGTTGGACGTCCAAATTCTCCGCCAGGAACCGCTCTCAAGTTTGCTGCACCATTTTTAGATTTTCCATCCACACTTCATCTTCCAACGCTTTCGCGCAGGTATACGCTTGATTCCATAATACATCATAATAGCCATCTTGCTGATATCTCTGCAAACGTTCTACAATGCGAAAGGCACCTGGCCAATTCAAATCCCGTATCCACCTAAATAAAAGGAACAAATAGGGAGCCAACTCCGAATCGTCCTTTTCAGATACAATAAGTGCACAGTTATCCCACACATTTTTATTGTTCTTTTTATCACACGGCTGCAAAAACACATTGAAGGCTGTGACCTGCCGGGCAAGCCGCAAT
>URKX01000017.1 GCA_900548545.1 uncultured Oscillospiraceae bacterium
TGGGCCTCAAACCCTACACAAGTACAGCATACCACAATGAGGAGCTAAAGTCACTAACCAGATACCGCTTTGACAAGGTAAAAGAACGGGCAAAGCTGAAAAGTTCTGTCTCTCGACTGGTCTGCATTTTGTTTCCAGAACTGGAAAAGCTTGTTCCCACGCTTCACATGGTCTCTGTTTACGCACTTCTGGAGGAATTCCCCAGTGCCAGGAAAGTTGCCGCAGCCCATTTGACCAGGTTGAAAGCGCTGCTCGAAACCGCCTCCAAAGGCCGCTACAAGCGGGACATGGCTCTTGAAATCCGAGATGCCGCCAGAAATTCCATTGGCTCCTGGATGCCCGCCAAGTCTCTTGAATTGCAGCATACCATCCGGCTTATCCGGGAACTGGACAATGAAATCGCTGAAATTGAGGGACAGATTCAAGCTATTATGGATGAACTCCATTCTCCCATTACTACCATCCCGGGGCTCGGGTTCCGCATGGCCGCCATGATCCTGGCTGAAGTCGGCGACTTCACCCGTTTTGATTCCCCGGACAAGCTGTTGGCTTATGCCGGGATGTCCCCCTCCACTTACCAGTCCGGGCAGCTCAAAAACTGCTACCCGCACATGGAAAAGCGTGGTTCCCGATACTTACGCTACGCGCTTTACAACGCAACTAAGTATGTATGCCACTGGGACCCGGCTTTTGCTGATTATCTCGCCAAAAAACGGGCTGAGGGCAAACACTACAATGTCGCACTTTCCCATGCCGCCAAAAAACTGGTGCGTTTGATTTTCGCCATGGAGAGGTCACAGAAACCTTACTTTCCCACTTCCTGAACCTCGGTTCGTGTCCCTTGGTTCCTTCTTTTTGTAGAATTTTGGTAAATTCTGGAAATAGAAGGAATTTACCGTGAAAAAATCGTTTCGCAAACTAATTAAGGATTATCTGCGCGTTTCTTTTCTGCAAACAAGGGATACTTTGCACCTCACACAAGAACAGATGGCTGACCGGCTTCTCATGAGTACCAGAGCCTATGCTAAGTTGGAAACCGGCCACTCCTGCTGCAGCCTTTTCACCGCTTTGATTTTCCTTTCCCGCTGCTGTACCGATCGCCGGGCCTTTCTGGAAGGCTTATTCAAGCTTCTCGATTCTTTCGATTTTTCCGAGGGCTGATTTCTTTCCTTTTTCTCCAACCTTTTCCACGCTGCAGATTTTTCTTCCTCTGCAGCTTTATTTCCTATACTCTTTTTTGACCATCTCCTTTTTTCACTTCCCCCCTTGACTTTTAATAGTTAATCTTTCATGAAAACCTCTGCGGCCAACGGCCTATCCCCATGTTTTCCGGAGGCTATTCCCCCGGGGTGACATAGAGGGTTTTGTAGTTGACGTAGATCACCATCCCAGGTTTAGCGCCCTGGGGCTTGCTCACATAGCGGATCTGGGTATAGTCCACCGGCACTTGGGAAGAATCCTTGGCCCGGCTATGCTGGGCAGCCAGCAGGGCCGCCTCTTCCATGGCCGTTTCCGTGGGCTCCCGCCCTTGGGTGACCAGTACGGTGTGAGAACCTGGGATGTTTTTTGTGTGGAACCAAATGTCATTGTTATTGGCAGTCTTTAAGGTCAGCCTGTCGTTTTGCCGGTTGTTCCGGCCCACCAGCACCGTAAACCCATCGGAAGTGGTAAACTTCATGGGGGCGCTGACTGCGGCAGGCTTCTCCTTCTTGCTGCGGAGCTTCCGCAGGTACCCCTGCTCTTGCAGTTCCGCCCGGATCTCCGCAAGGTCACGCTCCGTTTCGGCCCGGGCCAGGGCATCCAGCACGCTTTCCAAGTATTCCAGCTCCTTGCCGGCCAACTCGATCTGCTCGGTGAGCTTCTCCTCGGCGGTTTTGGCTTTGCGGTATTCCTTATAGTACTTCTGGGCGTTTTGGGAGGGGGTCAGGGCCGGGTCCAGCTTGATGTGCACCAGAGGGCTCCCCTCTTGGTAAAAGTCTGGAAGCTCCACACTTTCAGCGCCTTTTTCCATCTGGTACATATGGGCGCTGATCAAGTCACCCGCCACACGAAGGCCGTCCCGGCCGGCACACTGTTCCAGCTCCCCCCGCTGGGCATTGATCTTCCGGGAAAGCCGCTCGGAATGGGTGGACAGCAGCTTCAACAGGTCCTGCTCCCGAACCCGCATCCGCTCCTGCTTGTCCCGCTCCCGGTAAAACTCGTCCAGCAGCTGGGAAAAGCTTTCGGCCTCCTTCACCACGGCAGCCGTGCCGTACTGGTGGATCTCCAGGAAGGAGAAATCCATGGGCTTTCCCTGGGGGCTGACCGCCATGAAGGGCTTGCCGGAAACGGCCTCCACGGTGTCCCGCATCTGCTGGTAGAAGAAACCTGCCCGGAAAACCTGCTCCTCATCCATGGTTTTCACCGTAAGCTCCCGTCCGCGGCCCACCTGATGCGCCAACTCCCGGCAGACAATGGGAGACACGCCTTGGAGCACCGCCAGATACCCTTTGGAGAGCTCCATGTCCTTGGGAAGGGCATTCAGGGCCTCCACCACCTGCTGGGAGGAGGTGGCCAGGGGGCAAAGTTTATTTTGGGGTGGGGGCAGGTGGTAAGAAAGCCCCGGCAGCACCAGCCGCTGGGAGGACATTTCCGCGTCCACCCGCTTTAAAGCGTCCACGATCTTCCCCTCTTCGTCCGTCAGGATGATATTGCTGTAGCGGCCCATGATCTCCATGGTGAGGGTCAGGGTGACGTGGTCGCCCAGTTCATTGATACAGTCAAAGTCGAAATGGAGCAGCCGTTCCAGCTCCGGCTGGCGGATAGCTACCAGCTTGGCCCCTTGCAGCTTCTTACGCAGCAGCATACACAGCATGGGCGGCTGCTTGGGGTTTTCCAGGGGGATGGCGGTGAAGTGCACCCGGGCCGAATTGGCCCTGGCGGAAAACAGCACCTTATACGCGGCCTCCCTTGTGCGGAAAGCCACCAGGACCTCCTCCCGGTTGGGCTGGTGGATCTTATCCACCCGGGCCCCTAAGAGCTTCTCTTCCAGCTCCTGTTTGATGTGCCGCAGAAATGCGCCGTCCAATGCCATAGATATGTAAGTCCTTTCTGGTAATATGCCTGTTTACAGCACCCGCATGGGAGCCGTCTCGACCTGCGACAAGAGGAACGCCGTATCCGGCACCCGCTTCCGCAGGTAAGAGGCCAAAAATTCCGCGAATACCTTCTCCGTATAATAGTGGCCCGCCGCCACGCAGGTAAGCCTGGAATAGGCGGCCTCCAGCTCCTCATGGTGCTTGATCTCCCCGGTGAGGTAGGCGTCTGCCCCACGGCAAGCCGCCTGGTGGACATACTCCCCACCGGCGCCGCTGCACAGGAACACCTTCTGCACCGGCCGGTCCCCGGGGACAAACTTCACTGCCGGGGCAGAGAGTTTTTCCTTTACTAGGGCCGCAAAATCCTCGGCATCCAGGGGCTCCTCCAGGTCGCCGGAATAGAGGACGCTGTCCTCGCCGAACACGTCTTCCCGCCGCAGGTTTCGCAGCCCCAGTTTGCTGCCCAGGGCTACGTTGACCCCGCACACCGGGGACAGGTCCAAGTTGGTGTGGCAGCACAGGGCGGCAATGCCCCGGCTGGCCAACTGATAGGGCACGTCTTGGGGCCCCAGGGATTTCACCGGGTGGAAGATCACCGGATGGTGGGAAACGATCAGGTTGGCGTTCATGGAGGCCGCTTCGGCCACCACGTTGGGAGTGATGTCCAGGGCCAGCAGTGCCCGGGTCACCACCGCATTGCCGTCCCCAACCAGCAGGCCCACGTTGTCAAAATCCAAGGCAGTGGGAAAGGGCGCCACCGCGTTGATGATATCGTAAATGTCGCAAACTCTCGCCATAAGGTTCTCCTTTTCACAGTGGGAATTCAGGACCGCACCTATTCGTCCCCAAGGAACGCCCCTCATGTGTGGGGCAGGTACACTTCTTGTATTTGCCGGATCAGCCCCTCCAAAAAAGCTGCCCGGTCCTCATCCCCGGTGTGGAGGGCGCCCTTCCGCTGGGCCATCAAAACCCGCAATGCTTTTTGGGCATATGCCTCCACCTGAGGGGCTCCAGGCCGGAGGTTCCCCAAATAGGGGTACAAGGGGCCGGTTTCCACAGGAATTCCCCGGTACTGGGCGGAAAAGGCAGAGTACACTTTGCCCCCATCCTCCACCGCCTCCTCCTGGAGGACGGCAAAGCCCAGATCCCGCAGGCCCAAACGCAGTTCCGGTACGGAACTCATGGGCTGGAGGATCAGCCGTTTTTGGGGATCCCGCAGCCAGGGGGCCCGGGTGATGATGCGCAGGATCAGCTCCCCGCCCATCCCGGCGATGGCGATGTCCTCCGCCTCCTCTGGGGAAACAGTTTCCAAACCATCGGACAGCCGGAAGGAAAGCCCCTCCCCCACGCCGTATTTCGCCCCATCCCGGCGGGCGGCCTCCAAGGGGCCGGGATGGATGTCACAGGCCAGGGCTTGGGGGATCTTCCCCGTTTTTAAAAGCCAGATGGGCAAGTATCCGTGATCGGTGCCCACGTCGCACAAGGTACTGCCTTCCCGTACCAGGGAAGCGCAGAGGGCCAGCCGCGGGCCCAGTTGAAACAGTGGTCGCATAAAAAGCTCTCCGGATGCAGCGCTGCCGCCCGGCAGGTGATGTCGCGCGGCAGCAGTGATGGTTTTACTTGTTCTTCAAGTGCTCGTTGAGCTTGGCGACCAATTCATCCGCATTGACGCCGTGAACAGCACAAGCCTGCTCCACTGTTTCCCCGCGGGAGGAAGGACAACCCAGGCAATGCATCCCCATCTCCAAAAAGAAGGGAGCCGTGGTCTGGTCTAAATCTAAAATCTCACCGATGATGGTATCTTTGGTAATGGAAGCCATTGGAAGATTCCTCCTTGTTCTCTTTTTTGTTAATAGTATTATAATACCCTTTGTCCAGCTCCGCAACAGCAATTTAACAAAAAAACAGCGCCCTTTTTCTTCCATGGGCGCTGTTCATCGTTAAAACTGCGTTTTAATCCCGCTCTTCCTTCATGCGCGCAAAGCACTCGCTGCAATAGACCGGGCGGTCATCCCGGGGTTGGAAGGGCACTTTGGCCTCTTTGCCGCAGGCCGCGCACACGGCGGTGTACAGCTCCCGCTGGGGATGGCTGGCGTTCTTCCGGGCCTGGCGGCAGTCACGGCATCGCTGGGGCTCATTTTGGAATCCCCTTTCGGCGTAAAATTCCTGCTCTCCAGCGGTGAATACAAATTCTTTGCCGCATTCCTTACAGACCAGTGTTTTGTCTTCGTACATGGTTCTTACCTCGCTTTGTCTTTTCTGAAATAATCAAGCCCTGGAGGGAGTTGCACCGCTCCGGTGGGTCCACCGCTTGCGCAGCAGGGCATAACGGTCAAAATTTTTTCAGCTTGGCACGCACCCGGTGCAGGGCGTTGTCGTAAGAGCGCAAAGGAACCCCCACCTTCTGGGCAGCCTCCCCCCGGCTGCATCCACTTAAATACAGGGCCAGCACCCGGCGCTCTAAAGGGGACAGGGACACATTCATCTTTTTACAAAATGCCTGGAAATCTTCCCGCAGCTCCACCAGGGATTCCGGCCCCTGATGGGAGGCGGCCTCCCCCGCGGCTTCCAAGGGAACGGACTCGTTTAAGGGGCGGTTTCTGCTGCTGGAATGTTTCCGGGCAGCGCTGGTCATCCTGTTTTGCACACAAACCGCCGCGTACGTGGAAAAAGCAGCCCCCTCCTCCCGGTAGGAAACAGCGGCGGCATACAGGCCCAACAAGCCTTCTTGCCACAGGTCTTCCTTCTCTGGGGCAAAGCCGCTTTCAAACTGGCGGGCCTTGTCCCGGATGAGGCCCAGGTACCGGGCGCTCAACTCGGCAAACGCTTCCCCCTGGCCCTGGCGCACCAGGGCAGCCAGCTGGGCGTCGCTTTGGTTTTGAAAGTCCATCCCGCATCCCTTCCCCATTTCTTTCCCCTATGATAATCCAAAAGGGGGCAATCCGTCAAGATTTTGTTTTTCTCCTGATTATCGTAAGTTTTTATTACAGCGCGTTGTGATTCTCGTAATTTTATGGTACAATTCAGAAGAAATCAAGCGGATTTTTAGGAAGGATGGCGAGATGCATGGTTGAGAAAACCTACAGCATGGGCCTATATGGCATGGAGGCATTCCCGGTGGAGGTAGAAGCAGACCTTTCCCAGGGGCTTCCGGCCTTTGAATTGGTTGGCTTGCCCGATGCCGCCGTGAAGGAATCCCGGGACCGGGTACGGGCCGCCATGAAAAACTGCGGGTTCGAGTTCCCGGTCAGCCGCATCACCATGAACCTGGCCCCCGCTGACAAGAAAAAGGAGGGACCTATCTACGACCTGCCCCTGCTGGTCTCCCTTTTAAAGGCATCTCAGCAACTGTGCTGCCCCACCGACGACGCCATCTTTCTGGGGGAGCTTTCCCTCTCGGGGAAAATCCGTCCGGTACGGGGCGTGCTGCCCATGGCTGACAAAGCCAAAGAAGCCGGGTTCAAACGGCTGTATGTTCCTCAGGAAAACGCCGGGGAAGGCGCTGTGATCCAGGGGCTGGACGTGTACGGCGTCCGGGATGTGACGCAGCTGTACGACCATCTGCGCGGCAAGCTGGAACTTGTCCCCGCTGTGCCTCAATACGGGGAAGCGTCTGGCCAGGAACCGCTGGACTTTTCCGATGTAAAGGGCCAGCCAGAGGCGAAACGCGCCTTGGAGATCGCTGCCAGCGGCAGCCACAACGTGCTGCTGATCGGGCCGCCGGGATCCGGGAAAAGTATGCTGGCCAAACGCCTGCCCTCCATCCTTCCGGAGATGAGTTTTGAGGAGTCTTTGGAAACCACCAAGATCCACTCCATCCGGGGGAAACTCCCCCAGGGGGTTTCCCTGATCCGCACCCGGCCTTTCCGTTCCCCCCACCACACCATTTCCACCGCCGGGCTGGCAGGGGGCGGGCCAGCCCCCCAGCCGGGGGAAATCTCCTTGGCCCACAACGGGGTGCTCTTTTTAGACGAGCTGCCGGAGTTCTCCCGGGCCTCCATGGAAGTGTTACGCCAGCCCATGGAAGACGGCCGGGTGACCATCTCCCGGGTGGGAGGGAGCACCTCGTACCCTTGCCGGTTCATGCTGGTGGCAGCCATGAACCCCTGCCCTTGCGGCTATTTCGGCCATCCCACCCATCCATGCCTGTGCCATCCCCACGCGGTGGAACGATACTTGGGAAAGGTTTCCGGCCCCTTGCTGGACCGGATCGACCTGCACATTGAGGTGCCAGCCGTACCGTTTGAAGAACTTTCCTCCACAAAACAGGAGGAGCCTTCCGCTGCCATCCGGGAGCGGGTCAACGCCGCCAGGGAACGGCAGCGCCAGCGGTTTGAAGGTAAGCCATACCACTGCAATGCGGACATCCCTGCCGGGGAGCTCCAAGAGATGTGCCCCACCACCCAAGCGGCGTCCCAACTGCTGCAACGGGCCTTCGAGCGCTTTGGGTTCTCCGCCCGCACCTATGGCCGGGTGGTAAAGGTGGCCCGCACCATTGCCGACCTGGATGGCAGCGACCAGATCGACACTTCCCATGTGGCGGAAGCCGTCCAATACCGGACGTTGGACCGGAAATACTGGCTGAAAAAATAGGCGCAGAAAGCCGCCCTCCCCACTGGGGAAGGGCGGTTTCTTACTGCTTTATTTGTTGTCGCTGTTATACTGCTGGATATTGTCCGGGAAGTTGAAGTGATAGGTGTTTACATACCAAGTACCCAGGCCGTTGTTGGCCTCCCCATAGTTGCCAAAGAAGAACACCTTGCACTCGGCCAAGCGGCGGTACACCAATCCGGGATACACCACGCCGTTGGCAGAGTTCCACTGGAGGATATTATTTGCTACCACGGTGGAATCCGCCCAGGAAAGGTCATGGGCACGGCCGTCCTGCAGCTGGACATAGCCAGCAGGCATCCAGCCCACTTTGCCGTCGGAGGTGGTCACATGGTACCACACCTCCTGCTGGGTGGATGTGCGGGCGGCTTGGTAACTATCCACCGTCACTTTCGTGTTGAGCGCCACGGTGCCTACCTTTTTGCTGGTGGAAGCCGACTGATACAGGATCCCATCCGACACATTCAGAACGCCTGTTACCGGGCTGCTCTCGGAAATCCCGGTGGGGTCTACCGCATTGAGTATGGCACGGCAGAACCCATAATTTTCGCTCAGCGTCCCAGGGCCGCAGTTGTACACAAAACTGGTCAGGGCGTCAAACTGGGCCTGGCTCATTTTTATGTTGTAACGCTGGCGGAAACTCTCCACAGCAGAGGCATAGCTCCCCTTATTCACCGTGCTCACAAGATGGGCATAGGCCTCTCCGGACGTGAGGTTGTTGTAGAAGGGGATATGCTTGCCTACCACGTATCCATGCCCCACAGTGGGGTTGCCAGGAGCCAACTTGTCATCCTCGATCTCAGGGAGAAACCCTTCAAAGTTTGCCAGGATCTTGATGATCTCCCCGCTGGCCCGCCGGGTGTCATTTGTGGCGGTGGTGGAGGACACCGCGCTGGAAGTCACCTGCACGGTAAACTCATAGGAATCTGAAGACATAGAGCCACCAGAACTGGTACTGGAGGTGGCCCGGATCGTGTAAGTGCCCGCCGCCTGGAACGCCACCGGGTAAGTGAAGACCCGCACGGTGTTGGTGGGTAGGCCATAGCTGGACACATGGCTCTCTGTTGTATAGGTTTGGGTGGTCCAACCACCGGTGGCAGGGCCGCTGGTGATCTCAAAATGCACAGCCGCTTTACCGGTGTCGGTGATGGCCGTCAGGTTGAACGTCTGGCCCAAGCCCACGATGTTCCCCTCGGCATAGGCAAAGCGCACCGCCTGGGGTGACTGCACCGTGACGGTACAGGTAGCTGAGGTATTTTGCCCGTCGGTAAAGGTGATGGTGGCCGTGCCAGGCTTGGCGCCGTAGATCATGGCCATCTGGGTCGTGCTGCCATAGGGGATGGTATAGGCCACATAGGCAACGCTGGGATCGCTGCTCTGCCACTTCATGGCGCTGATATTCTCACTGACAGAGCCATCCAAACGGACGCTCTGGTACTGGGCAAGGCTCAAGCTGCTGGAGCTGAGCTTGGCTCCGCTGGCAACGCCCGGGTCCTCATTACCACCATCGTAAACCACCACATAGTCCGGGTGGACATAGCCTGTAACGCCGCCCTGGGTCTTTACGCCCAGCCACCCATTGCTTTCAATGGAGGTGATGGTCAACAGGGCGCCTGTGGCCAGGGTGGTGACCGCATCGTAGGTGGTTCCCGGGCCGGAACGCAGGTTCAAACCGTTGTCCGCGGTGACCTTCACCTGCTGGCCCACCTGGAAACCGGAGGGATCGGGGTCTTCCGGCTCCTCGGGGTCTTCCGAAGGACCGGAAACCACGGTGACATACTCGCCGCTGACATACCCCACCAAGCCGCTGCCGGTACGCACTTGCAGCCAGCCGTTGCTCTCCACCTTCAGCACGGTGAGCTGGGAGCCCTTGGGCACGCCGCCGATAATATTGCCACTCTGGCTGGAATCCGGGCTGGAGCGCAGGTTCAAGCCGCCGTCCGCGGTGACCTGCACAATGCAGCCCACTTCCACAGGGGCAGAAACTGGGTCGGCCGCTTCCGCGATATGCTCATAGGCCCAATGGCCGGAGGGCACATCCACAAACTCCTGGGTACCGGCATCGGAAGCAAATCCGTCGCCGGTGCGCTCCAGGGCTTTATTCAAAATGGGAGTCGCTTGGGCCCGGGTAATGTTGGCATCCGGCCGGAAGGTATTGTCCTCAAAGCCGGAGATCCATCCCTTGCCCACAGCCGCGTTGATGTACCCCACCGCCCAGTGGCTGCCCACGTCGGAAAAGCTGTTGGAAGCACCGCTGGTCAGCCCAAAACACTTGCACACAGCCGTGACAAATTCCGCGCGGGTCACCTGGTTGTTGGGTTGGTAAGTACCGTCTTCATAGCCGCTGAGGACATCCAGGTACACCAGGGTATTCACCGCTTTGGCGTACCAGGCGCCGGTGCTTACATCGCTGAAATAATTTTCCGAAACAGTCGGATAGGACGCCAGCAAGTTGTACAGGACTTGCGCCATTTCCGCCCGGGTCATAGCCCGGTCCGGGAAAAAGAGGGCGCCTTCCTCGCCGGACATATATGCATCGTGCCCACCCACTTTCAGCAAAGCGTTGGCGCCAAAGGGTTCCTCCTGGGTTTCCTCCAAAGATTCCCCTTCCACAGGCTGGGAAGGCTCCTCCAGCTGGCTCTCCTCTGAAAGCTGGGAGGAAGAAGTTTCTTCGGAAGGTGTCTGGCTGCCCTCCTCCGATGGCTCAGAAGAAGGCTCTGGGGTTTCTGTGGATGTGGACTCTTCTTCCGCATGGGAAGAGCTCTCCTCCAGGGCCGATTCCACTTCGGAAACTGTCCCGGAAGAAGCAGGGGTTTGAGCGGCCAGCACTCCTGGTGCGGGCAAGATCAGCAGCAGCGCCAATAGCAGCGCCATCCATGCGGCGATGTTTCTTTTTCCCGTTTTTCCCACGTTGGACCTCCCACAATCACAAAGGCTGTATGCCTGGTTTTTCAAAATACAACGTTTATTATAGCGAAAATATTACAAAATTGCAACCTTTTGCCGAACATTTCCACTTTACCGCAGGAAAACCCAGACAAAAAGAGGCCGCTGGGCAATGCCAGCAGCCTCTTAGAAACCTATGTTTTTCCTGCTTACGCTTTCTCCACCAGGGCTTTGGTATCCCGGGCAATGACCAATTCCTCGTTGGTGGGGATGACATACACTTCCATGGAGGAATCGGGAGTGGAGATCTTGCCTTCCTTGCCGCGGACCATCTCCGCATTGAGGGCAGGATCCAGCTTTACGCCCAGGAAGGACAAATATTCGCAGACTACCTCACGGTGGTGGGCCTGATTCTCGCCCACACCAGCGGTAAAGACGATGGCGTCGCAGCCTCCCAGGGCCACCAAGTAGCCGCCGATGAACTTGGAGATCTGATATTCCAAAATGTCGTGGGCCAGCTGGGCGCGCTCGTTGCCTTCCGCGGCGGCTTTGGTCACGTCCCGGTCGTCGCTGGAAACACCGGAAATACCCAGCAGGCCGGACTTCTTATTCAAAATCTGATCCATCTCGGAGGGGGTCAGGTGCTCCTTCTCCATGATGAAGGTGACCACGGAGGGATCCAGGGTACCGGTACGGCTGCCCATCATGAAGCCGTCCAGAGGGGTGAGGCCCATGCTGGTGTCAATGACCTTGCCGCCGTCGATGGCGGTGATGGAGGAACCGTTGCCCAGATGGCAGGTGATGAGCTTCAGGTCCTTGATATCCTTACCCATCAGCTGGGCGCAGCGGTGGCTCACGTACCGGTGGGAAGTGCCGTGGAAGCCATAGCGGCGGACAGCGTACTTCTCATAATACTCGTAAGGGACGTTGAACATATAGGCCTTGGGGGGCATGGTGGCGTGGAAAGAGGTGTCGAACACCACCACTTCAGGGACCTGCTCGCCGAAAACTTCCCGGCAGGCGCGGATACCCTGCACATGGGCCTTGTTGTGCAGAGGTGCCAGGGGGATCAGGCTTTCAATGTCCTCGATGACCTTTTCATCCACCAGCACAGACTCGTGGAACAGGGAGCCGCCCTGCACAATGCGGTGGCCCACAGCGGAGACTTCATCCAGGTTCTTGATGACACCATATTCCTCGTCGATCAGGGCGTTTTTCACCTGCATAAAGGCAGCGGCATGGTCCAGCATATTCACGTTTTTCTGCAACTCACGGCCGTCGGCGGTCTTGTGGGTGAAGATGCCCCCGGGCATACCAATGCGCTCGCAGTTGCCTTTGCACACCATCTGTTCGTTGTCCATGTCAATGAGCTGGTACTTCAGAGAAGAACTGCCCGCGTTGATGACGAGAATTTTCATGTTCCTGATCTTTCCTTTCCAAATCTGTTCCTATTGGTAACCATCCCGGCAGGACAAAGCGCCTCAAAACGCGCCGGATGCCTTGAGGGACGTTTTCCAAAAGTTTGTTTTCCCCAGCCCTTGTATTCTGCGGGCTGTTCCTGTAAAATAAGTACAAAATAAGGATGCAGTCCCATTTTAGAACATTTCTCAGTCAAATTCAAGAGTTTCGGAGGAAAATGCAGGAGAAATGAAAATTTCCGCCATTATTTGTGAGCTCAACCCCCTTCACAGCGGCCATCAAGCCCTATTTTCCCACGCCAAATCCCGTTTTGACGGCTTAGTGTGCATCCTTTCCGGCAACTACGTCCAGCGAGGGGAACCGGCGATCCTGGACAAATGGGCGCGCACCCGCCTGGCCCTCTCCTCCGGGGCCGACCTGGTGCTGGAACTACCCCTCCCCTGGGCGATGGCTGGCGCAGAGCGCTTTGCCACAGGAGGTGTTGCCCTAGCCCGCTCCCTGGGAATAGTGGACACCCTTTTATTTGGCAGCGAGGCGGAGGACCTTAAAGCCCTGTGGGACTTGGCAACCCTGTTGGACTCCCCTGCCTTCCCCCAAGCTCTGGAGGCCACCGACGCCACCCTCCCCTTTGCCCAGCGGCGTCAACAGACGGCGGCACAGCTGATTGGAGAGGAAACTGCCTCCCTGCTGGAGCGTCCCAATTGTATTTTGGGGGTGGAATATGTAAAGGCTCTGCGCAGGCAAGGCGGCATCATGGACGTGGAGGTATTTCCCCGGCTGGGGGCAGGCCACGATGTACCAGACCGCGAGGGGCTGCTCCTGTCTGCCAGCCACGCCCGGGAATTGCTGGTACAAGGGGCTGACTTGACAGGACGCCTGCCGGAAGCCACACTGGCAGCTTGGCAGGTGCTTTTGGAAAAAGGCCAGTGCCCCGCCTCCCTGGAACGGCTGGAACGGGCCATTTTGTGTAAACTCCGGTCCCTGACCGTGGAGGACTTTGCCATGCTCCCCGACGTCAGCGAAGGGCTGGAATACCGGCTTTACAAGGCTGCCCGGCAGGCTGGGGGTCTGGAGGAGTTTTGGGACTTGGTGAAATCCAAACGGTATCCCCTGGCGCGGATCCGCCGGCTGACCATGGCGGCGTTCCTGGGGCTTTCCAGGAACCTGCCGGAACTGCCTTGCTACTTGCGGGTACTGGGGATGACCCCTACAGGCCAGCGGATCTTGAAACAGGCACGGCCTATACTGCCTGTCGCCATCCGGCCGGGGGATTTCCAGCGCCTTGGCGGGGAAGCGCTCTCCCTTTTTGAGCTGGAAGCCCACGCGGACGACCTGTACGGCCTCAGCCTGCCCTCCCCCACACCTTGCGGCAGGGATTACACAGAAAGACTTCTCAAAATTGGATTTTAAAAGAAGAAGGGAACGAAGGCATGAAGGGACAAAAACAATGGAAAGACATCCTCATCTGCGCAGGTATCTTGATCGCGGCCACGTTCCTGGTGGCAGCGGTGTGCGGCCTGGTGTGCGCCATATTTATGGTACCCCTGGGTTTCCGCTATACAAGCCTGTGGGACATTGTTGTTTTCTTCTTCTGGGGCAGCGTCCTTTCCATCCCCCTTTCCTTGGCGGCAAAGGCCCTGCCGAACGCCCTCTGCTCCTTAGGAAGGCTCCCCCGCTGGGGCGCGCGCCTGGGGTACCTCTTTTTGGACACACTGGCTACAGCCCTGGGCTTGGCTGTTGTAGACATTTTCCTGGACTCTGTTTCCGTCCCAGATCCTGCCTTGGTACTGGCAGGCGTCTTACTGGCACTGCCAGGGCTGAAGGACGTGGGGAGGGCAACGCGCTAACACATAAAATATTCCGAAAACACGAAAGGCATCTACCCTGCTGGCAGATGGACGCCTTTTCTCTTTACAGATTTCTCAAGCCTTTGGGATAGTGGTTTTTCAGCCTGCCGCCGGAAGCTTTACCAAATCCCGTAGGCACACCGCCGGCACAAACCGCGACGTATCCTTTCCCATCGCAGTCGATCTCCTCTCCGTGGAGGAACGCCGCAAGGGCCGGTGCGTCCCAAGGGAGATCCATGCTCTGGCGGCACTCCTCTTTGCGGGCCGATTGGAACACCGCGTGAGAGGGCTCCAGCCGCCGGCCCTTTTGCCGGGCAAATTCCACCCCGGCCCGAAGCACTCCCAGCCCGGAAAGCTCCGGCAGCCCCGGAGGCAGCAGGAACAGGCGGTCCCCGAAACGGGCCACTTCCTCCGGGAAGGGCACCGTGAACAGCTCTTCGAAAAGCTGCCGGGCTTCCCCTACCTCCCGAGGAGGAAGGGTCCCCGCAAAACGTCCCGCATAGCAGGGGTTCTCCCCCATCCGGCGGAACTTTGCCACAAAATGGCCCTCCCCGCCATCCATGGGGTAGATGCGGCGCACAGGCAGCCCGTTTACCCCGGGGCGGCCAAAGGGCAGGTCCAGCGGCACCAGCTCAAACTCCGGATGGGCTGCCAAGAACCACTCCACATTGTCCTCGTTTTCCTCTTTGGCAAAGGTACAGGTGGAATATGTGAGCGCGCCCCCTTCTTTTACCGCCAGGGCCGCGGAATCCAAAATGGCGCGCTGGCGCTGGGCACAGGCGGCCGGGCTTTCCGGCGTCCACTGGGAAACGGCTGCCGGGTCCCGGCGGAACATTCCCTCCCCGGAACAGGGGGCGTCTACCAACACCCGGTCAAAAAAGCCCTGAAGCCCTTCGCACAGCCGCTGGGGATGGCAGGAGGACACCACGGCGTTGCGCACACCCAAACGCTCTACATTGGACAGGAGGATCTGCGCCCGGCTCTTGACGATCTCGTTGCTCCACAGCAGCCCTTCCCCGCCCAGAAGCCCCGCGATCTGGGTGGACTTCCCCCCCGGCGCAGCACACAAGTCCAGCACCCGCTCTCCGGGTTGGGGATCCAACGCTGTCACAGCGGAACAGGCGGAGGGTTCCTGGACGTAGAACAGGCCAGCGTGATGGGCAGGCAGGCGGCCCACCCCTTCTTCCCCCCCGTTAAAGCGGTAGCTCAGGGGGGAAAACGCCGTAGGCTCTATGGGGAAGGGCAGCGCTTCCCACAGCTGGGCTTCCCCGCACTTTAGCGGGTTGCGGCGCAAGCCCCGGTGAGCCGTGCCCTGCCAGCACTCTAAAAAAGAGGGGTATTCCTCCCCTAAAAGGGTTCGCATCCCGTTCAAAAAGGCGCTGGGCAATTCCATAAAATGCCTCCTTTTCCAAATTTTCCCCTGGATGAACGCCTCTCAACCTCACACACTAAGGTCGGAAAGGGGCGAAAGCATCATGAACAACAAACAGAAATCTTTTGAAAACCGCCAAAACCAGCAGTCCCAGCCGGAGAACCAGAACCTCCGGCAGGAGATCCCTGACCGCGGCGGCAAGAGCCAGTATCAGAATCCCGAAATGGACGGCAAAGCCTGCCGCCATCACAACAACGGCCAAAACTGACGCGGCCCATGGGAAAGCGCCCTCCACTGCCCGGTGGGGGGCGCTTTCCCGTTCACCGGGCAGGGGTGTGCCGTTGGCCCCGGCGGAGCCCTTTAACAAGCTCTTTCACAGACTTGTCATCAGGATGCATGGAACGGAACCCTTCGCCGGTTACCTGGCCCGCCTCTCCCACAATGACAAAGGCGTCGTTGTCCTCTTCCCGGATGATCCGCTGGAGCTGGTACACCTCGAACCGGCGCACCACACACAGCATGGTTTCCCCTGGCTCATCGGTGTAGCCGCCGTGGGAGTCCAAATAGGTGACGGTGCGCTCCAGCTCCTGGATCACGCGGTTCCCCATCTGCCGTACCTTGGGGGACATGACATAGAACAGCTTCCCTGTCCCGGCGTCGAAGCCATAGAGGATGGCGTCAATCAGCCGGGTGGAAACAAAAATGACAATGCAGGCATACATGGCGTTTTCCACACTGCCATACACAAAGGCCGAAACAGCCACCACCGCACCGTCCACAGCCAGCATCAGCTTGCCCATGGACAGGTGGGGCAGCCGCCTGCCCAACAGCCGGGCCACCAAGTCGCTGCCGCCGGTGGTGGCGCCCCGGACAAAGATCAGCGAAAGGCCGACCCCTTCCAGCACCCCGGCAAACAACGCCACCAAAATGGGGTCCCCCTGGTAGGCGGGGACAAAGCGGGAAAACAAGTCGATCATCAGGGAGATGAGGACAATGGCCGTGACCGTTTTCGCCACCAGCTTATAGCCGATCTCCACCACCGCCCAAAGCACAATGGGGATGTTGATGAGGAACGAGGCCAAACCGATGGGGGTGGAAAACAGGTAATTCAGCATGGTGCAGATACCGGTGATGCCGCCGGCAGCAATGTTGTTGGGCGCGGTAAAAGCATTGACCTCCACCGCGTACACAGCCGACCCCAGCACCATAAACAACAGGTCCAAAAACGCCGTCTTTGCTTTCTGTCCAACCATAGGGACACCGCCTTTCTCAAAGGGCTTGGTTTTGGCTCAACACTTCAATGACCTGGGCAAACAATTCCCGCAGGCGCTCCCCTCTTCCTGCCAAATACAGGTACCCGAACAGGGCTTCCAGGGCCGTGGCCCCGTGATAGTCCGCCACAGCTGCGTTTTTGGGCGCGTGGCCCACATGGGCATTGCGCCCCCGCAGGGCCACATCCCGCTCTTCCTCTGAAAGCACCGGCCACAGGGATTCCAGGGCTTTGGCCTGGGCTTGGCACCGCACCAGCTCCACCTTGCGGCTGTGGAGCTTGCGCACCGGGCAGTTGCCCTGGGCCACCAGATGTTCCCGCACCAGCAGCTCATACACCCCGTCCCCCACAAAGGCCAGGGTCAACGGGCTGAGGCTTTGGGGCGTCTGCCCCTCTTGCAAAAGTGTATCCAAAGAAAGCGCCCCTTACTCCACAAAGTCAAATTCCAAATCGTACAGGTCCACGGTATCCCCTTCTTGGCAGCCGGCTTCCCGCAGCGCGTCGATCACGCCGGTTTCGATAAGCACCCGCTGGAAATACTGGAGGGATTCAGAATCGTCAAAATTGACGGCATTCATGATCTTCAGCAGCCAGGGCGCCTTGACAAAGTAGACGCCGTCGTGGTTCTGCACCTCCACCTGGCCGCGCTTCAGCTCCTCCACAGGCTGGAGGGCGGGAGCTTCCGCCTCGTACCGGCGGATGGGCGGCAGCTGGGAAAGGCGTTCCATCACCTTGTTCAGCAGCGGGTCCACCCCCTCCCGGATGGGCGCCATAATGGGGAAGAACTCATACCCCTGTTCCGTGGCAAACTTCTCGAAATCGGCCACCTGTTCCTCGGTGGCCAAGTCGCACTTGTTGCCTGCCACCAGCATGGGCCGCTGGGCCAGCTCCGGATTGAAGCGCTGCAACTCCCGGTTGATGATGGCAAAATCCTCCTTGGGGTCACGGCCCTCGCTGCCGGAAACGTCCACCACATGAACCAGCAGCCGGCAGCGCTCCACATGACGCAGGAACTGGTGGCCCAAGCCCACGCCCTCCCAGGCGCCCTCAATGAGCCCCGGGATGTCCGCCATAACAAAGGACTTGCCCTGAGGCATAGTCACCACACCCAACACCGGGGTCAAAGTGGTAAAATGGTAATTGGCGATGTTGGGCTTTGCCTGGCTGACCACGGAGATCAAGGTGGACTTGCCCACATTGGGGAAGCCCACCAGGCCCACATCCGCCAAAAGCTTCAGTTCCAGCTGCACTTCCAGCTCTTCGCCGGGAGTACCGGGCTTGGCAAACCGAGGGACCTGCCGGGTGGGGGTGGCAAAGTGGGAGTTGCCCCATCCGCCTTTGCCGCCCTTGGCAATGACCTGAGGCTCGTCCCCGGACATATCCGCCAACAAACGCCCAGTTTCCACTTCCTTGATGAGGGTGCCCCGGGGCACGTAGATCACCAGGTCTGGGGCGCTTTTCCCAAAGCACCGGTTGCCCCGGCCGTTCTCGCCCCGCTGGGCCACATATTTCCGCTTGTAGCGGAAGTCCGCCAGGGTGGACAGGTTGTCGTCCACCTGGAACACAATGCTGCCGCCCCGGCCGCCATCGCCCCCATCGGGCCCGCCGGCCGCCACGTATTTCTCCCGGTGGAAGGACACGGCCCCGTCCCCTCCGTCACCGGCTTTGATATAGATTTTCGCGGTATCGATGAACATATGCCCGCCCCTTTCCGTTTCAACAAAAAAGCTTCTTCCGGCAGTGCCCGAAGAAGCCTTTCGTGGTTGTTTTCTTACTCGGCGTACACGCTAACCTTCTTGCGGTCGGCGCCCATGCGCTCGAACTTCACCTTGCCGTCGATGAGGGCGAACAGGGTATCATCGGAGCCGCGGCCCACGTTGGTGCCGGGATGGATCTTGGTGCCGCGCTGCTTGACCAGGATGTTGCCGGCCAGCACGAACTGACCATCGGCGCGCTTGACACCCAGGCGCTTGGACTCGGAATCACGGCCGTTCTTAGTGGAGCCCATACCTTTTTTATGGGCGAAAAGCTGGATATTAATTTTCAGCATGACGTTCGTCTTCCTTTCTTTGAAATGTGGATTCAGACTTCCAAATATCCCACCTGGATGGCGTGGGGGTACTGTTCCTCCAAGCCTTGCAGGTGGAGCTTTAACCCCTGGAGCAGATCCCTGCAAAGGGGTTCGTCTTTTGGCTCGATCCGGAAAAACATCTCGCCTTCCCCCACTCGAAGGGAAAGGGGCGTCACACGGCGGATCTCCGTGAGGGTGTTGGCCACCAGGTATGCGGCGGAGGAAACAGCGGCACAAACAATGTCCTGCCCAGCTTCCCCACACCCGGCGTGGCCTTCCATTAAAAAACCCTGCAGGGCCCCTTCCGGCTGAGTCAAAAATTGGATACGGATCATCTTACGCCTTCACGGCCTCGATCTGCACCTTGGTATAGGGCTGACGATGGCCCATCTTGCGCTTGGAATTCTTCTTGGGCTTGTAGGTGAACACGGTGATCTTCTTGGCCTTGCCGTTCTTGACCACCTTGCCGGTGACTGTGGCGCCTTCCACATAGGGAGTGCCGATCTTGGTGCCCTCTTCGCCAAACACGGCCACCACGGGGAACTCCACGGTGTCGTTGTCCGCCACGTTCAGCTTTTCCACATAGATGACGTCGCCGTACTGCACTTTGTACTGCTTACCGCCGGTTTCGATGACTGCAAACATACTTTTTCCTACCTTTTCGTTGATCTCGCTACTGCTGGGCGGAGCAAAGCTCACTTGAAATGGGCATAAATCACCCACAGCCTACAATAAGCGGCTTATATAGTTTACCATACGGGCAAAGGGAAGTCAAGGGCGAAACTCAGGTTTTTGTCTGCTTTTTCGCGGTGAGGAGCACCCGCACCTCTTCCCCGTCCTGGCTGCGCACAGCGTGAAGGAGCTCGTCCCGCCGGACGATTGCCAGCGCCAAGGACAAAGCCACATTCAGCAGGGTGATGATCCCCAGCAAGAGCTTTCCTCCCGAAACCCTGGACCGCACCCTAGGCGCCCGGCGGGCATACTGCCTTCCCACACCGGAACAGCCCTGGCTGCCGGCTGGGATATCCCACGGTTTTCTCATGGCTACCTCCTTTTATCCCCGGAGCTGCCCCGGGCGTACCTCTTTTTTCTTCCCTGGAAACTGCCGGTCAAAGGCTTCCACATCCTCCTGGGAGGGCTCGTAGCAGGGAGGGTCCCAGTAGGCGCCCGGGGAAGGCGGCAGACGGCTGGGGTCCAGCACCTGGATCTGGAACACTGGGAAGGGGTCTTCCCGGTCCACCATGGCATGGTGGATGCCGTACTTCCCGGCAGGCTCAAATCCGAACCGGCTGTAATAGGCAGGGCTTCCGGTGATGACCACCGCAGGCCAGCCCAGCTCTCTGGCCCGGTTCAAGGTAAACCGGATCAGCGCCGAGCCGTACCCTTTGTTCTGATACTCTGGAAGCACCCCCACAGGGCCGAACAGAAGCAACTCCTGCTCACCCCCTGCGTCCGGCCGGTAGATCCCTTTGGCGTAGGCGATCTGGGCCACCACTTTGCCCTCTTCTTCCACTACGTAGTCCAGCTCCGGCACAAACCGGGGGTCGTCCCGCAGCTGGTGGAGCAGGTAGTGCTCCACGCAGCCCGGCTGATACACATTCCAAAAGGCCTCCCGGACCAGGTTTTCCACCTGCCGGTACTCTTCCGGCTTTTCCAGACGGATGTCCATGGGCGCCTCCTTATTTTTTGTACTCCTGCTCGCAATAGATGCAGCGGTACCGGTGGGCCTTTTCATCACAGAGGGTGAAGATCTGGTCCACGTTCTCCGCCGAGGTGATGCACCGGGGGTTTTTGCAGGAGATCACATTGACAAGCTTTTTAGGCAGGGGAGGCTTTGTCTTGCTGGCAAGCTTCCCATTGACAATGGTGCAGACTGTGGCGTTGTCATCAATAAAGCCCAATACGTCCAGGTCGATGTTCATGACGCCCTCGATCTTGATGATGTCCTTTTTCCCATATTTGCTGCTGCGGGCATTCTTGATGATAGCCACGCAGGTATCCAGCTTGTCCAATTCCAAAAGTTCGTAAATGCGCATCCCTCGGCCGGCGGTGATATGGTCGATGACGATGCCGTTTTCCATGCTATCGATATTCAGCATATTCTCCCCCTCCTTTTTACTCAGCGTCCAGCACCCCGGGGGCGAGGCCCAGCAGGGTGAGGATCAGTGCCATGCGGACAAACACGCCGCCCCGGGCCTGCTCAAAGTACATAGCACGGGGATCGTCGTCCACTTCGGGGGCAATCTCATTGACGCGGGGCAGCGGATGGAGAACTGCCAGGTCTTTCTTGCCCAGGTCCAGCTTCTCCTTGGTCAGGACGTAGGAGTCCTTCAAGCGGACGTAATCTTCCTCGTTGAAGAAGCGCTCCCGCTGGACACGGGTCATATAGAGGAAATCCAGCTGGGGCATGACTTCCTCCATGTCCCGCACTTCCCGCCAGCTGTGGCCGGAGGGCTTGATGACCTCTTTTAAGATGTAACTGGGCACCCGGAGCTCTTCCGGGGAGATCAGGACGAAATTCACATCTTCATAGCGCACCAGGGACTTGATGAGGGAGTGGACGGTGCGGCCGAATTTTAAGTCGCCGCACAGGCCGATGGTCACCCCGCTGATAGAGCCCCGTTTCCGCCGGATGGTGAGCATATCCGTCAGGGTCTGGGTGGGATGCTGATGGCCGCCGTCCCCGGCGTTGATCACGGGGATCTTGGAATAACGGGCCGCCACATAGGGAGCACCCTCTTTAAAGTGGCGCATGGCGGCGATATCAGCATAGCCGGAAATCATGCGGATAGTGTCCGCCACGCTCTCCCCCTTGGAGGCAGAGCTGCTCCCCGCCGAGGAAAACCCCAGCACTTTGCCGCCCAAACGCATCATAGCGGATTCAAAACTCAAACGGGTGCGGGTACTGGGCTCGTAAAACAGGGTAGCCAAAATTTTCCCGTCGCAGGCGTGGGCATAGTCTGCGGGGTTTGCAAGGATCTGTTCCGCTAAAGTGAGCAGCCGGTCGGTTTCCTCCCGGGTAAAGTCCAACGGGTCGATCAGGTGTCGCATAGTGTCCCTTCCTTTCCCAAAATGGTCTTGCCAAATCAAAGAATCGTTTCCCCAAAAGGGCCGCCGCGAAACTCTTCCGCGACGGCCCTGGACAGGCATTTGCCTTTTTTCCCAGGACCATTGGTCCCGGACTTATTCCTCTTCTTCCTCCTCGGGGGCATCCCAGTTGTGCCACACATCCTGCACATCGTCGTTGTCCTCCAAAAGGTCCAGCATCTTCTGCATTTTGACGATGACCTCTTCATCGTCAATCTTGGTATAGGTATCGGGGACCATCTCCACATCAGCGGAAACGAACTCGTACCCCTTCTTCTCCAAATCCTCCCGGACGCCGCTGAAATCGTCGGGCTCGGTGGAGATCTCAAACACGTCTTCATCGGCGGCGAAATCGGAAGCGCCAGCCTCCAGGGCATCGCTCATCACGGTATCCTCGTCCAAGCCTTCCCGCTCAATGACGATCACGCCCTTCTTATTGAACATGAAAGACACGCAGCCCGTGGTGCCCAGGTTGCCGCCAAACTTGTCAAAAGCGTGGCGCACATCGGCAGCGGTGCGGTTCCGGTTGTCGGTGAGGGCCTCCACGATAACGGCCACGCCGTTGGGGCCATACCCTTCGTAGGTGACGTTTTCGTAGTTGTCATTATTGCCTTCGCCGGCAGCCTTTTTGATGATCCGGTCGATGTTGTCGTTGGGGACGTTGGCCGCCTTGGCTTTGGCGATGGCGTCCCGCAGGCGGGAGTTGGCCGCCGGGTCGGCACTGCCGCCCTCTTTTACGGCCACAGCCAGCTCACGGCCGATCTTGGTAAAGACCTTGGCCTTAGCGCCGTCGGCTTTTTCTTTTTTCCGTTTGATATTATTCCATTTCGAATGTCCAGACATAATTCAACCGCCTTACTGAATCTAGTGATTTTCTTCGACCTATCATATCACATCTTTCGCAGGATTTCAAGCGCCAGCGCAAACAGGCTCAATATCCCAGCAGCCGAGGGTTCTTCTGACGCAAGTCCTCCCAAAAGTCCTCCCAGTCCTCTGGGGACAAGGGGCCGGTAGAGAGGATCTGGTAAGCTTCACCACGCCATCGGTAACGCACGGGGGTTTCCAAAAGCCCCCCGCGCAGGTAAAAATTTTTCCGCCGCAGGCGCTGGGCCTGGTTGGGAGTGCCCTCTAAGGGCTCCTCAATGTCCACAGCCAAGGGCCGGGGGACATATCTGCGCCGGAACAACTCCAGCGCCTGGGAACCAAGCCCTCCTCCCCGCAGAGAAGGCTCTACGGCAAAGTAGATAAGATGGGCCATCTTCCTGGTGAGCAGGGTGCAGCCCAGCCCCACAAACTCCTCCCCCCGCCACAAGGAAAGGACTTCCCCGCTGCCGGTGGAATCCCGCAGCAAGCTTGTCAAGTTACGGCGTTCGTTCGCTGGGAAGGCGGAATGGTACAAGGCCTGCAGCCGCTCTAGCTCCGGGGAGGCCTCTCGCACCTGCCTCAGGGACAGGGCGCCGTCCCCAGAGACACGCCTGGCCAAGGCCGCCGCCTGCCGCCCGGCCGTTTCCCAACCCTGCTCCCCCTGGTCGGTACCCTGCCAAAGAGCTATGCCCGCCAAGCTGGTATTCATCACGGAAAAGGCCCGCTCCAACTGATGGGCGCACACTTCCACGGCAAACCCCTCCTGGGAGCCCATGGTGAGCAGCAGTACAGCATCCCGGTGTTTTTCGATGGGCGGGCGCATCCCTAGGGAAAAGCGGGCTTCAAAGTACCGCTGGGTGCGGTCCAGCCACGCTTTCAAGGGAGCCGGGAAGGAGCTGTTGTATACGGGAGAGGCCACCACCAGCAGGTCGCAAGCCCGCAGGGACTTGTCCAGCCCATCCAGGTCGCCGAAGGAGCAGCCCTCCTTTTTGGCGCAGGCCCGGCACCCGGTGCAGGGATGGGGGGAAAGCTCGTAGAGGGAAACCTCCTCCACAGACCAATCTTTATTCTGATAAAAGCCGGACAGGAAGCTGTCCAACAGCTTTCGTGTCATGCCATGGCTTCGCGGGGAGCCAAACAGCACAAGCGCTCTTTTCTTAGAAAACAGGGACATAGGGTCACCTCCAAATAATCGCGTCTCCGGGTCATCCCAGCACACCCAGATGCTCCAACAAGATCTTCAGGCCCAACAGGATCAAAATGACGCCGCCCGCCAGCTCGGCCTTGCTTTTATACTTGGCGCCAAACAGGCTGCCCACCTTCACGCCCACCATGGAAAGCAAGAAGGTGATCACGCCGATAAAGCTCACCGCGGCGCCGATGTTCACATCCAAAAAGGCGAAACCGACCCCCACGGCCAGGGCGTCGATGCTGGTGGCAATGGCCATGGGCAGCATCGCCTTGACGCTGAGGGACGCATCGGGACATTCCTCCTCCTTGGAAAAGGACTCCCGAACCATATTGCCGCCGATCACTGCCAGCAGGGCAAAGGCGATCCAGTGGTCAATAAAGGTGATCTGGTCTTTAAACTGCACGCCGACAAAATAGCCAAGCAGGGGCATCAGCGCCTGGAACCCTCCAAACCACAAGCCTACCAAGGCCATCTGCCGCCAGTTCACCTTCCGCAGCGCCAAACCCTTGCACACCGCCACGGCAAAGGCATCCATGGAAAGGCCAACAGCCACCAAGAACAGTTCCAACAAACCCATCTTTTCTACCTCCAAATTGTTTTTTGGGGTGTTTCCGCGCATGAAAAAAGACTCGCGGAAAACACCCTATCCTATGAGCGGACAGGCATTTTCCATGAGTCTCGTTTTTTCAGGCAATACCAGATCGAATGACCAATGTGTTGACATTGCCGCTGCAAGCTTCCGCTCCCAGCAAACTACTCCCCCAGGGAAGGCGCCAAAGGCCAAAACAGACCCGGCACACTGTGTTTTGCATTATATCCCAGGGGGCGGCGGTAAGTCAAGGCAAACTTAGGGAAAGCTCCCACCGCTCCGGTCACAGCTTCCAGATATCCCGGTTGTACTCTGCAACGGAACGGTCGGAGGAGAAATATCCGGCTTTGGCGATGTTGCAGAGCATCTTCTTCGCCCAGGCCAAGCGGTCCTCGTAGTCTTCCAGGGCACGCTCTTTGACTTGGATATACTCCTTCACGTCCAACAGGGCCATGAACCAATCCTTCCGGGTCATGTCTTTATAGAGGCGGGCCAAATTCTCCGGGTCGCCCAGGCGCATCACCATGGGGCTGATGATGAAGTCCACCAAGCTGGTGATCTCCTCGTCCTGGCCGTAGTACTCCCAGGGGTGATAGGCTGCCTTGGCGTAGAGGTCCATCACGGTTTCGCTGGACTGGCCAAAGATATACACGTTCTCCTCCCCCACCAGGTCGTGGATCTCCACGTTGGCGCCGTCCATGGTGCCCAGGGTCACGGCGCCGTTGAGCATGAACTTCATGTTCCCGGTGCCGCTGGCCTCTTTGGAGGCAAGGGAGATCTGTTCGGAGATGTCGCAGGCGGGGATCAAATGCTCGGCCCAGGTGATGTTGTAATTCTCCACCATGTGGACTTTTAGCCAAGGGCTGACCTCCGGGTCGTTGGCGATGATCTCCTGCAGGCAGAGGATCAGGTGGATGATGTCCTTGGCGATGATATACGCCGGAGCCGCTTTTGCCCCAAACAGCAGGGTGATGGGCCGCTTGGGCTTGTGTCCCACCTTGATCTGCCGGTATTTCCAGATAATATACAGGGCGTTCATCTGCTGGCGCTTATACTCGTGGAGGCGTTTGATCTGGATGTCAAAGACGGAGTTTTCGTCCACCTCCACCCCTTCGGCAGCTTTCAGGTAAGCGCACAGGTCCCGCTTGTTCTGCTGCTTGATCTCCAAAAGTTGCCGCAGGGTGGCTTCGTCATCCCGGAACAGAAGCAGCTTTTCCAACTGGTTGGCGTCTTTTTTCCAGCCGGGGCCGACCTTCTCGGTGATGAAGGCGGCAAGGGCAGGGTCACAGTGCATCAGCCAGCGGCGGAACGTAATGCCGTTTGTCTTGTTGTTAAACTTTTCCGGGTAGGCTTCGGCAAAGGCTTTCAGCTCGGATTTCTCCAGGATCTCCGTGTGGAGGCTGGCCACGCCGTTGACCGAGAACCCGTAATGGATATCCATGTGGGCCATGTGCACCAAGTTGTTCTCATCGATGATGGCCAGGGCCTTGTCGGGGTACTTGGCCTTCACCCGTTTATCCAGTTCCTGGAGAATGGGCACCAAGCCGGGCACGGCCTCTTCCAGATAGTCCAAAGGCCACTTCTCCAACGCCTCCGCCAAAATGGTGTGATTTGTATAGGCGCAGGTCTTGCTCACGGTATCGATGGCGTCATCCAGGGACACGCCCTTGGAGGTGAGCAGCCGCACCAGCTCCGGGATCACCATGGAGGGATGGGTGTCGTTGATCTGGATGACGGCATACTTGTGCAGCTCCCTCAAGGGGTGGCCCTTCTCTTCCAGCTCCTTTACAATCAGCTGGGCGGCGGCGCTGACCATGAAGTACTGCTGGTACACCCGCAAAAGCCTGCCGGCACGGTCGCTGTCGTCGGGATAGAGGAACAGGGTCAGGTTGTGGAGGATATCGGTCTTGTCAAAGTCGATGCCCTCTTTCACAAGGGATTCGTCCACGGTTTCCAAATCAAACAAGTGCAGCTTGTTGACGCCATTTTCATACCCGGAAACAGACAGGTCGTACAGCACCGCGGTGGCCTCCCCTTGGGGGAAGGGCACCGGAAAGCGCACGCCGGTTTTCTTCAGCCAGCTTTGGGGAGAAAGCCAGGCATCGGGGCGCTCCTGCTGCTTGTGGTCTTGGAAATACTGCTTGAACAGGCCAAAATGATAGCAAAGCCCCACGCCGTCCCCAGGCAGGCCCAGAGTGGCGGCGGAGTCCAGATAGCAAGCAGCCAGGCGGCCCAAACCGCCGTTGCCCAGGGAGGGCTCGTTTTCCTGCTCTTCCACTTGGGACAGGTCTTTGCCAGCCTCGGCCAGGGCCTCTTTCACCTGGTCGTAGATCCCCAGGTTGATCAGGTTGTTGGACAGCAGTTTGCCCACCAGGAATTCCGCGGAGATGTAGTACAGTTTTTTCTCCCCCTGGATCTGCTTGGCCGCTGCCAGCTTTTCCTGGACAAGTTCCAACAGGGCCAGGTAGATCTCCTTGTTGTCCGCTGCCATCAGGCCTTTGGAAAAACGCAGGCCCACCTTCTGTTCCAGTTCATCACGCATCCGCATGGCTGTTTCCCCCTAACTCCCGGGCGCGGCCGTAAATGGTGGCCAGCCGGGCCATTTTCTTGGCAAGTTTTTTGGTGGTGCAGTCTTTTGCCATCCGCCACCGCCAGTTGGTCCCCCCCACGGTGGAAGGGGTGTTGATCCGGGCCTCGGACCCCAAGTCCAAGTAATCCTGGAAGGGCACGATGGCCAAGTCCGCCACGCTGGAAAGCGCTGCCCGGATAAATGCCCAGTTGCCCTCTTTCAGGTCCTCCAGCCCCAGGTATTCCATAGCAAACTCCAGGTCCTCCGGAGAGGCGCAATCCAGCCAGCCCCGGGTGGTGTCGTTGTCGTGGGTGCCCGTGTACACCACACAGTGGTTAGGCAGGTTGTGGGGCAGGTAGGTGCTCTCTTCACTGGCATTGAAGGCAAATTGCAGCACCTTCATGCCGGGATAGCCGCTGTTCTTCAGCAGCCGGTGTACCGCCGGGGTGAGCATCCCCAAGTCTTCGGCGATGATGGGGGCATCCCCCACGGTGCTCCGGATGGCCCGGATGAAATCCATCCCAGGGCCTTTGCACCAATGGCCGTTTTGGGCAGTGGCGTCCCCATAGGGGATGGCATAATAGCTTTCCAAGCCCCGGAAGTGGTCGATGCGCAGCACATCGTACATGGTGAGGTTTGCCTGGATGCGCTCCATCCACCAGGCATAGCCGTCCTCTTTCATCACGTCCCAGTTGTAAAGGGGGTTGCCCCACAGCTGGCCGTCCTCGGAAAAGGCGTCCGGCGGGCAGCCTGCCACCAACGTGGGCAGATTGTTCTCATCCAGCTGGAACAGTTCCGGATGGGCCCATACGTCGGCGCTGTCCATAGCCACGTAAATGGGGGCGTCGCCAATGATCTTCACGCCCTTTTCATTGGCATATTTTTTCAGGTCGCTCCACTGCTGGAAGAACAGATACTGGGTAAACACATGATAGTCCACCTCCTCTTTGCAGCGCTTTT
Source organism: uncultured Oscillospiraceae bacterium (assembly GCA_900548545.1). GTDB lineage: Bacteria > Bacillota > Clostridia > Oscillospirales > Acutalibacteraceae > Acutalibacter. The sequence continues at coordinate 27,815 of URKX01000017.1, forward strand.
TCCACACCTCCAGGGTTTCGGGGTCCCGCATCCGCAGGCCCTCCTCCCACTCCGGCCAGGGGCGGCCGTCCATCTTCTCTTTCAGGGCCATATAGAGGGCGTAATCCTCCACCCAGAATTTGTTCCGCTTCCGGAAGCGCTCCAGCACACGAAAGTGCTGAAAGTGAGAGAACGCGCGCCGCAGCAGTTGATCCCTGCCTGCCCGCACTGTATCATAGTCCACATAGGAGGGGTCCTCCCCCCAAGGGGTGCGCTTGCAGCGGCCTTTTTTCAAAAGCCCTGCGTTGCACAGCTCCTGCAGGTCGATAAAAAGCGGGTTGCCAGCAAAAGCAGAATAGCTTTGGTAGGGGCTATCCCCAAAACTGGTGGGCCCCAAGGGCAGAACTTGCCAGTAGCGTTGCTTGGCACGGGCGAGAAAATCCACCCATTCCCTGGCAGCCTGGCCAAATGTGCCCACGCCATATTTGGAAGGTAAGCTGCTGACAGGCAGCAGCACCCCCGCGGCCCGGGTCATCCAGGTTTTCTTCGCCATAGTGATTGCTCCTTCCCATCGAAAAAAGGGGCGGGCTTCCCCGCCCCAGGCAGTTTGATTCTGGCTTTAGTATAGCACCATTAGAAAGCCTCCGCAAGAGAAATTTAGCTTAATTTTCTAAAAAAATTAGTATATTTAAAATTAATTTATAAATATAGCATTTGCTTTGTCGTAAAAATCACACTAAGCTTTCCTGATCCGCTTTTTTCTGCTATACTGGGGAATACGGTTATTTTTTGAAAGGAAAAACGCGTCCTATGCCAACGAAATTTCAGATCTTGGAACAATATTTCGGCTACCCCTCTTTTCGTCCGGGCCAGGAAGAGCTGATCGACGCCCTCCTTTCCGGCAAGGACGTTTTGGGGGTCCTGCCCACAGGGGCGGGGAAATCCCTGTGCTACCAGGTGCCCGCTTTGTTGATGGATGGCATCACCTTGGTGGTCTCCCCTCTCATCTCCCTAATGAAAGACCAGGTGATGGCCTTGGTGCACAACGGTGTGCGGGGGGCCTATCTCAACAGCTCCCTCACCTGGAACCAATACCGGGCAGCCCTGCGCAACGCCCGGGCCGGGGTATACAAGATCATCTACGTTGCGCCGGAACGGCTTTTGGCCCCGGAATTTTTGGACTTTGCCAAAAACTCCCCCATCTCCATGGTGGCGGTGGACGAGGCCCACTGCCTCTCCCAATGGGGCCAGGACTTCCGCCCCAGCTATCTCTCCATCCCGGAATTTGTAAACAGCCTGCCCAAGCGCCCGGTGGTTTCCGCCTTTACCGCCACAGCCACCCCAAAAGTGCGGGAGGACATCCTCACCCAGCTGGAATTGCAAGACCCCTGGGTGACGGTCACCAGTTTTGACCGTCCCAACCTGTACTTTGAGGTGCGCCGCCCCAAGGACAAGCTGGCCGAGGTATTCCAGCTTGTGGAAAGCCGCCGGGATCAAAGCGGCATGGTCTACTGCGCCACCCGCAAAGGGGTGGAGGATATCTGCCAGGCCCTCCAGGAGAGGGGGGTCGCTGCCACCCGTTACCACGCTGGGCTCCCCGACCAGGAGCGCCAGCGGAACCAGGAGGACTTCCTCTATGACCGTGCCAAGGTAATGGTAGCCACCAACGCCTTTGGCATGGGGATCGACAAACCCAACGTGCGGTTCGTGATCCATTATAATATGCCCAAGGACCTGGAAAGCTATTATCAAGAGGCAGGCCGGGCAGGGCGGGACGGCGGCCCGGCTCAGTGCTTCCTACTATACAGCGGCCAAGACGTGGGCCTCAACCGGTTCCTCTTTTCCCACGGGGACGAAACCCAGTATATTGACGAACACACCCTGGAAGAACTGACCCAGCTTAATGAGCAGCGGCTGCGGGCCATCACCGGCTACTGCCACACCACCAGCTGCCTGCGGGAGTACCTCCTCCACTACTTTGGGGAGCACGCCCCCACCCAATGCGGCAACTGCCAAAACTGCCGGGGGGATCTCATCCAAGTGGATATCACCCAGGAGGCCCGGGAGATCGTTTCCTGCGTGCGGTACCTGGGGGAGCGCTTTGGTACCACCATGGTGGTGGATGTGCTGCGGGGCAGCAAAAGCGAACGGCTGCTCCGCCAGCGTCTAGACAGGTTGCCTGTGTACGGGAAGCTACAGGCCACCCGGGAAGAGCACTTGCGTGAGATGGTGAACACCCTGCTGCTCCAGGGGTATCTGGAACAGTCCCAAGGGGAGTATCCGGTTTTGAGCCTAGGCCCCCAGGCAGACAGGCTCCTGCGGGGACTGGAACCAGTGACCATGCGGGTGCGCCAGCAGGAAGAGGCCCCCAAGGCCAAAGCGGCCCTGGGCGCCCTACCCAAAGGAGACCCTGGTCTATTCCAGCAGCTGCAGCTGCTGCGTTCAGAATTTTCCCAGGAACAGAACATCCCCGCCTACGTGGTCTTCTCCAACGCGACCTTGGAAGCCATGGCGGCTTACCAGCCCGCCACCCCGGCGGAGCTGCTGGGGATCCCCGGCGTGGGGCAGGCCAAACTACAGCGGTTTGGGCCAGCCTTTTTAAAGGCGATCCAACAGTGGAAACAGGGGGACTGAGAAAAAGGCCGTGCCCCACAATAGAAAAGCCCCCGGCGACCTTGACGCTCTCCGGGGGTTACATTTTAGTTTTTTAATTTTTAGAAAGCAGAAAGGGGCTCATCCTAAAATCCCCAGCTGGGCTTTCCAGCGAAGGGCCCTGCGGACAGACTCATCGATCCGTTCCTCGGAGATCTCCCCATTTTGGACAGCGGCCAGCACCGCCGGGTACTGGGTTTCATAGTCGGAGCAGCAAAGCAGGTCGTTGCCCGCCTTCACCGCTTGGACCGCCGCGCTGGAAGCATCGCAATACTGCCGAATGGCGTCCATCACCAAATCGTCGGTGATGACGCAGCCGGTAAACCCCAGTTCTTCCCGCAGGACTTGGTGCCACTGGGAGGATAACGAGGCCGGGTACTGGCCGTCTACACAGGTGACGATGTTGTGGCTCACCAGCACGCACCCTGCCCCCGCCTGGATCCCTGCCTGGAAGGGCTGGAAATCCTGTTGCCGGAAAGTTTCATAGGGCCTTTCGTCTATGGCCATCCCGGTATGGGTATCCGCATTGTTGCCGTAACCGGGGAAATGCTTGAGCACGCAGCCCATGGAATTCTGACTGTAGAGGCCCACCATCTTCCGGATGTACTCCGAAGTGGTTTCCGCGTCCCTGCCCAGGGAACGGCCGTACATAAACGCCCCCTCCTGCTGGGAGATATCGCACACCGGGGCAAAGTTCACGTTGAGGCCCAGCCCTTGGAGGGTGGCGATCTTATCCTGTTCTACAGCGGCAACCACGTCAAGTCCTCCCATGTCGTACAGGGCACGGGGGGAATAGTAAGGTTCCTCACAAAGGTTTGGATTGGCGCTGACCCGCACCACGGTGCCCCCTTCCTCATCCACGCCAAGGAGCAGGGGGATCTTGGAGCTGGCTTGGTAGCTTTGGAGGGTTTGCTGGACTTGCTCCCGGGTCTGCCCCTTGAAATCCCGTCCAAACAGGATATATCCCCCAAAGTGGTACTGGGCCACGTCCGCGTCAGCCCCCTCCGCCGGCACCCGGACAAAAAACAGCTGCCCCACCTTTTCCTCCAGGGTCATGGAAGAGAGCATCTCCTCCACCCCGGCATACTGTTCCGGCACCGAGATTTGCACTTCCCAAGCGGTGACCGTATCCCCCTGGCGGGCGGTTTCATCATAGGTGACACGGGCCAGATTCCCATTGGCACAATTTTCCGCTTGGTCCTGCCCATTCTGAGAAAAAAGCACCGTGAAGAGCGTGCCGTCCGGCAACAGCAGGTTGAACCAATCTGCTGCTGCGGCTGTGATGGTGCCCTCCACCGTCACCGGAGATGGCTGCGGTGTTGGGGTGGGGGCAGGTGTCGGGCTGGGAGCTGCCGTGGGCTGGGCCGCAGCTTCCACTGCGGAGGAACTGGGGGCCTCCGCAAGCCGGCTGCCCTCCCCTGTGCCGCCCCAGGAACACCCGGAACCCACCAGGGCAACGGCCAACAGCAGGGCCAGGCAGCCAGAAATACCAGATCGCAGTTTCATAAAAGCTCCTCTTTTAAACGCAAGTTTCTGCTGGGAGGACCGACTCCTCCCCTATTCTGGCTCCAGTATACCGAAGGCATAGCAAAAAAGCAAGGGCTGCGGCTCTCTGCCAAGCCAAGGCCCCCCTATCTGTCCACCTCGCCTGTCCCCATAAAGAAAAGGAGGAAGCCCCAACGCTTCCTCCTTCTATCTATCAAAATGAAACCTTACTTGACTTCCACGGTCCAGCCAAAGGTGTCTTCCACCTTGCCGGTCTGGATGCCGGTGACAGTGTCGTACAGCTTCTGGCTCACAGGGCCGATGCCACCGCCGGAGATCTCCATGACGGTGTCCTCGAACCGGAGGGCGCCCACAGGGGAGATCACCGCCGCGGTGCCGCTGCCCCAGCACTCTTCCAGGGCACCGGTCCTAGCGGCTTCTACCAACTCATCCACAGAAATGCGGCGCTCTTCCACTTCCATGCCCCAGTGCTTGCACAGGTCGATGCAAGTGGCACGGGTGACGCCGGGCAGGATGCTGCCGTTGAGCATGGGGGTGACCACTTTGCCGTTGATTTTGAAGAAGATGTTCATGGCGCCCACTTCTTCAATGTACTTGCGCTCCACGCCGTCCAGCCACAGCACCTGGGAGTAGCCCTCGTCGTGAGCCTTCACCTGGGCAGCCAGGCTGGCCGCATAGTTGCCGCCGGTCTTAGCTTCGCCGATGCCGCCCCGGACTGCCCGGACATAGTCGTCTTCAATCCAGATCTTCACCGGGTCAAGGCCGCTTTCGTAGTAAGCGCCGGAGGGGGACAGGATGATGATGAACAGGTAGGTATCAGAAGGCCGCACGCCCAGAAAGGGGTCGGTTGCGATGACAAAGGGACGGATGTACAGGGAGGTGCCGGGCTGGGTGGGGATCCAATCCTTTTCCACGCCCACCAGGGTGGTGAGGGCATTCAGGAAGTCATCCTCGGGGATCTCGGGGATGCACAGGCGGTCGTTGGAGTGGTTGGCGCGGGCAATATTCTTGTCAGGGCGGAACAACAGCACACGGCCGTCCTCGGTCTTATAGGCCTTCAGGCCCTCGAACATCTCCTGCCCGTAGTGGAACACCATGGCAGAGGGCTCCAGGGTGATGGGCTGGTAAGGGACGATCTTGGGGTCGTGCCAGCCATGCTCCCGATCATAGGGCATGACGTACATATGGTCGGTAAAAATTTTACCAAAGCCCAGCTTGGACTGGTCCGCCGGCTTTTGCTTCGGGGTTTTTGTCAATTCAATTTTAATTTCCTGCATAAGTAACACCTTTCCTTTTCACAAACCGCCGGGGCTGTCACCTCATGCGGCCTCATTATTAGAATTATAGCACATACGGGGATTTTTGCAAGAAGCTGGCCAAGCCTCCTGCAAAAAAGGGGATTCCCCCAAAAACTGGAATTGCTTTTTTAATTTAGCGGTTAAAATCGCCAAAGAGCCTTTCTCGCCCTTATCGGCAAGCACCCACAAAGGCGGAGAAGATATTCCGGCTGTTCTCATCGGAGAGCCGGGAAAACTCCGGGTGCCACTGGACCGCCAAGGCGAACCGGTGATCCGGCAGGTACACCGCCTCCACCATGCCGTCCGGGGCAGTGGCGGCCACTTCCAGGCCCTTGCCCAAGGTCTTTACCCCCTGGTGGTGGTAGGAATTCACCCCCATTTGGGCGACGCCCACCGCACTGTACAGAGGGGTCCCCTCCCGGATGGCCACTTGATGGGCTACCTTGTCGTAAGGGGGTGTTTCATGGTGCTCCACCTCACTGGGGCATTCGGTGGGGATATCCTGGTAAAGATCGCCGCCCAACATCACGTTGAACAGCTGGATGCCCCGGCAAATGCCCAGCAGCGGCTTGCCGATTTCCAGAACCAAGGGGAACAGGCGTTTTTCCATCTCATCCCGCTGGGGGATGAACAGCCCGCATTTCTCCGTGGGGGACTGGCCATACAGGGCCGGGTCCAAGTCGTGGCCGCCGGGAAACAGGAAGCCGTCAAAGGTCTGGGCATAGCGGGCAAGGGTTTCCTCGTCTGCGGTGAGGGGCAGGATCACCGGGGAAGCGCCTGCGTCCTCCAAACCCTGGGCGTAACCGGGCAGCATCCAATAGCTTTCCAGCTTTTCATCGTAAAGGGAAACAATGGCAATCAACGGTTTCATAAACACACCTCATTGGATCGGATGATCGATCGGGGGGAAATGGCCCGGAAACAGGCTTCCTGGCCCCAAAAACGATTTTACCCATTGTAGCACATAACGGCAGGTTTTTGCAAGTTCCCTCAAGAAAAGCTGCACAAAAAATCTGTTGCAATGCGGAAGGCAATCCCCTATAATAGAGTAAAATATATAAAAAACGAGAAAAGGAAGTGCGCATTTATGGCATTGATTCGCTGCGATTTCATGTCCAAATCCTTGGGGCGTCCTGTCCCCATCCAAGTGGTTCTCCCCACGGACAAAATGGTGGGCCCCGATGGGGTTCTGCCCCAAGGCCCCTTCAAGACCCTGTACCTGCTCCACGGCATTTTCGGCAATGAAACCGACTGGGTATGCGGCACCCGGGTACAGGCCTGGGCGTTGGAACGCAACCTGGCGGTGGTGATGCCCGCTGGGGAAAACAGCTTCTACGTGGACAACCCCAAGGCCAGCCGGCTGTACGGGACTTACATTGGCAAAGAGCTGGTGGACTTTACCCGCCGCACCTTCCCCCTGTCCACCAAGCGGGAGGATACCTTCATCGGCGGCCTCTCCATGGGCGGCTTTGGGGCCATTGTCAACGGCCTGCAAAACCCGGAAACCTTCGGGGCGGTGTGCGCCCTGTCCTCCGCGCTGATTCTGGACTCCCTGCCGGAACATAAAGAGTACACAGATTTCCTCATGACCAATAAAGGGTATTACGAGTCCGTGTTCGGCGACCTGGACAAAGTGAAGGGCAGCCACATGGACTATTTCGCGCTGGCGGAAAAAGTGGCCTCCCAGCCGGTAAAACCCAAGTTCTACATGGCTTGCGGCACAGAAGACGGCCTGATCGCCCCGAACAGGAAGTTCCGGGACCACCTGCAAAACCTGGGCTTTGACCTGACCTATGAAGAGGGCCCCGGCGTACATGACTGGTACTTCTGGGACGAGTACATCCTGAAGGCCATGAAGTGGCTGCCCCTGGACGACGCCCGGCAAGGGGTCAGCTCCGGGCACATCAGCGACTGAGTTTGGATAGGAGGCACAAAGGATGGCACTGGTCCACTTGAACTTTGAAAGCGAATGCCTGGGCAACAACACCGACGTTTCCATCATCCTGCCGGACAAGCCCCATGGCACCACACCGGAGAATTTTTACGCCAACGGGAAAAAGTACCCGGTGCTCTGGCTGCTCCACGGCACCTTCGGCGACTACACCGACTGGGTGCGGAAATCCAGCATCGAGCGGTACGCAACTGCCCGGGACCTGATTGTGGTGATGCCCAGCGGCTTGAACTCCAACTATCTCAATTGGCCGGGGTTCGGCACGGGGTACCGGGCCTGGGACTACCTATTTGACGAGTTGATGCCCCTGGTCCACAACTGGTACCCCGCTTCCAGCAAACGGGAGGACAACTACATTGCCGGGCTGTCCATGGGCGGCCGGGGCGTGTTCCAGTACGCGGCGGGCAGGCCGGAAAAATTTGCCGCGGCGGCAGTGCTTTCCTGCGCGCCCAACGATCTCCACAAGATCCAGCTGGACCCCAACGCCACCGGCGACCAAGCCGCTTTCAACCAGCGCACCCGAAACTTGATGGACAACTTCGGCGGCATGGAGGGGTACCTCCAATCCCCTGCCAACGTGTGGGACAAACTTCCGGCGCTGATTCAGGAAGGGAATCTCCCCCGGCTGTACTTCTGCAGCGGCACCGACGATTTCCTGTACCCCAACTACGTTGCCTTTAAGGAGTACGCCCAGCAGATCGGGCTTCCCGCCACTTTTGAAGAAGCCGACGGGTTTGCCCACGAATGGGCCTTCTGGGACCTGTTCATTCAAAAAGCGTTGGATTTCTTTGGCTTATAAAGGCGCCTCGTTCCTTCCCGGGTACCCGCCACAGGCAGTGTCTCAGCTTATCGGCCCCGCTTTGGCGGGGCCTTTTCTTTTTCTCCCTCATTGTGCATCATTCCGCGGATAAATTTTTGAAAGATCCCTTGACAAACCGTAATTATCGTGTATATAGTATATATACAATATTTCATCGCGAAGAAATGTTGCCGCGCCTCCTTGGGGAATGGACCGCCCCAGGGAAACGCGGCGGAAGGGATGTGTTGGTTTGCATATCGTCATCAGCAACCAAAGTGGGAAGCCCATTTATGAACAGATCGTGGAACAGGTAAAAGCGCTGATCATCAGCGGGGAGCTGAAAGAAGGGGACGCCCTCCCCTCCATGCGGCTGCTGGCAAAGGAACTGCGGATCAGTGTTATCACCACAAAGCGTGCCTACGAAGAGCTGGAACGGGAAGGCTTTCTCTATTCCCAAACCGGCAAAGGCAGCTTTGTGGCAGGGAAAAACACAGAGTTTCTCAAGGAGGAACAGCTGCGGAAGGTGGAAGAGCACCTGCAACAGGCGGTGAAGGCCGCCCAGCTCTGCGGCATGGGAAAAGAGGAGCTTTTGGAAACCCTGAACCTGCTCTGGGAGGAGTAATCTTTTGCGAAGGAGATACCTATGGAAAACGCTATTGAACTGCGCGGGCTGCGCAAACACTACAAACAATTCACCCTGGACGGTGTGAGCCTGGCCCTGCCCTTGGGGTGCATCATGGGGTTTATCGGGGAGAACGGCGCCGGCAAAAGCACCACCATCAAAGCTATGCTGGGATTGATCCGGCCGGACAGCGGTGAGATCCGCCTGTTGGGAAAAGATCCGTCTGCCGACCGTTCCGTGATGGAAGAGGTGGGCATGGTGTTGGACTCGGGGTTCTTCCCCCCGGAAATGAACCCGAAAAAACTGGGAAAAACCCTTTCCGGGATGTACAGGAATTGGGATCCCGCCGCTTACGCCCAATATTTACAGCGGTTTGACATCCATCCGGAGAAAAAAGTGAAGGAACTCTCCCGGGGCATGGTGATGAAACTCTCCCTGGCAGTGGCACTGTCCCACGGGGCCAGGCTTCTGCTGTTGGACGAAGCCACCTCCGGCCTGGACCCTGTGGTGCGGGATGACATCTTGGACATACTTTACGACTTCATCCAAGATGAACGCCATAGCGTGTTTTTATCCTCCCACATTACCGGGGACTTGGAGAAGATCGCCGACTATGTCACTTTTATCCACCAGGGAAAGATACTGATGAGTGGTGAAAAGGACGCCCTTTTGGAAACCTATGGCCTGTACAGCTGCACCCAGCAGCAGCTTTCCGAGCTGGACCCAAACGCTGTGGTCGGTTACCGGAACAGTGAATTTGGGGTGACAGCCCTAGTGAGACGCTGCCGGACGCCAGGCGGGCTGCCTGTGGGAAACGCCACATTAGACGACATTATGCTGTACAGCATCAAGGGCAAAAAAGCCCTTTGAGAAAGGAGAATGCGCCGTGTTTGGTTTACTGTACAAAGATTTTTACACAGCCAAAAAGGAGCTGGCAATGACCAGCTGTATGGTCTTAATCTTTGTGGTGCTCAATCTGGTTATCGGCCGCGCGGAGATGCTGGGCCCCAGTATCGGGGTGCTTGTCTCGGTGGGGAGCCTGATACCCACCTACTCTATCCACTATGACAAAACCAACAACTGGAATAAATTTGTGTGCGCCTCTCCCCTATCCAGGGCAAAAGTGGTGCTCTCTAAATATGCGGCGGGGATGCTCAGCATTGCCGTGATGAACCTGCTCATTGTGTTGGACAATACGCTGATGGGATCCCCCCTGCCAGTGTGGAGCTATCCAGTCTTTCTGTGCCTGACCATATTTCTCCAGGCGGTAATGCTCCCCGTGTGCCTAAAACTGGGACAAAACTTCGTGGTGGCGGTGTTTTTGGGCATGGTATTTTTGCCTATGGCAGCGCTGTTCGGCCTGAACCGGTTAGGGGTGTGGACAGATGAAATGATTTCAGGCGCCTTTGACTTTGTCGAGAAAAACGCGGCCCTTCTGGGCCCTCTGGCTGTGGCCCTGGTAGTGCTGCTGTATGTGGCTTCCTTTTTCCTGACACTGCACTTTTACAAAAAGATGGAATTTTAACGGGCGGCGGACCCGTTCACTGCCAACCTAAAAAAAGCTCCCGCCCCGGGACAGGGGAGGGAGCTTTTTGCGCAGGTTCTTCATCTTCAGGGGATAAAGCTGCAAGGCATTGGGTCAACAGAAGGCTGCATCCCCCAAAAGATTTTCCATCACTGGTGGGAATCGATCCGTTTGATCCACTTTTTGCTGGAAAGCCGGAATACACACCACACAGCCTTGATAATCTGGTCGATCTTCAACAGGGTATAGATCCAGAAGGCGGGCAAATGCCACACAAGTCCGGCCAAAGCGCCCAAAGGCACCGAAGCCGCCCACAGGAACAGGATATCGGCGATCATCAGGAACTTGGTGTCGCCGCCGCCCCGGAGAACGCCTTTGGTGAGGATGGAGTTCATAGACTGGAAGATGACGATAAAGCCCACAGCCAGCATCAGCTGCTCGGCGATGCCTTTGGTTTCCTCGGTGATGTCATAAAAGGAGATCACTGGGCCGCTGATAACCATAATCAGTAAACCGGCAAACACGCCGATAATAGCCCCCAGGCCCAGGAAAGTAAAGCCTTGGCGCTGGGCTTTGTCGTATTCCCCCTGGCCCAGGGTATGGCCCGTGATGATGGAGCTGGCATTCGAGATACCCTGGATGAACACGGTGGAAAGCTGCTGGGTCACGGTGGTGATGGAGTTTGCCGCTACAAAAGTGGCGCCTACACGGCCCATCACCATGGCTACGGCGCTGTTGCCCAGCCCCAGCAGGGTATCGCTGACCAGAACCGGGATGCTGATACGCAGGTAGTCACCCACTAGGTCACCGCACTTCATGGCCAAATGTTTCAAGCGGTAAGCAATCTTTTTATCCACAAAGAGGAAATACCCGCAGATGAAAGCAAACTCGAACACACGGGCGATAACAGTGCCCAAGGCCGCGCCGGCCACTTCCATACGGGGCGCGCCAAAGGCGCCGAAGATAAACACATAGTTAAAAAACACATTGACGAAAAACGCACAGATGGAGCAAACCAACGGCAGCCTTACCTGGCCCACGCTTCGAAGCACAATGGTGCAGGTGAGAGATAATCCCAGCAGCCAATAGCAGGGGATGGACCAGCGGAAATAGCTGGCGCCCGCTTCTATGATAGCCGGGTCGTTGGTATAGATCCGCATGAGGCCCTCTGGTGTGATGATCGTGGCCAACGTGAACACCAATCCAAACACAAAGCACAGCCGCAGCATGATGGTAATTGCTTTCCGCAGGGACGCCTTATCCTGCATCCCCCAAAACCGGGAAGTGAGCACCGAAGCCCCCATACCAATGCCCATGCAGCAAATTTGGAAAATACTGATAAACTGATTTGCCAGTGCCGAAGCCGACAAGGCCGTTTCCCCCAGCTTTCCCAGCATGACGGTATCGGTCATGTTGACGCCAATGGTGATGAGGCTCTGGGCGGAGATGGGCAGCGCGATGGCCACCACTTTTTTGTAAAACGCCTTGTCCCCCAAGTAGGGACGGATCTTTTCTTGAAATCCCACAGATGTTCCGCCTTTCCTAAAAAGTTTCATTTACAACCATATCATTTTACAGTATCAACGCCGAAAAGGCAAGGGTTTGGGCCGAAAATACGCCTTGCGCTGATTTTCCCCGTGTGCTATGATTGAAACGAAACCAGAAAACACTCCCCATCAAGGACCCCCGGCCCCCTGGGAACCGGAGCGCTTCCCTATGGAGAACTGTGAACAAACTGCTTTTAAGAAATTGGTTTTGACTTTTTCATGGTAAGAGGAGGACCTTCCATGATCCTTTCCGGACGAGAAATTCAGAAGCATATGGGCAAGGAGATCGTCATTGAACCCTTTGACAAAAAGCGCCTGAACCCCAACAGTTATAACCTTTCTCTGCACAACCAGCTGCTGGTCTATGAAAACAAGCTGCTGGACATGAAAACACTCAACCCTGTGAAGCAGCTGACCATCCCGGAAGAAGGCCTAGTGCTGGATCCGGGCAAGCTTTACCTGGGCCGGACCCAAGAGTTCACCAAAACAGAAAGCTTTGTCCCCATGTTGGAAGGACGGTCTTCCGTGGGACGGCTGGGGCTGTTTATCCACGTCACCGCCGGGTTTGGGGATGTGGGATTTGCCGGCTACTGGACATTGGAGATCTTTTGCGTGCAGCCCATCCGCATTTACCCTGGGGTGGAGATCTGCCAGATCTACTACCACGACATCCGAGGGGACTACGACCTGTATCAAAGCGGCAAGTATCAAAACAATACGGGCATCCAGCCCAGCTTGCTCTACAAGGATTTTGAGGAAGGATGAACCCATGTATTTTTCAGAAACCGTGGAAAGCTGGCAGGATTGGGGCCGGATATACCAGTCAATCCCCGCCTTTGAGCCCTTAGTTAAAGAAATATTCCGCCGGGAAAGCCTGCCTTGGGAGCCCCTCTCTCCCCTTACCCCCGGCACCAATGGTGTTTTCCGGTGCGGAAACCTGGTGGTAAAGGTCTTTTTCCCCAAAGAAGCAGGTGAAAACCCCGCGCTGGATTTCTCCACGGAAACGGCTGCCTGCCGCCAGGCTCTTGCTTGGGGGGTCCCCTGCCCGGACCTTGTGGCCCAAGGGACCATCCAAGACCGGTATATTTTTTATTACCTGATTACCAGCTATCTACCAGGGAAAGAGGCTGGCGCCTGGCTGGAAACAGCCTCTTCCTCGGAGCGCGCCCGCTTTGTGGGAACTTTGAAAACCATCTTGGGGAATCTTCACCGGCCGGCGGAGGGGCTGTTTCCTCCCGCCGACCTGAAAGCCCAAGCGCTGGAAAACCCCCGTTTGAAAAAACTCCCCCCTTCCCTGCGGGAAGAAATCCTCATGCGGGTAAAAAACATGGACTTGGGCCAGCTGGTGCTCACCCACGGAGACGTCACCGGGGAGAACATTTTGGTTCGAGAAAACGGCGCTCTGGCTTTCCTGGACTGGGCAGACGCCCGGTTGGCTCCCCCTTGGTATGAACTGGGCCCCCTGGCATTTGAACTGCTCCAAGGAAAACCTTCGCTGTGGCGTCTCTTTGCGGGGGCAAACCGCCATGTCTTCCTGTCCGGGCTTCTCAACTGCCTCTGCTTACATCCCTTTGGCCCGGATTTCTTGGAAAAGATGGCTGCCCAAACTGGCAGAGGTATGTTCTGTTCTTTACACGACGTGAAACAGACTCTTCTAGAAAGAATGATGTGATATGTGGATGATCTTCGCTTTCGGCTCAGCGGCTTTCGCAGGGCTCACTTCCATTTTGGCAAAGATCGGCCTGAAACAGGTGGACTCCGACCTGGCTACGGCCCTGCGCACCATGGTGGTGCTGGTGTTCGCCTGGCTCATGGCATTCCTCACCGCGGGCGTCCCGGATCTGGGGGCCATCAGCCCGAAAACCTACCTATTCCTGGTTTTGTCCGGCTTTGCCACCGGGGCCTCATGGATCTGCTATTTTAAAGCGCTGCAGATGGGGGACGTGAACAAGGTGGCTCCCATCGACAAGAGCTCTATCCTGCTGACCATGCTGCTGGGGTTCTTGCTGCTGGGGGAAAATCTCACCTGGGGCAAAGTGGGCTGCATGGCCTTGATTGGCGCAGGGACCTTCCTGATGATCGAGAAAAAAGAGAGCGTTATCCCCCAGCCCAAAGGCCATGGATGGATGTTCTACGCGGTGCTCTCCGCCGTATTTGCCTCTCTGACCACCATTCTGGGCAAAGTGGGTGTGGAAAACATCGACTCCAACCTGGGAACGGCCTTGCGCACGGTGGTGGTGCTGGTGATGGCCTGGGCCATCGTGCTGGCAAAAGGGAAACAGAAAGGCATTGCATGGATCGATGGGAAAAGCTGGCTGTTCCTGGTTTTGTCCGGAGTTGCCACCGGGCTCTCCTGGCTGTGCTATTACCGGGCCCTGCAAATGGGGGACGCCTCCCTGGTGGCGCCCATTGACAAACTGAGCATCTTATTCACGGTTGCGTTCTCCGGGATCTTCTTGAAGGAGCGGCTTTCGGCGAAATCGGGCGGGGGGCTGGCCTTGCTGACGGCAGGGACCCTCTTGCTGCTGGTGGCCTGACAGCTCCACGAACCATCTTTTACATGGAGATAGTACATTTGACATCTGTCCGCTGGGGAACTGTCTAAAATGAGGGCCTTGATATCAACGGCTTCATCCAAGGGTTTTTCCGCTGCGCTGTACAAGTCTGCTAGTTTGGAGGCAAGGGCAAGAAACCAAAAAGGAACAGTAAAAGAGGCTGCTGCACAGCGCAGCAGCCTCTTTTTTTGTATTCTTCCAGGTGTTTAGCTGAGGAACCCTTCTACGATCTTCTCTTCGGCTTCCTCTTCCGTGAGACCCAAAGTGCGCAGTTTCATGATCTGTTCCCCGGCGATCTTGCCGATAGCCGCCTCATGGATGAGGGCGGCGTCGCCGTCATTGGCGGAAAGCTCCGGGGCAGCGTCCACACGGCCGTGGTCGGCGATAATGGCGTCGCACTCCGAGTGGCCCGCACAAGGGGCATTGCCGATGATCTTGGAGCGGTAGGCTTGGTAGGAATTGCCCCGGGCCACGGAACGGGACACCAGGTCAGTGGAAGAGCCCTCACCGTTCATGGTAACTTCAAAGTCCGTACGAGCCTGCTGGTCCGCCTCCGTGAGCAGGCGCTCCCGGATGACCAGCTTGGCCTTGGGGCCCAAGGCAGCTTTGGTGGTACGGGTGGTACGGTCCACCCCGCCGATCTGGGAGGTATCCATCTCCAAAACGGCCCCTTCTTTCAGGTCGCACTCGGTGACAGGGTCAATGGACTTGATCCCGGTACCGTGGCCGGTACCCACGTGCTTTTCAATGTACTTGACCCGGGCACCCTTCTCCAAAAAGAACCGGTGGATCCCGTTATGCCGGGCAGGCTCCCCATTTTCCGTGTGGACGCCGCATCCGGCCACAATGGTCACGTCAGCGTATTCGCCCACATAAAAGTCGTTGTACACCAAGTCGTCCACGTCCCCGTGGGTGACGCAGGCAGGGATAGAAACCGTTTCCCCTTTTGTGCCGGGCAGGATGTGGATGTCCAAGCCGGGCAGGTCTTTTTTGGTGTCGATCTTGATGTGCTCCGTGGACTGCCGGCCCGCGCAGCCGCCGTCCTCCCGGATATTAAAGGCTCCTTTAAAGGTGCCGTTCCAGCTGGAAACCAGCTTCAGCAGTTCTTCCGTTACGCTCTTCATGAAAACACCGCCTCCCTCTTGGCGCAGGCGTCACACTGGACATTGCCCTCCATCAGCCGGGGGAAGATCTCCGCCCCCGGGCCCATCTCTTTTAAAGTGCCGCCGGAGATCACCACGATCTCATCGGCGATCTGCAAGATCCGCTCCTGATGGGAGATGACGACAATCGATCCCTTCGTCTGCGCGCGCAGCTTTTGAAATACATCGATCAGATTTTGAAAGCTCCACAGATCGATGCCCGCCTCGGGTTC
>URKX01000018.1 GCA_900548545.1 uncultured Oscillospiraceae bacterium
GACGGCTCTTAGCAGGGGCTTCCTTTGGCGGAAAAATCCTTTACATAGGCAAACAGGAGGACGGCTTCGCCATAGCCAAGTACAAACGCCTGCGAAGGGAATTCCTGAGAGTTGTGGTGGCGGAGAAGGAATGACCAGGATCCATGCTTGAAGGGGAGAGGCCCTTTTACCGGGAAACCGGCCCTTGCCATGTACGTTCCGGCAGGCTTCATCGGGCATTTTAGCTTTATAGTAAAGGGCTTCCTCTGCAACAAAGCCCTAGCTTACGTACAGGCAGAAAGCGGGTTTTGTGGAAAGGAAAACATTTCCCCTGTTGAAAAAACAAAAGGATTGTATTATAATAATGCAGAATAGCAACATGGGAATTTGTGAGCAGTAAGGATGATTGATAGGATGATAGGAACCGATATCGCCATTGACCTGGGGACTTCCCGGTTTAAAGTGTATTTGGACGGCAAGGGCATTGTAGTGAGCGAACCGTCCATTATCGCGGTGGACAACCTCACCGACGAAGTCATCGCGGTGGGCAGCGACGCCTACGATATGTTGGGCCGCACCTCCGACAGGATCACCGTGTCCCGGCCGTTGAGCAACGGGGTTATCTCCGACTTTTCCATGGCGGAGCAGCTGATCAGCCATTATTTGCGGCAGATCGCCCCCAGCCGGGTGTTCATGCCCCGGGTGGTGGTCAGCGTTCCGTGCAACGTCACCGAAGTGGAAAAACGGGCTGTGGTAGAGGCTATCACCGCCGCGGGTGTGCGGAAGGTCTGCCTCATTGAAGAGCCTGTGGCCGCTGCTATCGGCGCTGGTGTGGATATTGCTGTGCCCCACGGCACCATGATTGTGGATGTCGGCGAGGGCGCCACCGATATGGCCGTGATTTCTTTGAACGGCATCGCGGTGGCCAACTCCTGCAATATTGCCGGTGCGGATTTTAACGACGCCATCATCAAATATGTGCGCAAGAAGTTCAACCTTCTCATTGGGGACCGCACGGCAGAAGAGGCCAAGATTGCCATTGGCTGCGCATACCCCCGGAAAAAGCTGATGACCTATACTTTGAAGGGCCGCAACGCCATGTCAGGCTTGCCGGAAACCACGGAGATGAACTCCGACGAGATGATCGAAGCTTTAGTGGAGCCGGCCATCTCCATTATCCGCACGGTGCAGGAAACCCTGGAAGAAACCCCTCCAGAGCTGTTGGCGGATATCTTTACCGATGGCATTTACTTAACAGGCGGTTCAGCGAACCTGTACGGGTTTTCCACCCTGCTCTCTAAAAAGACTAAGATCCCGGTGGTTACTTTTGACGAGCCGGAAAACTGCGTGGTATTGGGGGCAGGCCGGGCCATCAGGTACATTGATAAAATCGATAACCGGGGCCATGGAAAGCTCAACCCCCTGGTTGCGTACTCTTAAAGTGCTGTAAGACCCTTGCGGCGGCTAAACTGGATGGGACATTCCCCCACAAACCTGCCTTTGTTGACAAGGAGGCGCTACAGCTGCATAGGAAAAATAGAAAGGGCTGGCGATTGCCAGCCCTTTTTCTTTCCTTGTTTATCGTGCGGCGAGATCCTGCTCAGTTAGTACGCCGAAATGCAGCAAAGCATTTTTTATTCCGTCTTCTCCCACAGGCGTGGTGATGTAGTCCGCGGCGGCTTTGGCAGCCGGGGCACCGTTGCCCATGGCCACCCCAGTGCCTGCCCAGCGGAGCATCCGGGCGTCGTTGCCGCCGTCGCCGAACACCATGATTTCCTCCCGCTGCCAGCCGTGCTGCTTGGCTACTGCGCCGATGCCCACTTCTTTACCGCCCTCCTTGGGGATGACATCTAGGATATCCCCGCCGGCAGTGGTGATCTCGATATGTTCCAAGGAGGCCAGCCGCCGCTGGGCCTCCTCCATGGGGATATAGGCTAAGAATTGAAGAACCGGGTGGTTTTGCAGCCGTTCTGCGCGGTACTGTTTGGGGGCGTCCAAACCTGCCCAAGCAAAGTGTTTTTGGATGACCGGGTCGTCCGTCACATAGAAACTCTCCTTTTCCTCAATGATCAGGCAGGGGAAAGGGTCTTTCTGAACGATCTCCACCAGATGGAGGATATCCTCCGGATGGTGGGCCATGTGGTGGAGCAATTCCCCGTCCCGCCCAAGAGCCAGCTGGCCGTTCAAAGTGATGGCCCCGTCAAAGGGGAATAGATCCTTTAAAAAGGTGGCCATGGAAGGAATGCGTCCCGTTGCCACAAAGACCTGGATCCCTTTCCTGTGGGCCGCTTCCAGGCAAGCCAGGGTGGAAGCAGGCATCTTCCCGCCTCCTTGGGGGGAGTGGTCCAGCAGCGTCCCGTCGATGTCAAAAAATAAGGCTTTTATCATGGCGTCCCCTCCTTTTTATTGGGGGAAAGCCCCCAGCAGCCGGGGATCCACCCCAAAGCGTTCCCCGCAGTCTGCCAGGCCCTGGTAGATCTCTTCCCGAGAGTAACCCCATGCCTCCAATTGCTGGTCGGAGAAGCTGTTTACATACTCATAAAACCCCAGCACGGTGATAAGGGCCGAGGGGGCGGAAAAATCCAACTCCTCAAAGAGCCTGTCCTCCGCCAGGTTTACCTGCCCGTGGCTGCACAGGGCTTTCAATTCTTCCAAAAAACCCAGCCCGTCCCCAGCATGGAGTGTTTCCGGCTGCACTTGATCCGTGGGATCCAGGGCGTCGCTGCCCAGGATCCGGGCCAGCATCTGCCCCATTTCCTGGATCATGCGCAGGATATAGTCTTCGGTGATCACGACTGTTTCTCCAAGTACTTTTCCACAAACAGGTTGGCGCACTTGTAGATATCCCCACCGCCCAAAGTGAGGATCAGATCCCCGGGTTGAGCGTGGGCCATTACATAGCCGGTGATCTTTTCAAAGCTGTCAAACCACACGCTGCCGGGGATCTTTTCCGCCAGGTCACTGGTGTGGATGCCCCATTTGTTTTCCTCGCGCACGGCAAGGATCTCAGTCATCACCACATGGTGAGGGATGGACAGGGCTTTTGCAAAATCATCCAGCAGGTTGTAGGTGCGGGAATAGGTGTGGGGCTGGAACACAGCCCACACTTCATGGTAGCCCATGCGCACCGCAGAAGTGAGCACGGCGGTCAGCTCGGTGGGATGGTGGGCAAAGTCGTCGGCAACGGTAACCCCTTCAAACTTGCCCAAAACTTCAAAGCGGCGGTGCACCCCGGTGAATTTCCCCAGGGTGGTGCAGATGGAGGCCGGGTCTACCCCCAGGCAGTGGGCAGTGGCCGCGGCTGCCAGGGCGTTCATCATGTTGTGCTCTCCCGGCACGATCAGGTTGACGCGGCCCAGCTTCTCCCCGTGGCAGGTGAGGGTGAAGTCCTCGCAGGCAGTGTCTTCCTCGTTCATCTCAGTGGGGTAGTAGTCGTTTTTGTCGCTCATGCCAAAGGTGACGATCTTGGCATGGGTGAGGCCCTTCACGCTCTCCATGGCCAGGGCATTGTCGCCGTTTACAACGATCAGCTGGGACGTCTGGCTGGCAAACTGATGGAAGGACTTCACAATGTTGTCCACCGTTTTAAAGTAGTCCAGATGGTCGGCGTCGATGTTCAAGATAACGGAAACAGCCGGGTACAGCTGCAAAAAGGTGTCCACATATTCGCAGGCTTCCACCACCATGGTTTCGCTGTGGCCCACCCGAGAGTTGGCACCCAGCATGGGCAGCTTGCCGCCGATGATGGCGCTGGGGTCCATGCCGCCGTCGATGAGCACCTCGGTGAGCATGGCGGTGGTGGTGGTTTTCCCGTGGGTGCCGGAAACGGCTACAGGCCGTTTGAATTTCCGGGTGAGCATCCCCAGCATCACAGAGCGCTCCAAAGTGGGAATTCCCTTCTCCCGGGCAGCCACCAGTTCTGGGTTATCGGGTTTACAAGCGGCAGTGTACACCACACATTCAGCGTCGCCAATGTTCTCCGCCCGGTGCCCCATAGAAACCGGGATGCCATAGCCCTTGATGCGCTCCAAGGTGTCGGACTCGTTGAGGTCCGAGCCGGTCAGCTGGAACCCTTTGTGGAATAGGATCTCCGCCATGGGGCACATCCCAGAGCCGCCAATGCCCACAAAGTGCAGTTTCTTTACATGATCCAAAATATTGCCTTCCATATATTCTCTCTCCTTAGGTGAGGTATCGTTTTCCCATAGATATTCTTATTATATTGTAAAACACCTGGAAAATAAAGCCCCAAATAAAAAAAGTGGGCCGTAACCAAAACCCTTGCTCCGCCATACAATGAAAACGATAGGACTTGGCATGGAAAGGGATGGCATGGATGGAAACATTTGGCGTGGCAGGCGGGGATCAAAGGCAGCTCTACTTGGCGCGGGCCCTGGAAAAGAAGGGCTGCCGCGTCTTTTTAAACGGCTTGGAAACCCTGGAGGGCGCCGGGGACTTTACGTGCCTCCCTCTGGAGGAGTTGGCCCAGCGCTGCCCTGTGGTCCTGCTGCCCTTGCCGGCCACCCGGGATGGCACGACCCTTCAAGCCCCCTTTAGCCGGGAACCCATCCCTTTAGGGGACGGTTTCGCCAGGATGTTGTGCCACTGCCATGTCTTGGGGGGGATGGTGGGAAAGCTGCGGGAAACTTCCCCTTTGTGGGAGAGCATCGCCCTGGAGGACTACTACCAGCGGGAAGAGCTGACCCTGGGCAACGCCTTCCTCACTGCGGAAGGTGCCGTGGCCCTGGCTATCCAGCAGTTCCCCGGCAGCTTGGGAGGCTCCCGGTGCCTGGTCACAGGCTTCGGACGCATTGGGAAAGCCCTGTGTGCTGACCTGCGCGGCCTGGGCGCCCAGGTGGACTGCTGTGCCCGCAAGCCCTGGGACCTGGCGGCTATCCGGGCGCTGGGCTGCGGCCCTGTCACCTATGACGCCATCCCCGGCCCCTATGACATGATCTTTAACACCGTGCCTGCGGCGGTATTGGGGGAAGAGCCCCTTTCCCGCCAAGGCCCTGACACCCTGCTGCTGGAGCTTGCCAGCGCTCCCGGCGGCATTGACCGGCAGGCGGCGGAACGGTTCCACCTCTCTGTGGTGGATGCGCCTTCCCTGCCTGGACGGTTTTCCCCAAAAGCCTCTGGGGAACTGATTGCAGAGGCCGTACTCCATATGCTGGAAGAAAGGCGGAACCACTGATGAAGACCTTAGGATTTGCCATGACCGGCTCCTTTTGCACCTTTGAAAAAGCCACGGCGCAATTGGAAGCCCTTTCCCATACTTACCACATCCTGCCCCTGATGTCCCAAAACGCCTATACCACCGACACCCGGTTCGGCAAAGCTGCCGATTGGGTCCGCCGGGTGGAGGAGCTATCCGGGCATGAGGTGCTCCACACCATCGTCCAGGCGGAACCCATTGGCCCCAAAGGGCTGGTGGACGTGCTGGCGGTGGCCCCTTGCACCGGGAACACCCTTTCCAAGATCGCCGCGGGCATCACCGACACCCCGGTGACCATGGGGGTAAAATCCGCCCTGCGCATCGGCATCCCCGTGGTGCTGTGCTGCGCCACCAACGACGCCATGGCTGCTTCCGGGCCCAACCTGCTGCGGCTGTTGAACACTAAGAATGTCTACCTGGTGCCCCTGCGTCAGGATGACCCTGTGAAAAAGCCTGTATCCCTGGTGGCGGATTTCACTTTGCTTCCCCAGGCGGTTTCCCTGGCCTTGGAGGGCAAGCAGCTGCAGCCGGTGTTCCTGCCGCCCCAAACCGCGGTGTAAAGGGCAGAAAACTTCTTTGTTTACAAACGTCGCATTTTGGGGTATCATAAACACATCATGGCCCCCAAGGGCTGTGGAGTATTGGAGAAAAAGGAACGGGAACCATGCTATACTGTACCAAATGCCACGGCGTCTGCCCCGACACCACCGCCAAGTGCCCCAACTGTAAAAGCGCCCAACTGCGCCAGGTGAACGACGATGACCTGGTGCTCCTCCACCGGGCAGACCAGTATACGGCCTCCCTTCTGGAACAGCAGTTCCAAGAGCGGGGGATCGTCTACCGGATGGACCCCTTCAGCGGGGGCCGTATCTCCTACCTGTATGAAGGCGACGTGATGCCCACAGACAAACAGGTCCTGGTGCGCTGGGGGGATTACGATGCCGCCAAGGAGATCTCCTCCCAGGTGAAGCTCCAGGTGGAGAAAGAGCGGGCCGTGGGCGATGGGGAAGAGTATGAGGAGATGCCCCCCAAAAAGCGGATCGTGGTGCAGATCGTTTCGGTGTTCTTTTTCATTTTGCTGATCATGCTGGCGGTATACGGCACCGACGCCATTGCCAACTGGCTCAAGGGCCTGTTTGGCTGACGCTGGGGGTGGCGCCGGTTCACAGGTGCCACTGCCGGGTTTGTGAAAGAATTCAGAGAAAGGGATGTGTAACTATGCAGGATTATAAACTGGATACCCTGTGTGTCCATGGAGGCTATTCGCCGAAAAACGGGGAACCCCGCGT
This sequence comes from uncultured Oscillospiraceae bacterium, assembly GCA_900548545.1. GTDB lineage: Bacteria > Bacillota > Clostridia > Oscillospirales > Acutalibacteraceae > Acutalibacter. Next base: position 6,484 of record URKX01000018.1, read on the forward strand.
GGCCCCCATCGTGCAAAGCACCACCTATGTGTATGAGAGCTCCAAGGAGATGGGCGCCCTGTTCGACTTGCAGGAGGAAGGTTTTTTCTACACCCGCCTGGGCAACCCCACCAACGACGTGGTGGAAAAGAAGATCGCTGCCTTGGAAGGCGGCGTAGGGGCCCTGATCACCTCTTCCGGCCAGGCTGCCACCTTGATGGCCGTGCTGAATATCTGCCCCGCCGGGTACCATGTGGTCAGCTCCAGCGCCATTTACGGCGGCACCTTCAACCTGTTCTATAAGACCATGAAGGAAATGGGCATTGAAACCACGTTCGTGTCCCCCACGGCCACTTTGGAAGAGCTGCGGGCTGCCATGCGTCCCAACACCCGCGCGGTGTTTGCGGAAACCTTGGCAAACCCCTCCCTGGTGGTAGCCGACCTGGAAACTTTCGCGGTTGCCGCCCATGAGCAGGGTGTGCCCCTGATCGTGGACAACACGTTCCCCACACCTATCAACTGCAACCCCTTCCGCTTCGGTGCGGATATCGTCACCCATTCCACCACCAAGTATATGGACGGCCATGCGGTGCAGGTGGGCGGCGTCATTGTGGACTCTGGCAACTTCAACTGGGAGGGCGGCAAGTTCCCCATGCTCACCGAGCCGGACGAGTCCTACCACGGCGTTGTGTACACCAAGCAGTTCGGGAAAGCCGCTTATATCACCAAGGCCCGCACCCACCTGATGCGGGATATCGGCGCCCAGGCAGCTCCCATGAATGCCTTCCTGCTGAACCTGGGTTTGGAAACCCTGGCACTGCGCATGGAGCGCCATTGCTCTAACGCGCTGGCCGTGGCCCAGTTCCTGGAGAAAGATCCCCGGGTGGCCTGGGTCAACTACCCGGACCTGCCCAGCAGCTCCCAGTATGAGCTGGCTAAAAAGTATATGCCCCACGGCACCTGCGGCGTGGTGTCCTTTGGCGTGAAGGGCGGCCGGGAAGCAGCCACCAAGTTTATGGACGGCCTGGACATGGCGTCTGTGGTCACCCACGTGGCGGACCTGCGGACCTGCTGCCTCCATCCGGCCAGCACCACCCACCGCCAGATGACCGACGAGCAGCTGGAGGAAGCCGGTGTGCCCGCCGACCTGATCCGCCTTTCCGTGGGCATTGAGAACCCCCAGGATATCCTGGCGGACATTGACCAGGCCCTGGAGAAAGCGGCTCACTGAGTTTCACCTGCACAAAAAAAGGGACAGCATTTGCTGTCCTTTTTTTGCGTCTTATAATCCCTCATGCCTCTTGGGAGAACGTGAGCGTCACTGCCTGCACCAAATCCATCTCCCCAAAGCTTTCTGGGGAGAAATAGTCCTCCACGGTGAAGGAGGCCATTTGGCTGCCGCTGTCTGCTACAAACAGCGCCACAGGGATCTCCTCGCCCAGCCGGATCTCCACCTCTTGGGAGAGCCAACTGTGAGAAAAAGCTGTGGGTTCTACGGAGGGCGTTTTGGGATCACTGCGGAAGGTGGAAGTGCCCTTCCCGTGTAAGGCCATCCGGAAGCTGCGGTCCTCTTGGTAGATCAGCGAAAACACCCCGTCTTGCGTTCCCTCGGTTTCCCCGTCCCAGGAGATGGTCCCTTCGCCGGTGCTGACCCATTCCCCGTTTTCCAGCGCATAGGTGGAGGCAGTCACAGCCAAGGTCCCTTGGGGGTACTGGTAGGAGAACAGCTGGGCAGTGTCCCGCATCCCCAGCAGGGACAGCAGTTCTTCTTGGCTTTCCTCCAAGTCGTAGGGGGCAAGGCTGCTCTTGCCTTCCTGGGACTGGCAGCCAGCGAAAAGGACCAGCAACATCAACAGCGGTGCCAGCCATCGGGCGGTTTTTCTCATGGTTCATTCTCCTCTCATTCCCGTTTAAAAAGCAGTTCCAGTATACCAAACTAGACCATTTTCTGCAACAAAAATCCCCAGGAGCTTTCCTGGGGATCTGTTTATTCGGTGGGGGATTCTTGCACGGGTTCCTCTGCGGGAAGGGCAGGTTCGGCGCTGCTTTCACCAGGCATGGGTTGTGCTGTGGGCTGTCCCGGGGCTGCGGCCGTCTGAACCACAGGAGGCTGGGGAGGCTTTACCATCAAGGGGAAGGCAACCGCTACCATGAACAGGTCCCCGTCGGTGCGGACGGTAAACCGGCCGCCGCAGGCTTCGGTAAAGCTTTTGGCAATGGAGAGCCCCAGCCCACTGCCCTCGGTGGTGCGGTTTTGGTCCCCTCGGACAAACCGGGCAGTGAGGTGGTCAGGATCCATGGTGATCTCGTTCTTGGAGATGTTCCGAATAGACACGATGGCTGCGCCGTTTTGGGCGGACAGGGTCACATATACCCGGGAACCTTCCAGAGAGTACTGGGCGCAGTTGCGGATCAGGTTTTGGAACACCCGGTACAGCCTTTGGCCGTCGGCGTGGATCAGGAGGGGGATGTCAGGGATGTCCACCCGCCAAGCCAGACCGGAGTTGCGCATGGTTTCGTCCATTTCCCCGAAGGTTTGCTGTAAAAGCTTGCCAATGTCCAAGTCTTCCAAATCCAGGGAGATGTTCCCGGTGGCCGCTTTGGAAACCTCAAACACGTCCTGAACGATGTGGTTAAGCCGGTCTGCCTTTTGGGAGATGGTCTTGATGTAGTCCATCACGTGGGGAGGCAGGTCCGGTTCCCGTTTTAAAAGCTCCACATAGCTGATGATGGAGGTCAGGGGCGTCTTGATGTCGTGGGACACGTTGGTGATCAGCTCCACCTTGGTGCGGTCGGCCTTGGTGCCTTCCTCCACGGCTTTCTGGATGCCGGTGCGGATCATATTCAGCTGCATGGCGCAGTCATACAGGTTGGAGGTAGGGGGGATATGGTTGACGGCGTTTAGGTTGCCGCCGTACATCTCCGCGATCTGGGCCAGGAGGATGGCCCAATCTTTCAAATCCCTTTTAAAAGAGAGTGTGTACCACAAAACGCTGCCGATCACCCCAGCCAGGGCAAAGGCCGCCACACTCAGCAGGAAGAAATCCCGCACCGGGGACGAGGACCACCGCCGCAGCATGAAAAACGCGGCCAGGGACACCCCCACCACCCCCACGATCACCGCCAGGGTAGAGAGCAGCCTGCGGAGGCTGCGCTGCTCAAAAGTGGTCAGCTCGCTGTAGTTATTCAGGGCTTTCAGCAGGGAGTGGACCATGTTGTGGCGGAAAAACTGCCGGTTTTTCCCAATGTCCAAACAGAACAAATAGAGAAAGACCACGGACGCCACCGGGGTGAACCATCCGCCCAAGGTGGTGGCGAAGTCCAAGGCGATGGTGAGGAACAGCACCAAGACTGTGCATAAAAGTTTGACCTCCACCCACACTTTCCGCAGCCATTGCGCCAAAATATTTTCAAAATTGTGGCGGTCTTTGCGGAAGAGGAACATCAAAACCAACAGCACTGTCACCAGCAAAAGCGCGCAAATGGCGGTTGCCGGGATCCAGGTGGGATAGTTGCCGTATGTCAGGTTTATCACCGCGGTCCATACGTCGGAGGCAAGGGAGGGGTCCAAAGCAATGAACAGCAGGAACAAAAGCCCTGTTGTCATCCCGCACAGCAAAATGAGGAAACAGAGCCAGGAGATGACCCCTTTGAACACATTGATGCTCTTTCGCTCAGTGTTTTTCGAATTTGTATCCAATGCCCCACACCACCTTCAGGTATTCCGGTTCCCCGGGATTGATCTCAATTTTCTCACGGATCCGCCGGATGTGGACCATCACCGTGTTTTCCGTGGAGTAGGCTGATTCGTTCCAGATCTTGCTGTAGATCTCTTCAGCGGGGAAGATCCGGCCAGGGTTGCGCATCAGCAGTTCTACAATTTTTGTTTCAGTGGCTGTCAGCTTGATGGGTTCGCCGTCGGCGTAGAGCACGTGCTCGTCCAGGTTGAAGCACAGCCGCCCGTTGATAATGGTGTTTTCCCCGCTGGAGTGGATATCCCCCAGGGAGGTGTACCGCCGCAGCTGGGATTTTACCCGGGCGGTGAGCTCCATGGGGTTGAAAGGCTTGGTCACATAGTCGTCGGCACCCATGGAGAGGCCGATCACCTTGTCGCTGTCCTCGCTTTTGGCCGAGAGCACGATGATGGGCAGGTTTTTCCGCTCCCGGATCTTCATAATGGCGGAAAGGCCGTCCAGCTTGGGCATCATCACGTCAATGATGATCAGGTGGATGTCCTTGGTCATGGCCAGGTCCAGGGCCTCCATGCCGTCGTAAGCTTTAAAGACGTTGTACCCTTCGCTTTCCAAATTCAGGGCGATAGCCCGCACGATTTCCCGGTCGTCGTCTACCACCAGGATGTTTTTCTTTTCACCGCTCTCCATGAAAATCCCTCCTAGGCAACGTATCTAAGCGTCTGAAAACAGTGTAAGGCTGCTTCCTTACATTCTCGAAAACGAATTTCTTACGAAAATCATACAGTATTTTTGAGAAGAGCGCAAGAGGCAGGATGATGCAGCATAGGGATAGAGAAAAGGGGGAGTGCAGATGAAATCGTTTTGGCAAGAGATCCAGGGGAAACGTGTGGTATTGGCAGCTTTAGCAGCCGCGCTTCTGGTGTGCCTGTGGGCCACATTTTCAGGCGCGGAACGCCCGGCCCTGCTTGCTTCAGCCGAAATCACCAACTGGGGCCTTTCCTTCCAGGAGGAGGGTGCCCCGCCCATTGGCAACGCCGATGAAGCGTACTTGGCCCAGTTCAATGCCCTGTACCGGGAGGACACCCAGGAGAAAGTCCTTTACCTCACCTTCGATGCCGGCTATGAAAACGGCTGTACCGCTTCCATTTTGGACACCCTGCAAAAGCACCAGGTGCCTGCCACCTTTTTCCTGGTGGGCAACTATTTGGAAACCTGCCCGGACCTGGTCTGCCGCATGGTGGAGGAGGGGCACACCGTGGGCAACCACACCTATTCCCATCCGGATATGTCCGCCATATCCACAGAGGAAGCCTTTAAACAGGAGTTGGAAAAGAACGAGGCGCTTTACAAAGAGATCACCGGGGAGGATATGGTAAAGCTGTACCGGCCGCCCCAGGGAAAATTCTGTGAGGAGAACCTGCGGATGGCCCAGGAGCTGGGGTACCGCACCGTGTTTTGGAGCCTTGCCTATGTAGACTGGTACCAGGATGACCAGCCCACCAAGGAAGAGGCTTTTTCCAAGCTGATCCCCCGGCTGCACCCGGGAGCAGTAGTGCTGCTCCACAGCACCTCCACCACCAACGCCGCCATTTTGGATGAGCTTCTCACCCAGTGGGAGGACATGGGCTACACCTTCGGAAGGTTGGAGGATATTGCATTTTGAAGCAGCCGCCGTTGGCGTGTGCCGGGAAGAAATCAGTCTTAATTCTATATTAGAAATAAAATTCCGGCGTTCCCTTGTACAATGGGAAAAAGCGCCATCAGGCGCAGAGTTTTACCGGGAGGGGACGCCATGGAACGCTGGGGCATTGTCATTGTGGGGGGAGGGGCCGCCGGCCTGATGGCCGCCCAGGCAGCAGCCCGTGCCCAAAAGGCCCAGGGCAGGCCAGTGGATGTCCTGGTGCTTGAGGGCAACCCTAAGCCGGGGAAGAAGCTGCTGGCCACCGGCAATGGCCGGTGCAACTTGACCAACCTGGATGCTGTCCCCGGCCATTACCACGGGGATGTGGCCTTGGCCGCCCCATTGCTGGAGGCCTTCCCTCCCGCCAGGATCCTGGAAGAGTTTGAGCGCATGGGCCTTTTGTGCCAGGCGGACTGCGAGGGCCGTGTCTACCCCAGGAACCTTCAGGCGGCTGCGGTGCTGCAGGCTTTGCGGGCCGGTTGTGAAGAGCTGGGTGTGGTGCTGCGCTGCGAGGCCGGGGTTTCCGCCTTGGCCCGGGAGAAGGGTGGTTTCCGCCTGGAAACCGCCGGAGGTACCTTTTTTGCCGCCCAGGTGATCCTCTGTTGCGGGGGGAAAGCTTCCCCCAAGCATTCCTGGGAAGAGGGCGGCTATGGCCTGGCAAAATGCCTGGGCCACAGTGTCACCTCTTTGCGGCCGTCCCTGGTGCCTTTGAAAAGCTCCAAAAAGTGTTTGCGGGCTTTAAAGGGGATGCGGGTGCGTGCCAAGGCCTCCCTCTATGTGGGGGATGCTTTGCTCTACCAGGAGAGCGGCGAGGTGCTCTTTGGAGAGGGCACCCTGTCAGGGATCTGTATGTTCAACCTGTCCGCTCATCTGGGAACAGCCCAACAGGACCAAGTGTCCTTGGACTTGCTGGAGGAAATGCCCTACCGGAACGTGTTGACTTATTTGGAAAGCCAGGGGAAAGACCACCCCACCTACCCTGCCTGGGAGCTGTTTGCCGGGGCGCTGAACCTGCGGGTGGGGGAGGAGCTGGCCAAAGAGCTGGGTTTCCCCCGGGAGGCGGCATTGGGGGCGCTCAACCGGCAGCAGCTGCGGAAAGCGGCAGCTCTGTGCAAGGATTGGCGGTTCCCTGTCCTGGGCACAGCGGGCTGGGAGAGCGCCCAGGTCACCGGGGGCGGTGTGCCCTTGGGGGAGGTGGACCCCCTGACCATGGAATCGAAAAAAGCCCCGGGCTTGTACTTGGCTGGGGAACTGCTGAATCTGGACGGCGACTGCGGGGGATACAACCTGCATTGGGCCTGGGCCACAGGCTTGGCTGCGGGGCAGGCTGCCGGGAAAAGGAAGGGAAAAGGGAAATGCTGAAGGTCACAGGGTTGAAATTGCCCTTGGGGTTCCGTGAAGAGAACCTGCGCCGGGCCGCCGCCCAAAAACTCCGGGTGCCGGAGGGGGAGATCGTGAACCTGCGGTTGGCAAAAAAGTCGGTGGACGCCCGGAAAAAGGAGGACGTCCACTTTGTCTGCGCAGTGGAGGTGGAGATCAGCGGCGACGAGAACAAGCTGCTCTCCCGCCGCCGGGACAACGCCGTCCAAAAGGCCCAGCCTTACCAGTACCAGATGCCGCGCTGCGGGAAGCTCCCCCAGCGGCCGGTGGTGGTGGGCTTTGGCCCTGCGGGGATGTTCGCGGCGCTGCTGCTGGCCCAGTGCGGCCAGGCCCCCATTGTTCTGGAGCGTGGAAAGGCCGTGGAGGAACGGGAGCGGGACATCCAGCGCTTTTGGAAAGAGCGGGTGCTGGATCCCAACTCCAACGTGCAGTTTGGGGAGGGGGGAGCCGGCACCTTTTCGGACGGCAAGCTGACCACCGGCACGGGGGATGACCGGATCCGCAAGGTGCTGGAGGAGTTGTATAAAGCAGGTGCCCCGGAGGAGATCCTCTATGAGGCAAAGCCCCACATTGGTACGGATCGGCTGCCGGGGGTGGTGCGGTCTATCCGGGAGCAGGTGATCGCCTTGGGGGGCGAGGTGCGTTTTTCCACCCAGGCGGTGGGGTTTGTGGTGAAGGACGGGCAGCTCTCCGCCCTGCGTTTGCATACCCCTTCAGGCGAGGAAGTGCTGGAGTGTTCCCAAGTGATCTTGGCGGTGGGCCACAGCGCCCGGGACACCTTTGAAACCCTGTATAGCATGGGGCTTCCCATGGAGGCCAAGGCGTTCTCTGTGGGCGCCCGGATCGAACATCCTGCTGCTGTTATTGACCAGGCCCAGTACGGGAAGTTTGCAGGCCACCCTGCTTTGGGTGCGGCGGATTACAAGCTTTCCTGCCATTTGGAAAATGGAAGGGGCGTTTACACCTTTTGTATGTGCCCTGGCGGGTACGTCACCGGGGCGGCCTCGGAGGAAGGGGGCGTGGTGACCAACGGCATGAGCCCCTGGGCCCGGGACGGCCAAAACAGCAACGCGGCCTTGTTGGTGGGGGTCACCCCGGCAGACTACGGTGCGGAAGGCCCCCTGGCAGGTATCGCTTTCCAGCGGAGGATCGAGCAGGCTGCCTTCCAAGCCGCGGGCGGGGAGTATTCAGCCCCAGCCCAGCGGGTGGCAGACCTTTTGATGGGGCGGCCCTCCACGGACTTGGGCCCAGTGCACCCTACCTATGAACCCGGTGTAGTGCCTGGGGATTTGGCCCAGTGTTTGCCCGCCTTTGTGGTGGAATCCATGCGGGAAGCCCTGCCGGTCTTGGGGCTGCGGCTGCGGGGGTTCGACAGCGGCGACGCGTTGCTCACTGCCCCGGAAACCCGGAGTTCTTCCCCTGTGCGGGTGCTGCGGGACCAGGACTGCCAGTCGCCCCTGGCCCGGGGCCTGTATCCCTGCGGGGAGGGCGCGGGCTATGCGGGAGGCATTGTTTCCGCCGCGGTGGATGGCCTGCGCTGCGCAGAAGCGGTGCTGCGGCAAGCCCCCTGATTTTGACGAAAAAAGGAGGAGCAAAAGCTCCTCCTTTTTTATGGGATTAAGGGGCAGTGTACACGGTTTCTCCGTCCTTGATGGTTTCCACCACCTGGATATCCCGTAGTTCATCCGGCGGGCAGGAGAGGGGATTGCGGTCCAATACCACCAGGTCGGCCCGTTTGCCAGGGGCCAAGGTGCCTTTTTCCCCTTCTTCAAACAGGGCATAGGCCGCGTTTTTCGTGATGGCTTGGAGCGCTTCCCAGGGGGTCAGATGCTGGTTTTCCCCAAGTGCCTTGCCATCCTTAGTGCGGCGGCAGACAGCGCACCAAAGGGTTTCCATCATGTTGGGAGGGATCACGGGGGAATCCTGATGGAAGTCGAACACCACATTGTTTTCCAGGGCTGTTTTTGTGGGGCTGATCTGGCTTGCCCGTTCCCAGCCGAAGTTCTTCACATGGATGTCCCCCCAGTGGTACACGTGGGCCACAAAGAAGGAGGCGATCATCCCCAAATCCCGCAGCCGGGGCACTTGGTCCGGCCGCAGAAGCTGGGCGTGGATCATCACCGGGCGGATGGGGTTGCCATACTCCCGGTAAACCTTTTCATAACAGCGGAGCAGCTGTTCCGCTGCTGCGTCCCCGTTGCAGTGGGTGACGATCTGCACCTGTTCCCGCTGGGCCTTTTCCAAAAATCCCAGTACCTGCTGATCCTGGTAAATGGGGTATCCGCGGTAGTCCGGCTCCCCTTCTAAATAGGGCTGGGTCATCCAGGCGGTGCGGCCTTGGGGCGAGCCGTCCAAAAACAGCTTGTACCCGGCAATTTTCAGCCGGCTGCGATAGTGCCCTAAAAAGTCCCGATGTTCCTCCAAAAGGGCGGCGCTGTCCTTGATGTCGATGTAGGCCGCCACATCCCCCCGCAGCAGCCCTTGGGAAGCGGCTGCCTGCAACAGGCCCCATTCCGGTTGACGGACCAGGCCGTCATGGATGGTAGTGATCCCCTGGGAGAAGTACACTTCTTGGGCCCGCTGCAAGCTTTTCAGCCCGTCCGCCTGGTTTTGGGGGATGCGGGAGCCCATGTTGGTGAAGGCTGCCTCTTCCAAGTAGCCGTTAGGGCTGCCATTGGGAAGCCGGCCGATTTTTCCCCCTTCCGGGTCAGGGGTGTTTGCCGTGATGCCCAGCTTTTGCATCCCTAGGGAGTTAACCGCACCCATATGCCCGGAGGCGTGGGCCACCATGGCCGGGCAATCCGGAAGGAAGGCGTCCAGGATTGCTGCCGTGGGATGGCATCCCTCTTCCAGCTGGTTTTGGTCGTATCCAAACCCAATCACCCACTCCCCTGCGGGGATTTTCCAACGATCCCGGAAATCTTTCAGCCGCCGGCCCACTTCCTGAAGGCTGCCGCACCTGTCCAGCTGGCACAGGCCCAAGGTCTGGGCCAGGGCGGTGATGTGGCTGTGGCCGTCCACAAAGGCGGGGAGCAGCGTTCGGCCCTCCAAGTTGACCCGGGCGGCCCCTTGGGCGAAAGGTGCCACTTGGTCCAGATCCCCAAGGGCTACAATGCGGCCCTCTTCCACCAGCAGGCTTTCCACCGGTTTTGGTTCTTCCATAGATAGGATGGTCCCGCCAAAAAACAAAGTTTTCATAAAGTCACTCTCCATTTGCGGATATTTCCAGTTTCCCTCAGTATGGCACAGTTATGCCCCAAAAGCAAGAGGGTTCCCTTTCTTGGGAAGCTGTTTTCCCCGCCTTGCATATTTCTTTGAAAAATGATAAAATAGTTGTTCAAGAAACAAGTGAGGAGCGATTGCCAGTGAACATCAAAAAATGGGAGGTTGCCCCCCTGGATAAAGAGCGGGCCGCCCAGTTGGCGGAACGGTATTCCCTCCCGTTTTTTCTGGCCATGCTGCTGGAAATCCGAGGTGTGAACAAGGAGGAGGAGATCCGCGATCTGCTTTCCGGCGGGCAGCTCTCCGACCCTTTTTTGATGAAGGACATGGACAAGGCCGTGGAGCGGATCCGCCGGGCCATTGACAACTTTGAGAAAATTGCGGTTTACGGCGATTACGACGCCGACGGCGTCACAGCCACCTCCATCCTGTTCACCTATCTGGAGGCCGTGGGTGCCGATGTGATGTACTATATCCCCCAGCGGGAAGGGGAAGGTTACGGGATGAACCTCCACGCCGTGGAAACCCTTCACCAAGAGGGGGTCACCCTGATTGTCACGGTGGACAACGGCATCGCTTCTGTAAACGAAGTGGAGCGGGCGGCCCAGCTGGGGATAGACGTGGTTGTCACCGACCACCACCGCCCCCAGGAACGCGTCCCCAGCGCCTATGCGGTGGTAGATGCCTACCAGCCCGATGACCACGGCCCTTATAAGGACCTTTCCGGGGCGGGGGTGGCTTTGAAGCTGGTCATGGCCCTGGAGGACGGGGACGCCGGCGCTGTGATGGAAGAGTATGCCGACCTGGCTGCCCTGGGCACGGTGGCCGACGTGGTGCCTGTGCTGGGGGAGAACCGGGCCATTGTAAAGGCTGGTTTGGCCATCCTCACCCGGGGAGGCCGGGCCGGGGTGGACGCCCTGATGGAGCAAAGCGGAGTGGGAGGGAAGGCTGCCACTGCCACCAGCCTGGCCTTTACCGTGATCCCCCGGATCAACGCCACCGGCCGGATGGGCGCCCCGGAGCGGGCAGTGCGGCTGTTGACCTGTGAAACTCAAGAGGAAGCCGAACCCCTTTCCGCGGAGATCTGTGAGGATAACGACCACCGCCGGGAAGTGGAGGCCCAGATTGCCAAAGAGGCCATGGAGAAGATCGAGCAAGACCCCGCCCTGCTGTACAGCCGGGTGATCGTGGTGGATGGGGAGGGCTGGCACCATGGCGTCATCGGCATTGTGGCCTCCCGGATCACCGAGCGGTTCGGCAAACCTTGCATGGTCATCTCCACCGACGGGCAAATGGCCAAGGGCAGCGGCCGCAGCGTGGAGGGCTTCTCCCTGTTTGAAGCCATTTGTGCCTGCGGCGACCTGATGGAGCGCTACGGCGGACACCCCATGGCGGCGGGCATCACCCTCCCCGCGGAGAACGTGCCCCTGTTCCGGGAGCGGATCAATCAGTACGCTGCCCAGGTCTGCCGGGAGATGCCTGCCCCGGTCCTGCGTGTGGACTGCAAGCTGAACCCTTCGGCGTTGACCCCGGATATGCCCCAGAGCCTCCGCCCCATGGAACCCTACGGCAGCGGCAACCCCCAACCCCTGTTCGGGCTTTATGGCATGGAGCTGAAGCAGATCATCCCGGTGGGAGGGGGCAACCATTTGCGGCTGGTGTGCGCCAAGCGGGGCGCCACCCTCACCTGTATGAAATTCAGCACCCGTCCGGAGGAGTTCCCCTTTGCCCCTGGGGAAGTGCTGGACCTGGCTGTCACCCTGGAAGCCAAAGAGTTCCGGGGGGAACCTCAGCTTACGGTCAGCGTCCGTGAGGCGAAGCTTTCCGGTTTGAATATGGAGGAATGTGTCCACACCTACCGGCTGTACGAGAGCATCCGGCGAGGGGAATCCCTCACCCCGGCAGAGGGGGGGGAGGTCCTTCCCACCCGCCAGGACTTGGCTGGGCTGTACCGGAAACTGGTTTCGTACCAAGGCGCCGCTTTTGGGGTGCAGGCCCTGTTGGGCAGCTTGCCGGGGATGAACCTGGGCAAACTGCTGCTGGGGCTGGATATGCTGCAGGAGCGGCGGTTAGTTGCCCTGATGGGCGGGGAGGAACGGCGTTCGGCCCAGATCCCGCCCACCCAGGGGAAGGTGGATATTTTCGCTTCACCGGTGTACCAGCAGGCGAAAGCCCTGGTGAAGTAAGAGGTAAGCACTAAAGGAGGGAAGCGCCATGGCATTGGTGGTGCAGATCAGCAGCTTTGAGGAGCTGCAAGAGATCATCGAGAACAGCGGCAAGGAGTACGACCGGGAAAAGATCGAGGCTGCCTACCGCTTGGCGGAAGAAAAGCACCGGGAGCAAAAACGCAGCTCTGGAGAGCCTTATATCATCCACCCCCTGTCGGTGGCGGCCATCCTGGTTGGCCTTGGCATGGACTCCGAGTCTGTTATGGCGGGGCTGCTCCACGACGTGGTGGAAGATACCGACTGCTCCATCGAGGAGATCCAAAAGCGGTTTGGCCGTGAGGTGGCCCTGCTCATCGATGGGGTGACCAAGCTGGGCAAGATCCCCTACTCCTCCCGGGAGGAGCAGCAGGCGGAGAACCTGCGGAAAATGCTCATGGCCATGGCGGAGGATATCCGGGTTATCATCATCAAGTTTGCCGACCGGATGCACAACCTCTCCACCTTGGAATATATGTCCCCCCAAAAGCAGCGGGATAAAGCGGTGGAGTGCTTGGAGGTGTACGCCCCCATCGCGCACCGTCTCGGTATCCGTACGGTGAAGGAGTATATGGAGGATATCTCCTTAAAGTACCTGGACCCTTTGGCCTACCAAGAGATCGAGGACGACCTCTCCTCCCGCAGCGACAGCGCTAAACAGTTCATCGAGGATACCAAGGCTATGATCCGCAGCCGGGTGGAGATCTCCATCCCCAACGTGTATATTGAAGGCCGTGTGAAGAGCGTTTACGGCATTTACCGGAAGATGTTCGTCCAGGGCAAGAGCTTTGAAGAGATCTACGATGTGTTTGCGGTGCGGGTCATCGTGGATACCATTGAGGACTGCTATAACGTCTTGGGCATTGTCCACGATATGTTCCAGCCCCTGCCCAACCGGTTCAAAGACTATATTTCCATGCCCAAGCCCAATATGTACCAGTCCCTGCACACCACCGTGATCACCAAGGCCGGGGTGCCTTTCGAGGTGCAGATCCGCACCTGGGAGATGCACCACACAGCGGAATACGGCATCGCGGCCCACTGGAAGTATAAATTGGGGATGTCCGCCAAGGATTCGGACAACTCTGCTTTGGATGACCGGCTGGCCTGGATCCGCCAGATGCTGGAAAACCAAGCGGAAAGCGAGGACATTACAGACCTTGTTCACTCTATCAAAAGCGACCTGATCCCCGAGGAAGTGTTCGTATTCACCCCCAAGGGGGACGTTGTCAACCTGCCCATGGGCTCCACGGTCATCGACTTCGCCTATGCCATCCACAGCGCCGTGGGCAACCGGATGATCGGCGCCAAAGTGGACAAACGGATCGTCCCCCTGGACTACAAGGTGAAAACCGGCGAAATCATCGAGATCATCACTACCAAAGAGGCGGGGAAAGGCCCCAACCGGGACTGGCTCACCCTGGTGCGCACCAGCGAGGCCCGGAACAAGATCCGCGCTTGGTTTAAAAAAGAAAAGCGGGATGAAAACATCATCGAGGGAAAGGCGGAGCTGGAGCGGGAGTTTAAGCGCAGCAATATCCGCATGACCCGGGAACTGATGGACTATATGATCGAAAGCGTGGGTAGGCGCCACAACTGTTCCACCGAGGACGACTTCTATGCGGCCATCGGCTATGGGGGCATCCAGTTGTGGAAAGTGCTGCCCCGTGTCAAAGAGGAGGCCCTCCGCTTGCAGAAGCTGGCCTCTCCCGAGCCGCAGGACGAATTGCCCCCGCCTATTTCCCCCGAGCCCAAACAACGGGTGGCCAGCGGCGTGCTGGTGGACGGTATGGACAATTGCCTGATCAAATTCTCCCGTTGCTGCAACCCTTTGCCCGGGGACGAGATCATAGGGTTTATCACACGGGGCTTTGGGGTGTCTATCCACAAGCGCAGCTGCAACAATGTGCCCCGGGACTTGACCCAGTGTCCCGAGCCGGAGCGCTGGGTCAACGCCCACTGGGCCGGGGATGTGAAGGACGATTTCAAATCCACCCTGCACATTGTGGCGGTGGACCGGGGCGGCCTGCTGGCAGACGTGACCCAGCAGCTCTCCAATATGAAGATCTTCATTCACGCTTTGAATTCCCGTCAGGAGCGGGGCAGCAACAATGCCTTTATTTCGGCCACCATTTCCATCAATGGCTTGCCCCAGCTGCAAAATATCATCGAACGGTTGAGCAAGATCCCCGGTGTGCTTTCCATAGACCGGAGCTGATTTGAAAAGAGAGGTATACCATGGAGCTGTTCCTCAGCGGACCTTCTTTCCGCTATGAATGTGAAAACCTGTGCCGGCTGTTTTTCCCTTACAGCCCTGTCAAAGTGGAGCAATGGGAAGAACCCGCCCCGCCCAAACCCGGGGAAGGCCCTTGGGCTTGGGCAGTCATAGTGGAGGGGGAAGGGGCGTATCAGTATAGGGTCACGGTATCCGACGGGCAGCGGCAGCTTTCCCGCCGGGACCAGGATCCCGCCCTGCTGGAGTACGCCATGACCAACCTTCTCTACAGTGCTTTTGTAGAGCTTTTGGGTGTCCATCCTGCCTGGGGGATGCTCACCGGGATCCACCCGGTAAAGCTGTTGCGCCAGTATGTGGAGGAGCGGGGGGAAGCCCCCGGCGTGGAGTACTTCCAAACCCACTGCCACGTCACCCCAGCCAGGGCGGACTTGGCCCGGCGGGTGCTGCAAGCCCAGGCCCCCGCGGTGGAGGCCCTGGATGACAACGACTTCAGCCTGTACGTGTCCATCCCTTTTTGCCCCACCCGGTGCGCCTACTGTTCCTTTGTTTCCCAAGACGTGGAGCACGCCAAAAAACTGATGGATCCCTACTTTGAGCTGCTTTTAAAAGAGATTGAAAAGGTTTCCCAGGTGACCAAGGATCTGGGCCTCACCCTTGCCACAGTCTATGTGGGCGGGGGGACCCCCACCACCCTGAGCGCCTCCCAGCTTTCCATTCTGTGCCGGAAGATCCGCCAGTCCTTTGACTTCTCCCGGTGCACCGAATTCACCGTGGAAGCCGGCCGCCCGGACACCATCACCCGGGAGAAGCTGCTGGCCCTGCGGGAAGCCGGCATCAGCCGCATCAGCATCAACCCCCAGTCCCTGTCGGACCAGGTGCTGAAGAATATCGGCCGCCGCCATTCCGCCCAGGATGTGCTGGAAGCTTTCGCTCTGGCCAAGGAGCTGGGCTTTACCAACACTAACGCCGATTTGATTGTGGGCTTGCCGGGGGACAGCCTGGAGAGCTTCCAAAAGACCCTGGAAGGGGTCATTGGCCTGGGGGCCTCCAACGTAACGGTGCACTCCCTGGCCCTGAAGCGGTCGGCCCGGCTGAATGCTCCCGGGGGCGACCTGTCCCTCCACGCAAAAAGCGAGGAAACCGCCGCCATGATGGATTATTCTATTGCCCGGCTGACCCAGGAAGGCTTTGAACCCTATTACCTCTACCGCCAGACCCGCATGGCCGGCAACCTGGAAAATACCGGGTGGGCCAAGCCCGGTTCCATCTGCCGGTACAATATCTATACCATGGATGAATCCAACTCGGTGATCGCCTGTGGGGCGGGAGGGGTATCCAAGCTGAAAGACCCCTACAGCGGCCGGTTGGAACGGATCTTTAACTTTAAATACCCCACCGAGTACATCACCCGCAACGAAGAGATCCTCAGCCGAAAGGACGGTGTCACCCAACTGTATGAGCAATTTCGCCAGCGGCTACGTTAAATATATCAACCACCTGGAGCAGATCAACGACGCGGCGGTGAACGGTCCCGCCCGGATGATCGAAGAGGTGGAGGACGCCTACCATGACCACCTGGAAAATATTGCCCGGAATATCACCCGGCATCACCGGGGCGTGCGGGTCATCATGCTTTCCGGCCCCAGCAGCAGCGGCAAGACCACCACAGCCCACCTGCTGCGGGATTTCCTCACCGAATATGGCGCCAAGTGCACCATTGTGTCCTTGGACGACTTTTACCGGGGGGTGGGCCTTGCGCCCAAGCTGCCCGACGGCCGGTTCGACTACGAGTCGGTGGAGGCCCTGGACCGGGAAGCCATCCAAGAGTGCCTGCTGAATATCACCACTACGGGGAAGTTTTCTGTGCCCCATTATAATTTCGCTTTGGGACGCCCGGAAGGGGAGTGCCGCCGCTATGAGATCGGCCCCGATGAAATGGTCATCGTGGAGGGCATCCACGGCTTGAACCCTGTGTTCACCAAGAAGCTGCCGGAGGGCAGCTGTGTGAAGCTGTACGTCAGTGTGAAGCAGCAGGTCAAGTCCGCCAATGGGGAGGTGTTTTCCCCCATGGATTTACGCCTGGTGCGCCGCATCGTCCGGGATGTCCAATTCCGCGACACCTCCCCGGAGAGCACGATCTCCATGTGGCCCCAGGTGGTGAAGGGGGAGGACCGGTACATCCGCCCTTACCGTCTGTCCGCTGATTATACCGTGAACTCCATCCATATCTACGAGCCCTGCGTTATGCGGGTTGTGGCCATCCCGCTGCTGCGCGCCATCGCGGAGGACAGCCCCTATTACCGCAAGGCCCGGGATTTGGAATCCCGGTTGATGCGCTTTGAACCTATCGACCCTGCCCTGGTGCCGGGAAATTCCATGCTTCGGGAGTTTTTAGGGCCGAGACAGGAATGAGCGAAATGGGAACCCCCTTGCCTGTGGGAAATCTTAAGGGATTTTTAATAGATTTGAAAGGCAAAATGCTTTGACTTTTTCCAGATCTCAGGTATAATGAAACCATAGGAAGCACGCTTCCAGATTGGATTGAGAAAAGGAGGACTACTATCATGGGAATTTTAGATGACGTGATGATAAACGCCAAAACCGCCGCAGAGGCCGTGGGGAAAAAGGCCGGCCAGATCGTGGATGTTTCCAAGCTGCGCTTTAACGTAGCCGAGCTCAACGCCGAGCTGAGCAAGCGCTATGAGGCTCTGGGAGAGTATCTTTACGAGAACTGCCGGGAATGTCTGGCGGAAGATGCCGAGGCTGTGGGTAAAATGGCCGAGATCGATGAGCTGGTAAACCAGCGCAATGTCCTCACCAAAGAGTTGGTGGATAAGCAGAACAAGGTGGTTTGCCCCGTGTGCGGCAAACAGAGTCCTATCACGGCTTCTTTCTGCTCCAACTGTGGCGCAAAACTGAACACGGAAGAGTAAAGCGAAAACTTGCCAAATGTCTCAAAAGGGCCTGTTGCACAATGCAACAGGCCCTTTTGGCTGCGCCTTTCCTCCAGAGGGAGGTCACAGGTCATCGATCTTCATCTTTTCCAGCTCTTTCTCCTGGGAGCGCCGCTGGGCAGCCCGCAGGAATTCCTCCCGCTTTTTTCGCTCGTTTTTCCGAACCGCCAAAAAGACGCCCAGCCCAATAACTAGCGCCAAGAGGAACAGGATGGGGAAGATCAAAAGTAGCAATGTGCCTGCCATGCTCATCTCAAGAACCTCCTTTTTGTTTTTTATATTCGGTGATGAGAAGCTTTGCTGTGTCGAAATCCAGCTTCTCGTTTAAAGCCAGCCGCTTGACCAGGGCCACAAAGGGGTCCCCGGCGTATTCCTCCCCCAGCCGCACCTTTTGGATGATCTTATCCAACCGCAGCCGCACGGTGGGGTAGGTGACCCCGTACAGCCCTGCGATCTCTTTTAAGGACCCGGAACACAGCAGGAAGTTTTTCAAAAAGGCCACGTCTTCCTCTTCCAGCTCGGCCATCCAGTCCGGTACCACTTGGATCCCCACAGGTTTTTTTCCCTCCTTTTCTCAGAGAACTTTCACTATATTGAGTATAAACTTTAATAAAATGGAAGTCAAGATAAAAGAAAAATCTTTATAATTTTGTAAGAAGGGCTTCTGCAAATATCGAGCCCACCTGTTTCATAGACATGGGGAAGAAGGATCTTTCCAAAACAGAGGAGGGCAAAGCATGGGGAAATACGGTGGCCAAGGGCGGCGTCGCCAGAGCTTTTTGCAGGGGGCTTTGGTGCTCACCGGGGGGATGGCCCTTGTAAAAGTGATGGGGGCGCTGTTTAAAGTCCCTCTGACCTACGCGGTGGGGGAATATGGCATTGGGCTGTTCCACGTGGCCTACCACTTTTACGCCCCGGTGCTCAGCCTGGCCACCGCTGGGTTCCCCATTGCCGTGTCCCGGCTGGTGTCGGAAAACAGCTCCCTGGGCCGTTGGAACGATGCCCGGCAGGTGAAGCGGGTGGCCATGCCCCTGTTCCTGTCCATCGGGGTGGGAGGAATGGTGCTGCTCACCTGTTTGGCGCCTTTTTACTGCCAGTGGGTCACCGGAGTGCCCTATGCCTTGATCCCCATGGTGGCCTTGGCGCCAGCCATCCCCTTGGCTTGTGCCACGTCCGTGTACCGCGGGTATTACGAGGGCTTGGGGAATATGGTCCCCACCGCTGTTTCCCAGGTGATGGAAGCTGCCGTGAAGCTGGGGCTGGGCCTGGCAGCCGCTTGGGGGATGGTTTCCCACTGCCAGGGGGAATACGCCGCCCGTGGGACGGTTCTGGGGCTGACGCCTTCCGGGGAAGAGGGGGCCATGTTCCTCACGTTGTCCCTGGGTGCTGCCGGAGCGGTTGTGGGGGTGACTGCCGGATCCCTGGTGTCTTTGGGGTATTTGGCTCTGCGGTTCCGGTTCCACGGGGACGGGACCGTGCCCCGGTTGTACCGTGACTCTCCTCCCGCCAGGGACCGCCGGGAAACCAGGAAACGCCTGTGGGCGATCACCCTGCCCATCGCTTTGGGCTCTTTGGCAACCAGTGTAGCAGGGCTGATCGACGCTACGTTCCTGCAAAGCCGGGTGGGGGATGTTCTCCGGGAAGCCCCTCAGCGGTTGCTGGCGGCATACCCAGGGCAGATCCCTGATACGTACCGGGAGAACCCGCAAGCCATCCCCACCTTCCTCTACGGGTGCTACACCTTGGCTATGACCATCTATCTGTTGGTGCCCGGGGTCACCCAGGCCTTCGGCACCAGTGCCCTGCCCAATGTCACCGCCGCCTATGCCCGGGGCAATAAACGGGAATTGCGCTCCAAGTTGGAGGCTGTGGTCCGGGTGACGGCTTTGTTTTGTTTCCCGGCCGGGGTGGGGATGGCTTCCCTATCCTTTCCGTTGACTCAGCTGCTGTACGGCCATGGGGAGTCCACGCCCATCATTGCCCGGTGCCTTTTCCTTTTAGGGGCGGCTTCCCTGCCCGCCGCTATGAGCGGCCCCCTTTCCAGTATGTTGCAGGCCGTGGGACGGGCGGACCTGCCGGTGAAACTGCTGTTGGGTGCTATGGCCATCAAACTGGGGGCCAACTGGGTGCTTTGCGGGATCCCAGAGCTCAATATCCAGGGGGCCGCAGTGGGCACCCTGCTCTGCTACCTGTTTTTAACGGTGTTCCAGTTCTACTGTTTGCGCAGGGCGGCGGGGGTGCCCCTCTCAATCGGGCAGGTTTTCCTGCGTCCTTTGGCCTGCGCCTTCCTGTGCGGGGCTGGTGCGCGGCTGGCCTGGGGGATTTTGGAACGTATTTTCCCTGCCGGGCGTTGGGGGGAGGCCCTGGCAGTATTGGGCGCAACGGCCTTTGGAGCGGCGGTATATACCGCGGCGTTGCTGCTTTTGCGGGGAATTAATAAAAGCGATCTCCAATCTTTGCCAATGGGACAAAAAATTGCAAAAATGCTTGAAAAACAGGGATGGATATGATATCATGACTACTGCTATAGGCTTATGGCGGGGATTCCGCGGGGGACGCATGGTCCTGGCTGCTGATTCTTTGGTGAAAGGAAAAGCCCCGCACCGTATCGAATCAAATTTTTTGGAGGTAGTCTTATCATGAATAAGTCTGAATTGATCGCCGAAGTCGCCACTAAGGCTGAAATTACCAAGAAAGACGCGGACGCTGCTGTCACTGCCGTGATCGATGCCATCACCGAGTCCCTGAAGAAGGGCGACAAAGTGCAGCTGGTTGGCTTTGGCACCTTCGAAGTCCGCGAGCGTGGCGCTCGCACCGGCCGCGATCCCCGCACCAACCAGGAAATCCAGATCCCTGCTTCCAAGGCCCCTGCTTTTAAGGCTGGCAAGGCTTTGAAGGACACCGTGAACGGAAAGTAACACAAGGTTGTTTCCGCGGGCCCGGAGGAATTCCGGGTCCGCTTTTTCATTATTACACGTTCTGGGAGGAACCTACCAATGAGATTAGACAAATATTTGAAAATATCCCGATTGATCAAGCGCCGCACGGTGGCAAACGAAGCCTGCGACGCCGGCCGTGTGCTGGTGAACGGCAAACCTGCCCGTGCCTCTTACGATGTGAAAGCGGGGGACGTGCTGGAGCTCCATCTGGGTGAGCGGGTGCTGAAAGCCCAGGTGCTCTCTGTGACGGAATATGCCAAAAAGGAGGAGGCTGCCGGCCTCTACCGGATGATCGAGGAATAAAGGACAGCTTTTCCACATATACATCCCCAGAAACCAGAAAAAGGGGTATGGTATATGGCAGAAGCGCAAAAGCCGAAGCGAAGTCACAGCCTGCAGTTGGAGGACCGAGGGACCCTGCGGGCCACTGGTATCTCCAGGGTGAATTTTTTCAGCGATGAGCTGATCTCTGCCCAGACAGACATGGGGGAACTGCACATCAAGGGGGAAAGCCTGCATATCGAAAGCCTAGATGCCGACTCCGGCGACCTGCTGGCCCGCGGCAAGGTGATCGCGCTTTCTTACACGGAAAACGGCCCCGCCCTTTCTTTCTTTGGCAGGCTTTTCCGATGAGCGGCCAGGTTATGGCTGTGGCGATTTTCTGCCTGGCAACGGGGGCGGCCCTGGGCTGCCTCTTTTTGCTGTTCCGGGGGATTTCTCTGCTGCTTGGGTTGGGCCGGTTGGCCGCCGGCCTTTTTGACGCCGTTTTTTGCTGCCTGTGTGGGGGCGCTGTGTTTCTCTGCGCTTTGGCAGTGGACAATGGCCATTTGCGGCTGTATCAGGCTGTATTGCAGGGATTGGGGGCCTGGTGCGTTGTGGTTTCCCTGGGTCCTTGGACGCGCAAGGGGATCCGGGCCCTAAAAAAATTTTTGGGGAAGGTTTGGGCCTTTCTGGTGGGAAGAGCAGGTATCCTGCGGGGGCTTTTTCCAACAAGAGCGGCCCCCTCGGGGCAACCAGGGAAAAAAGCTGGAAAAAAGGCGAAAAAACAAAGAAAAAAGACTTGAAAACTTTATGTATACCGGGTTATAATAAAAAATACTATAGAGACTCTTTTGCGCGGGGACGGTAAAGATGGGAGGCGGGCTCTTTGCACGAATTGAAAATCGACAAGTACAAGGGAAGCTTTCTGTTGAAATTCGCGGTGCTTTGTTTTGCTGTGTTTATCCTGGTGTCCCTGGTTGGCCAGCAGTTCCAGATCATGGAGAAACGCCAGGAACTGGAAGATTTACAGCAGCAGCTTTCCACCCAAAACGCCCGCAATGAAGAGATCCAGAATTCTTTGGAAAACAGCGGCGGTATGGACGAATATGCCGAGCGCAAAGCCCGCAGTGAACTGGAGTATGCCAAGCCCGGGGAACGGGTATTCATTGATGTGGGCGGAGGGGCATGACCGACTTTTTGCCGCGGTTTATTTTACATCCGGCACAGCCGAGGAGGAATTTGCTTTATTATGCAGCTTGAGGTTGGAGGAATTTACGAGGGAAAGGTGACGGGGATCACCAAGTTTGGCGCGTTTGTCAGTTTTGAGGGCGGACAGACAGGGATGGTGCATATCTCTGAAATTGCCCCCACGTTCGTCACGGAGATCCACGATTTTGTCACGGAAGGGCAAACGGTAAAAGTCAAGGTGCTTTCTATCAGCGAAGAAGGGAAGATCAGCCTTTCTATGAAGAAGGCGCTGCCTGAAGACCAGCAGCGCAAACCCAGCCGGCGGCCCGACGGCCCTCGCCGCGATGGAAACCGCAAGGATGGCTTTCACAAGGAAGGCGGCCGCAGGGATGGCCCTCGCCCGCCCCGGCAGCCACGTCCAGCGCCTCAGCCCGGCCCTGCCCGCCCCGGCGATTTTGAATGGCAGTCCCGCCGGAACGACACTGGTACCTTTGAGGAAATGATGAACCGCTTTAAGCAGACCAGTGACGAAAAAATGTCCGACCTGAAACGCGGCAACGAGTCCCGCCGGGGATATTCCCGCCGGGGACAGCAGAAATAAAACCTCCGGAAAAGGAGCCCTGAGGGGCTCTTTTTTGGCTTTGAGAAGAAAGGGAGTTTGCTTTCTATGAGAGAAATCACTGCCAGAGAGATTACAGCTGCTGTGCGGCAGCTGTGTATCGATGCCAACCGGGTGCTTCCTGCCGATTTAGAGCAGACCATCCACACCTGTTCCCAGCAGGAAAAAGATCCCACTGCCCAGTCCATCCTGTGTGATCTGTGCCACAACCTGGACGCCGCTCGGGAAATGGAAATCCCCATTTGCCAGGATACGGGCATGGCTGTGGTGTTCGCTGAGGTGGGCCAGGACCTGCACATTGCCGGGAGCTTTGAAGAGGCTGTCAACGAAGGTGTCCGCCAGGGGTATGTGGAGGGGCTGCTTCGCTGCTCCGTGGTGAAAGACCCCATCCGCCGGGGCAACACAGAGGACAACACCCCGGCCATCCTCCATACCCGCCTTGTCCCCGGGGACAAGCTGACCTTGACCGTGGCCCCCAAGGGTTTTGGCAGCGAAAACATGAGCCGCTTGAAAATGCTCACCCCTGCTGCCAAGGAAGAGGACATCATTGCCTTTGTGAAGGAAACGGTGGAACTGGCAGGTTCCAACCCCTGCCCGCCGGTGGTGTTGGGCGTGGGCATTGGCGGCGACTTTGAGCTGGTGGCCTACTTGGCCAAAAAGGCCCTGTGCCGCAGCGTTTCCCAGCGGAACCCCGACCCGTATTATGCAGACTTGGAGCAGAAGATGCTGGAAGCCGTCAATGGGACTGGGGTGGGCCCCCAGGGTTTTGGCGGGCAGACTACCGCCTTGGCTGTGAACATCGAAACCTATCCCACCCATATCGCAGGGCTGCCCATGGCGGTGAACGTGGGTTGCCATGTTACCCGTCACAAAACAGTTGTGCTGTAATTGCTGAATTCAATACAATTTATTCGCGTTTGTGTTGCAATGTTTTAGATGGTGTGCTACAATATATGTAGGGAAGCAGGAGGCTTTCCCAGATAGGCGAAGGCTTCCTGGCCTTTCCAAATCTGACGAAAGGAAAGTCCGCCGTCCATGGGGAGTTTTGGGCGGGGACGGGTGCATGGTATGAAAATCACCATTGTCGGAAGGAAAGTGAATCTTCGCAACAATTTTAAAGAGCTGGCAGAGCGCAAGCTTTCCAAATTTAACCGTATTTTCGACGAGGATGCCGAGGCCACCGTTACCGTAACGGTGGAGCGGAACCGTCAGACTGTAGAGATCACCGTCAAGCAGCGGGGCATGATCTACCGGGCAGAGGAAACCTCCCTGGAGATGAACGAGGCCCTGGATCACGTCATCGCGGCCCTGGGCCGGCAGATCCGCCGGAACAAGACCCGCTTGGAACGCGCCAAGAAAGTCAGCGCAGAGATCGATTTCCCCGACGCCCTTTACGACGAGCCCGACGAGGAGATCCAGGTGGCCCGGGTGAAGCACTTCTTTGTGAAGGTGATGACCCCCGAAGAGGCCATTTTGCAGATGAATATGCTGGGCCATCAGTTCTTCATGTTCCGGGACGACCAGTCCGGGGAGATCAATGTGGTTTACCGCCGCAAAGAAGGTGATTATGGCCTGCTGGTGCCGGAAGGCAAATAAAAAAAAGACACACTGTGCGCAATCGGGGAGGGGACCCGTCCGGGCCCCCTCTTTTTGCGGCTTTTTTAGAAGGAGGAGCTATGAGGGAAATGACATTTTGCGTGCCCTGCCTGTTCGGGGTGGAGGGGCTTGTAGCCCAGGAGCTGCGGGATCTGGAATTGGAAAACGTCCAGGCGGAAAACGCCAGGGTGCTGTTCTCCGGTAGCTGGGAGGCCATGGCCCGGGCCAACCTGAACAGCCGCTTTGGGGAGCGGGTGCTCCTGCTGCTGAAAACCTTCCCCGCCCGCTCCTTTGAGGAGCTGTTCCAAGGGGTGAAGTCCCTGCCCTGGGAAGCTTTCCTGGCCAAAGAGGATGCCTTCCCGGTAACGGGCAGCAGCCTTTCCAGCCAGCTCCACAGTGTGCCAGATTGCCAGGCCATCATCAAAAAAGCGGTGGTGGAGCGGCTGAAGGCCAAGTACGGCCTTTCTTGGTTCCCGGAAAGTGGCCCCCTGCACAGGATCCGGTTCCGTATCTTGAAAGACCAGGTCAGTGTGATGGTGGACACCAGCGGCGAGGGGCTGCACAAGCGGGGCTACCGGGCACAGTCCAACGAGGCGCCCATCAAAGAAACATTGGCGGCAAGTTTATGTAAACTGAGCCGCCTCCGTTCCGACGGCCGCCTTATCGATCCCTTTTGCGGCTCCGGCACCCTGTTGGTGGAGGGGGCGCTCCTGGCGAAAAATATTGCGCCGGGGCTGCACCGCTCCTTTACCGCCGAGAGCTGGGGGAACATCCCCCAAGAGGTTTGGCGTCAGGAGCGGGATCGTGCCCAGTCCCTTGAGCGCCGGGATGCCCCCTTTGTGGCCCAGGGCTTTGATATCGACCCTGCTTCTGTGGAGCTGACTTTGGAGAATGCCAAAAAGGCCGGGGTGGATGACTGCGTGTCAGCGGCCGTCCGGGACATCCGGGACTTTTCCCAGGAAGGAGAGTACGGCTGTGTCATATGCAACCCGCCCTATGGGGAACGGCTGTTGGATATCCGCCAGGCCCAGGAGCTGTACCGGGTGATGGGGAGGCTTTTCCATCCCCAGCGGGGCTGGAGCTTCGGGGTCATCACCCCTGAGGTGGAGTTCGAGCAGCTCTTTGGCCGGAAAGCGGACAAACGCCGCAAACTGTACAATGGTATGATCCAGTGCCAGTATTACCAGTATTTCCGGGGAGGGGACCGGCCATGAACCTGCTGTACCGGATCCGGGGGGACATGGAAACGCCCCGGTTGCTCCTGCGGCACTGGAATCCCCTGGACTTGGAGGATTTCCTCTCCTTCGCCGCGGACCCTGAGGTGATGTTGGCTTCTGGCGCCACGCCGGCGGTGACTCCTGCCCAAGGGGAAACCGCTTTCCGGAGGGCCCTATGGGACAGCGGGTGTTATGCCATTGTGCTGAAGGAAACTGGCCGGGCCATTGGCAAAATCAAGTTTCAAAAGGATATCCGCCGGTTCCAGGTGAACGCCCTGTCTATCGGCTATGAGCTGGCAAAGCCCTATTGGGGCAACGGCTATATGCCGGAAGCGCTTCGGGCCATGATCCAGTGCGCCTTTGAGCGGAAAAACCTGGATGTGCTGGCCATCGGGCATTTTGCCGGCAATGACCGCTCCCGCCGGGTCATTGAAAAGTGTGGCTTTCAGTACGAGGGCACCATCCGCCGGGCTTTCCAACGCGGCGATGGGCAGATCTTCGACGATGTGTGTTATTCCATCCTGAAAGAGGAATACTTCGCCTACCCTGAGCGGTACAAAAAACCAAAGCAGTGAGCCGGGAAAGCCTGCACTGTGACACTCTAAAAAAACAGGTTTCTTTGACGCAAAAGAAGCGTTTCAAAGGAACCTGTTTTTTGTTTTGGTCAGCTTTTTTTAGCAGGCCGTTTGCAGTGAATCAAAAGCGCTGCGGCCAGAATGGCCACCAGGAATTCCGTTACCGGGAAAGCCAGCCAGATGCCCGTCATCCCACCCAGCCAGGCCAGCCCAAAGGCCAGGGGCAGTATTATGAAAAAGCCCCGCAGCAGAGAGATGGCGTGGGCAGGCCGGGGGCGCTCGGTGGAGGTGAAGTACATGGAGAGCACCACGTTGCATCCGGCAAAGGGGCAAGCGGTAAAGTAAAGCCGCAGCCCTTGGGTGGCGATCTCTTGCAGGGTGGGGTCGTTTTCACTGTTGAACACCCAGGCGATTTGAGGGGCGAAGGCTGCCATCAGACCGTAAATAAGCGCTGATAGCACCACGGTGGTGAGCAGCCCATAGCGGAGGATGGAAGAGAGCCCTTTGGAATCCCCCCGCCCGTAACCCTGGCTGAGGATGGGCTGCATTCCCTGGGCGATCCCGGTGAACATGGCGATGACCACCAGGGATAGGTTGGCGATCACCCCGTAAGCCGCTACGCCGATGTTGCCCTCTAGGGAGAGGATGAGGGTGTTGAAAACGATCATAACGATCCCCGAGGAAACCTCGGTGACTAGGGAAGGGGCGCCGCTGGAAAGGATGCGCCCCAACAGCTGCCCCTGTGGTTTGCAGGGGACGGGGCGGAACTGGTTGTGTTTCCGCCAAAAATGGGCGGATAGGATGGCTATGCTGAGGATGGGCGCCCAGCCAGTGGCCAGCACTGCCCCCAGGATCCCCATGCCCAGGGGGAAGATGAATACCCAGTCCAGCACCACATTGGACAGGCTCCCCACGATCATGGCGGTCATGGCCAACTGGGGGGCACCGTCATTGCGGACAAAGCACAGCAGGACGTTGTTCATGAGGAACGCAGGGGAGAACAGGAGGATCACCCGCAGGTAAGTCCGGGACATGGTGAACACCTGGCCGGTACCGCCGAACAGCCGGACGATATCCCCGGCAAACAGCGCCCCGGCCGCCATGAAGAGCAGGGAGAACGCCCCGGCCAGATAGAGTGCCTGGGTGAACGTCTGGTCAGCTTCCTGGCGGTCGCCTTGGCTGCGCAGGATGGAATACCTGGTGCCGCCGCCCATGCCGATCATCAAGCCGCTGCCGTTGATAAAGCTGTAGATGGGAATGGCCAAATTCAAGGCTGCTAGGCCGTCAGCCCCCAGCCCCAGGGAAACAAAAAACGTGTCTGCCAAAATGTAGCAGGATAGCGCCAGCATCCCCAGGACGTTCAAAGAGGTGTACCGGGCAAACTCCCGAAGAGGGCCCTTCATAGGCTGCCCTCCTCTTGTGCCAGCTCCTTGGACTGTTTGCCTGTCATGTGGACAATGGTCATTTCCACCAGGCATAAATGGTCCCAAGAGTCCCGGATCTCCTGTTCCCGGCCAGCTGGGTCGTGGGGGTTGAAGCGGGTGGCCAGGGCCTCAATGGCGGCCCGTTTTTGGGTGGGGTCTTCTAAGATCTTGGCTGTGCCAAAGGCGATGACGCTGCGATAGTGGGTGGTGTACCTTTCAGGGACGATCTCATCCTGGCCGATCACGCAGAAGGAGCATTTTTCTTCCCGGCGCAGGGCGTCCAGCTTGTGGCCCTTAGTGGCGCAGTGAAAGAGTAGCTTCCCGTTTCGGTAGACATAACTCAGAGGCACCCCATAAGGATACCCGTCTTCTCCCAGCAGGGACAACACCCCGCTGGTACCCCGCAGGAGCACCGCTTCCGCGGCCTGGTGAGAAAGCTGTTGTTTGATCCGCCTCATCTTTGGAAACATGGGAATCCCTCCATAAAGCCAGCCCCGGGCAATAAAAAAACATTGGATTTTCGTATCTCCTAAAGGCCTGCGGATACGAATCCAATGCAAAAACCCACCCGGCGGCGGGCACAGTATTCTTTCCCGGATATTTTATCATGTCCAAGGCCCCTTGTCAAGAAAGAGAGTTGCGGGCTGCCAGTGCATCTGGTACAATACCTGTATCACAAAGAAGGGAGAGAAGCTTCAAATGGCTTTTGATTACAAAAAGGAATACAAGAAATTTTACCTGCCCAAAAACAAGCCAGCCATTGTCACCATCCCGCCTATGAATTACCTGGCGGTTCGCGGCAAGGGCGACCCCAACGAAAAGGGTGGGGAGTATAAGGCGGCGGTGGGTGTTCTCTACGCCCTGGCCTACACCTTGAAAATGAGCTATAAAACCGGCTATGCCATTGACGGCTTTTTTGAGTATGTGGTGCCGCCCTTAGAGGGCTTTTGGTGGAGCGAAAACGGAGCTGTGGATTTTCGGGACAAGTCTGCCTTTCAGTGGATTTCCGCCATCCGCCTGCCGGATTTTGTAGGAGAGAAGGATTTCCGCTGGGCGGTGGAGGAGGCCTCTCGGAAGAAAAAGCTGGACTGCTCTGCCGCTTTTTTCTACACCCTGGAGGAAGGAACCTGCGTTCAAATGCTGCACCTGGGTTCTTACGACAGCGAGCCGGCCTCCCTGGAGGCCATGGACGCCTTTGCCCGGGAAACGGGCTTTGTGCTGGATCTGAGCCAAACCCGCCGCCACCACGAGATTTATCTTTCCGACCCGCGGAAGTCCCCTCCAGAAAAGTGGAAAACAGTTCTGCGCCATCCCATACGCAAAGCGTGAAAAAACACCCTCCCGTATCCGGCGGGAGGGTGTTTTGTAATTAGTTTACCGGTTGTTCAGCTCCGCGTACTGGAGTAAATTCCTGCACAGCCACAGCACCAGTACGGAAATGCCCCCGTTTACCACGGACATCCCCAACAGGCCTGCCGCAGTGGCCAGAGCAGGGAAGAAAATGGCGCACACCACACACACGACAATGCCGGGAATGGTCATCAGGGCCAGCACGAGAAAGTAGAACAAGAAAATCAGCGTTTTGGAGGAAACCATGCCGAATACCCGCTCCACCAGCACATTGCCGGCGGTGAACAACAGGGCGAAGCTCACCCGGGCCAGGATGCACAGGGCGATCTCTAAGGGGGAAGCCTGGATGACCGCCCCCACAATGACGAAAATCAGAACTGCCTCCCAGAAGCTGGTGAGGAGGCTCTCTTGGATGGCGTAGAGCAGCTTTTTCAGCGGCGGCTCCGGGATCAGGTAGATATAGGGCTTAATCAGTTCCCGGTTAAACCGGCCCAGGGCCACAGTGAACAGCTGCATATACGTGGCAAAGGAGAAGATCCCTACCAGGCCGGCGTCCTTCATAAAGATGGAAGTCACAATGATGATGGCTGCAAACAGCAGGGACATATTGGAAAAGAGAAACACGCCGCTGCGGCGGTTTTCCACTTTGTGCTTGTAGAAAATGGCGGAAGCGCCCCAGCCCTTTCCCAAGCCTGTTTTGCCCACCTTCACATTTTTGGGGACCACCTCGCTCAGCTGCCCTTCCTTCTGGGCGGTGATGGCGGACTGGGCTGTTTCGGCGGTTTCCAAGACATCCTCATAGTAGTTGTTTTTGCAGGAGAGGATCAACCCTAGCAGTGCCCCGAACAGAAGCGCCAGCAGCCCTCCAAACAGGGCGGCAAGGACCCAGTCGCCGGAAAAGATGCTGCCCACCAGCCCGGCGCTCCAGCCTGTCACCGGGAAAAGCAGCCCTGGCATTGCCCCAAAGAACGCTGCCCCAGAGGCTAGCAGTGGTTCAAAGCTGCCGCCCTGGGCCAAGGCGAACAGGTCTTCCCGGCAGGTGAGCACGGCCAGCGCTCCGTAAACCCCTGCCGTGCCAAACACGCAATACCGCACGATCTTAGCGGCTTTTGGGTTGCCGCTGGTGCGTACATAAGAGGCCATGGCGGAAAGCTGGGCGAAAAACAGCGTTAAACCATATCCCACAATAATCAGGAGCAAGCCCCAAGGTTCCACCCCATATACACCGTGGAGCCAGGAGTATTGGAACAGGATGAAAAAGCCCAGCAGCAAAGAAAGCCCCAGCTGCCGCACCAGCCCGTAAGACAGGATTTTGTTAGGGCTCAGCGGTGCAGGGAAGAGCAACGTCACATCCGACAAAGTGAACATGGGGGAGTTGGATGAGCTGCTGCCGGAGGCGAACACCATGAGAAACATCATGGTGTAAAACAACGTCATGATGGCAACCAGTTCCCGGGGATCCCGCAGGGCGTCCAGTTCCATGGACTTCCCCGAAACAGCGCTCAGTGCGAAAATGGCTACCAAAAAGACCCCGTAGATCAGCTTAGCGGGGCTTTTCACCACGCTGATCAGCTGGTTTTTCAGCTTAGTGACGGTGAGATAGACAAGGGGGCTTTTCATAGGTCATCCCTCCTTGGCAGCGCCGCCGCCTTCCGTGATGGCGAAGAACAGGTCCTCCAAGGACTGCCCTTCGCTGCCGTCGTTGAACTTGGTGGCGGCAAAGCGGCCGTTCATCATAATGTTGGCCACGTCCCAGTAGTCCTCCACGCTGTCAATCATGTGTGTGGAGATGAGCACGGTGGCCCCGCTTGCTTTCAGCTCCCGGAAGATCTCCTTCAGCTCTTTGATGGCGTGGGGGTCCAAGCCAACCAGAGGCTCGTCGAAGATGACCACCTTGGGCTTGTGGCACAGGGCGCAGCAGATGGAGAGCTTCTGCTGCATCCCTTTGGAAAGCTCCTTGCCCAGCTTGTTTTTCTTGTCGTCCAGTTCCAGCCGCTCTAAAAGCTGGTTGGTGTAGGCTTCATCCTCGATCTTGTAGGCGCGGCGGATAAATTCCAGATGTTCCTCCACAGTGAGCAGGTCGTATACCGCAGGCATTTCAGGGATGTACCCCAGCTGTGCCTTGGCCTCCAAAGAGGTGTTCTCATACCCGTTGATCTCGATCCGGCCCGTAAACCGCAAAAGGCCGGTAATGCACTTGATGATGGTGGACTTTCCTGCGCCGTTGGGCCCCAGCAAAATGCCGATCTGCCCGTCCCCCACGGCAAAGCTGATGTTGTCGTTTGCCAGGGTTTTGCCATAGCGCTTGGTCACGCCGCTGATGGATAGCATATTCGTTCCCTCCAATACTCTCTGAGAAATCAGGACGGAAACATTGTACTTGATTTAACAATCCCTGACAACCCGCTAGCGGGTTTCTTAAGATTTTCGACAGAAAATCTTAACGGGCCTTTGACGTGCCCCATGTCCCCCCGTTCTGGCTTGCCAGGAAAAAGAAAAGGAGGCGCTTCCCAGCGCCCCCTATAGCCTATTTTTGTTCACTCTTTCCAGCTGGCCGCACAGAGGTTTGCCTTGCCAAAGGGCCTCTCATCCAGGAAGCGCACTTTCCGCCCGGACACCTCCACAAAACCCTCTTCCCGCAGGCGCTTTAGCTCCCGCATCATGGCGCTGCGGTCCGCGCAGATGTAGTCTGCCAAAGCGCTCAGTGTGAACGGCAGGGTGAAGCTGAGGCTCCGGGACTCGTAAGCGCAGATACGGAAATAACACAACAGCTTTTCCCGGGTGGACCGGCAGGAGAGCACCTCCACCCGTTCGCTCAAGGCAAAGGCTTTCCGGGAAAACAGGGCCAGCAGGTTTTCCAGCAGCTGCTTATGGCAGGGGCAAGCTTTTACACAGGGCGCCGCCAACATATCCTGAGGGAGGAACACTATGGTGCAGTTTGTTTCGCACACCACCGTGACGCTGTCGCAGGGAAGGCTGGCAAAGGCGATCAGCTCGCCGAACACACCGCCTGGCCCCAGGCGTTCCAGCACGGTGTGGCTTCCTGCCGCGTCGATCTTCACCAGGGCAGCCTGGCCTTCCTGGACGATGCCCAGCATCCGGCCATCCCCGGCCCCATAGGTGAAAGCGGTTTCCCCCGTCTGGAACGACCGGGGGCTTGTTTGAAAGCATTCCAGCATATGTTGGCACTCCGCCTCTTCCATGTGGGAGAAAAGGGGGAGGGAAGTGATGTTAGCCATAGCAACTCCTTTCTGGTGTATAGGAGGGCCGGGACAGGGCATCCTATCCATCAGAAACTGGAAAAGGAGGGATCCCCATGCCGGAACCCAGCAAAATGAATTTGGAAGCCAAGCTGTATTTTAATTCCTTGCCCCCGGTGCTCCAAGAGCAGCTGATGCAGAGCAGCGCTGAACTGAACACCAAGGAGGATTTGATGCGCTATTGCAGCAATGTCTTGGGACAGGAATCCCCTGGTAAGCAGTCTTGACAGAAGGGCCGCGGCAATGCCGCGGCCCAGTTTTATTATTGCTTTAGGGGAGCTTTGTCCCGCAGGTTTTTCTTGGCCCAGATCAGGAAGGACACAGTGGTGGTGGAAGCCGCTAAAATGTCCGCGATAGGTTCGGCCACAAACACGCCGAACAGTTTGTCCCCAAAGAACAAGGGCAGGATATAGATGAGGGGGATCAGCAGGATGATCTTCCGTAGCAGTGCCAGTAGCAGGGAGGCCTTTGCCTGGCCCAGCGCCAAGAAGGACTGCTGGAAGCCTGTTTGCGCCCCAAAGGCAAAGCAGCCAAACAGGAAGATCCTGGCTGCCCAAACAGCGGTGTCCATCAGGTTGGCGTCGCTGGTGAAGATCCCCACAAACACCTGGGGGACCAACATAATGGCCAGCCAAAACACGGTGCTGTAGGTCAATGTGCAGATGAGCAGCAGCCGTACTGACTTGCGAACCCGCTCCATATTTCGGGCGCCGTAATTGAAGCTGGTGATGGGCTGCGCGCCTTGGGTGAGCCCCTGCAGCGGCAGGTTGATCACTTGCAGGATGCTGGCGATGACGGTGTAGGCGCCCACGGCGGTGTCCCCGCCATAGCGCAGGAGAGAGGTGTTCAATACCACGCTTAAAAGGCTCTCCGTACTCTGCATGATGAAGGGGGAAACGCCCAGCCCCAGCACCGGCAGCAAGATTTTCCACCGTACCACCATGCATTTCGGCTTGATCCGCAGGGTGGTGCGCTTGCCGGTCAAAAACAGCAGCACCCACGCCGCGGAGACCGCTTGGCTGAACACGGTGGCAATGGCGGCGCCACGCACCCCAAGATCAAAGGCAAAGATAAATAGGGGATCCAGGACGATGTTCAGCACCGCCCCAATGATCACCGTCAACATACTGAATTTGGCAAATCCCTGGGAGGTGATAAACATATTCATACCCAGGGAGATTTGGACAAATACCGTGCCGCACACGTAAATGCCCATGTAGCTGGTGGCATAGCCAATGGTGTTCTCACTGGCGCCAAAGGCCCACAGGATGGGTTCTTGGAAAATCAAAAACACGGCAGTGAGCACAACAGAGATGCACAGCAGGGTGGTAAAGCAGTTGCCCATAATCCGCTCGGCCCGCTCCTTGTGGTGGGCGCCCATGGCGATGGAGGCCCGGGGTGCGCCGCCCATGGCCACCAAAGAACTGAAGGCGCTGATCAGTGTGATGATGGGGAAGGTGATGCCCACGCCGGTCAAAGCCGCGGTGCCGATCTCCGGGATGTGGCCAATATAAATCCGGTCCACGATGTTGTACAACATATTCACCACTTGGGCGGTGATGGCCGGCACTGCCAAGGAGAACAGCAGCTTGCCGATGGGAGCTGTTCCCAGTGCGTTTTCCTGGGATGATGGTTTTTCCTTTTGTCCTGGTTCTTTCAGCTGATCGCTCATTTGTATTCCAACGCCTCTTTTCCCTGGGCGGGATCGTTCCCGTCTTTTACCAGCAGCAGCCGTGCGATGCGCTGCTCTTCCATTTCCAATACAGTGATAGTCCAACCAGCCTCTTTCACTTGGGGATGTTCCCCGGGTTTGGGCAGCCTGCCCAGCCGTTCGGTGACAAACCCGGCCATGGTATCATAGTCGCCTTCGGGCAGTTTCACGTCCGCCATGCCGCAGATCTCGTCAATGGAGGCAGTGCCGTCCACGGTGAACTCCGTTTCGCTCATCCGGTGGATATCCTCCTCCTCGTGGTCGTATTCATCCTGGATGTTTCCCACGATATCCTCCACCAGGTCTTCTAAGGTGATCAGCCCGGCAGTGCCGCCGTATTCATCCAGCACAATGGCGATCTGCACTTTCCGCTCGGTCATCTCCGTGAAGAGCTGGCTGCACTTTTTGGTTTCCGGTACAAAGTAGGCGGGGCGCATCAGGTCGGTGAGCTTGATAAAGTCCGGTACCTCCCGGCCCACATAGGGCAGCAGGTCCTTGATGTAGCAGATGCCCACCACGGTGTCGATGTCCTCGTGGTATACCGGAATCCGGGAACAGCCGTTTTCCACAGAGGCTTCCACTACCTGGGCAATGGTGTCGGTGTCCTCCACAGCCACGATGTCGGTGCGGTGGGTCATGGTTTCCCCGGCAGTGGTGTCGTTAAAGTCCAGAATATTGCGGATCATATCCTTTTCCGTCTCTTCTATGACGCCCTTCTCTTCCCCTTCGCCCACCATCTGAAGGATTTCCTCCTCTGTGACGGCATCGTCCAGACTGTGGGGATCGATGCGCGCCAACCGCAGCAGTCCGCCCACAATCAAGCTGCACAGGGAGAGAAAGGGCTTGGCAAGAAGGGAAAGGCCGGAAATCACTCCGGTGAACTGCCGGGAGAACCCCTTCGCATTATGCCGGGCCCCTTTTTTGGGCAGCAGGTCGCACAGGATAAAGAACAGGAGCGCATAAAGCAGGGCCACCAGCAGGAACGAGAGCAGAGAACGCAGCCCTTCGGACCAGCGGGCGGGAAGCCAGCCGGTTAACGGCCTCCAGAAAGCGGCCTGGGCAAAGGCAAGCCCCAGAAATCCCCAGAGCAGCAGGCCTGTCTGCATGGGAGAGACAGGCTCAGTCTGCGCTTCCACGGTTTTCAGCAGGGTTTTCGATTTTGCATTGCCGCTTTCTGCCTCCTTTTTCAGCTGGGAAAGGCTCAGGTTTTCCAGAGCGGATTCGCCAGCTGCGTAGAGGGCGCAGAGCAGAAGCGAGAAAAGAGTGAGGCAAAAACACAGGATAAAAGTGCCGTCAGGTTCGGGAGGCATGGAGCGGATAACTTCCTTTCAGAGGGTTTGAATTCCCTTGTTAATTTATTTGCATTTGACAGCGGTGTTTTCTGAGTGGAAAACACTTCTGTATTATTTTTATTCTACTAAAAAGGGGCTGAGATGTCAAATCAGGGGTTGGGATGGAAAGAGGCGGAAGTTGTTAAAAAATCCTCAAATTCTTCTGCTTTTGCCTTTACACATCCCGGAAAAAATGCTAAAATAAATCAGTACGGGTCTACGGGTCTTTCTCTGGCGGAGCGCCCACGGCACACCCGTCACAGTTTTTATAGATCATCCTAAAAGGAGGAACTACTTCAATGGCAAGAAAAATGAAATCCATGGATGGTAACAACGCTGCGGCGCATGTCTCTTATGCGTTTACCGACGTTGCTGCCATCTACCCCATCACACCTTCTTCCGTGATGGCCGACGAAACGGACAAGTATGCCGCCGCAGGACGTAAGAACCTGTTTGGCAGGGAGGTCCGTGTTACTGAAATGCAGTCCGAGGCAGGCGCGGCAGGCGCTGTGCACGGCTCTCTGGCGGCGGGCGCCCTCACCACCACTTATACCGCTTCCCAGGGCCTTCTGCTCATGATTCCCAACATGTATAAGATGGCCGGTGAACTGCTGCCCAGCGTTATCCATGTTTCCGCCCGTACCGTGGCGACTCATGCGCTGAACATTTTCGGCGACCACTCCGACATTTACGCCTGCCGTCAGACAGGATACGGCATGCTGTGCGCCAACAGCCCGCAAGAGGTTATGGACCTGGGCGCGGTTGCACACCTTTCCGCAATCAAAGGCAAGGTTCCGTTCCTCCATTTCTTCGACGGCTTCCGCACCTCTCACGAGGTTCAGAAAATCGAGGTTTGGGATTATGAGGATCTGGGCGAAATGCTGGATTGGGACGCAGTGAACGCGTTCCGCCGCAATGCTCTGAACCCCGAGCACCCTGTGCTGCGCGGACAGGCTCAGAACGGCGACATTTTCTTCCAGGCCCGTGAAGCCTGCAACAAGTATTATGACGCTGTGCCTGAGGTTGTCGTGGACTATATGAATCAGGTCAACGCAAAAATCGGCACGGACTATAAGCCCTTCAACTACTATGGCGCACCCGATGCGGAGAAGGTCATCATCGCGATGGGTTCCGCCTGCGAGACCATGGAAGAGGTCATCGATTACCTGACCGCTGCCGGCGAGAAGGTGGGTCTCATCAAGGTCCGCCTGTACCGCCCCTTTGTGGCAAAATACCTCCTGGACGTGATGCCCAAAACTGTGAAGAAGATCTCCGTGCTCGACCGTACCAAGGAGCCTGGCTCCATCG
>URKX01000019.1 GCA_900548545.1 uncultured Oscillospiraceae bacterium
CGGCGGTAGTCGCCGATGATCCGGCCGCGGCCGTAGGCGTCGGGCAGGCCGGTGATCAGCCCCACGTGGCGGGCGGCCTTGATCTCCGGGGTGTAGGCGGAGAACACGCCGTCGTTGTGGGTCTTGTGCAGGCGGAACTCCTGCTCGATCTTATCGGAAACCTCATAGCCATAGGCTTTGCAGGCAGAGCGCACCATGCGCATCCCGCCAAAGGGGTTGCAGGCCCGCTTCAGGGGCTCGTCGGTCTGCAAACCTACGATGATATCTTTCTCCTTGTCCAAATAGCCGGGGCCAAAGCTGGTGACCGTGATCACCGTTTCGGTGTCCACCTTCAGCGCGCCGCCGTTTTGATGCTCCTGCCGCAGCAGGTCCTCAAACTTTTTCCGCACGTCCAGGGTGCGCTGGGTGGGGCCGCAGAGGAAACTGCCGTCGCCGCCATAGGGGGTGTAGTTCTTCTGAATGAAGTTGCGCACGTCGATTTCGTCTTCCCACAGTCCTTTTTGAAAGCCATTCCATTCTTGCCGCTTCATAGGGTACCATCCTTTCTATATGCAAAAGACACAGGTGAACAAACTGACAATTCGCCGCCAAACAGCCGCAAAAAAAGGCAGTATCGCGCGGCGACACTGCCCAGACGGTCGGCAAAACGGCACATTCCCTGCTCCCCTGTGGTGAAGTCCACATCAGCCCGTCAGTTGCAGGGGCCTTGTGACACTATCATACCAGAGCGGTGTGGAAATTGCAAGAGGGGAAATTGAGAATTTTTGCTATTTTTGCAAAGCGCACAAAAAAGTGCTCCATCCAGGGCCTCAGCGTTTTTTTCGCGCCATCAAAGCGCCCCATGCCGCGGCAACCAAAACCAAGGGCGCCGCCCGGAAAAAACTTTCCCCAGCCCCATGGCCCCCTTTTAACGGGAGGCTTTTTATGGTATACTATTGCATCAGAAACAATTTCACCCGAAAGGACGATCCCTGTGAAAAGCTTATTCGCCTATATGCGCGGTTATAAAAAGGAGTGTATCCTGGGCCCCCTGTTCAAGCTGTTAGAGGCCACCTTCGAGCTGCTGGTGCCTCTGGTCATGGCCGCCGTCATCGACGTGGGCATCAAAAACGCCGACCGGGGCTACATTGGCCGGATGTGCCTGGTGATGGCCGGGCTGGGCGTTGTGGGGCTTGTTTGCTCCATCACGGCCCAGTTTTTTGCGGCCAAGGCCTCGGTGGGCATTGCTGCCAGGCTGCGGCACAACCTGTTTGCCCACATCCAAGAATTGAGCTTCTCCGAAATGGATACGGTGGGTACCTCCACCCTGATCACCCGCATGACCAGCGACATCAACCAGGTGCAAAACGGCCTGAACCTGGCTTTGCGCCTGCTGCTGCGGTCGCCCTTTGTGGTGTTCGGCGCCATGGTGATGGCCTTCACCATCGATGTGCCGGCGGCTTTGGTGTTCGTGGTGACCATCCCCCTGCTGGCGGCGGTGGTGTTCGGCGTGATGCTGTGGACCATGCCCCGGTATAAGACCGTCCAGTCCGGGTTGGATAAAGTCCTGGGCGCTACCCGGGAAAACCTCACCGGCGTCCGGGTCATCCGGGCCTTTGGCCGGGAAGAGGCCGAAACCAAGCGCTTTGAAACGGAGAACAACGCCCTGACCAAGCTCCAGGAGCACGTGGGGCGTGTCTCCGCCCTGATGAACCCGGTCACCTATGTGATCATCAACCTGGCGGCGGTAGTCCTGCTGTGGGTGGGCGCCATCCGGGTGGACACGGGCATCCTCACCCAAGGCGCCGTGGTGGCCTTACTCAACTATATGTCCCAGATCCTGGTGGAGCTGATCAAGCTGGCCAACCTGATCATCAACATCACCAAGGCCCTGGCCTGCATGGGCCGTGTCCAGGCTGTGCTGGACACCCCCTCCTCCATGAGTTCCCCCCAGGCTGCGCCTGCCTCAGAAGAGCGGGGCAGTGTGGTGTTTGAAGGCGTGGGCCTGACCTACCAGGGTGCCGGCGGCGCCTCCCTTGCCGGCCTGAGCTTCTCCGTGGCCCCCGGGGAAACGGTGGGCGTCATCGGCGGCACAGGCAGCGGCAAGTCCTCTTTGGTGAACCTGATCCCCCGGTTTTACGACGCCACCAACGGCGCGGTGCTGGTGGACGGGGTGAATGTGCGGAAGTACCCCCTGGGGCAGCTGCGGCAAAAGGTGGGGGTGGTGCCCCAGAAGGCGGCCCTGTTCACCGGCACCATCCGGGACAACCTGCTGTGGGGCAACCCCTCCGCCACGGAGGAAGAGCTGTGGCAGGCGCTGGAAACAGCCCAGGCCAAGGAGTTCGTGGAGCAAAAGCCCGGGGGCTTGGATGAGCCGGTGGCCCAGGGGGGCAAGAACTTCTCCGGCGGCCAGCGGCAGCGGCTGACCATTGCCCGGGCCCTGGTGCGCAAACCCGAGATCCTCATCCTGGACGACAGCGCCAGTGCCCTGGACTTTGCCACCGATGCCCGGCTGCGGAAAGCCATCCGGGAAATGGAGGGCGGGCCCACGGTGTTTATCGTCAGCCAGCGGGCCTCCTCCATCCGCTATGCGGATAAGATCCTTGTCCTGGACGACGGCCAGGCCGTGGGCATTGGCACCCACGAGGAACTGCTGCGGTCCTGCGAAGTGTACCGGGAGATCTTCGCTTCCCAATACCAGGCCGAAGGAAAGGGGGCCACAGCATGAGCGCGCAGAAAGCCAGAAAGGGCACACTGAAAAAAGTGCTGGGCTACATCCGGCCCTATTGGGTGCTGGTGGGCCTTTCCGTTTTGCTGGCGGCGGCCACCGTGGCGGCCAGCTTGTACATCCCCATCTTGACCGGCAACGCCGTGGATCGGATCGTGGGGCCGGGCAATGTGGAGTTTGCCGGGATCGTGAAGATCCTAGTGCGCATCGGCGTGGTGATCGGCCTGGCAGCCCTGTCCCAGTGGGTGATGAGCCTGATTAACAACCGGATCACCTACCGGGTGGTGCGGGACATCCGCAACGAGGCCTTCCGGAAGATCCAGATCCTCCCTCTGAAGTATATTGACAGCCATCCCACCGGCGAGGTGGTCAGCCGGGTCATCGCCGACGTGGACCAGTTTGCCGACGGCTTGCTCATGGGCTTTACCCAGCTGTTCACCGGTGTCATCACCATTTTGGGCACCCTGTGCTTCATGCTCAGCGTCAACGTGCTCATCACCGTGGTGGTGGTGGTCATCACCCCTGTGTCCCTGGTGGTGGCGGCCTTCATCGCCAAGCGCACCTACGATATGTTCCGGCTCCAGTCCCAGGTCCGGGGCGAGCAGACCGGCTTTGTGGAAGAGATGGTCCAGGGCCAGAAAGTGGTCCAGGCTTTCGGCCGGGAGCGGGACTCCCTGGAGAAGTTCGATGAGATCAACGAGCGGCTGCGGGGATGCAGCCTGCGGGCCATCTTCTTCTCCTCCATCACCAACCCCTCCACCCGGTTCGTCAACTCCCTGGTGTACACCGGCGTGGGCATTGTGGGCGCCCTGAGCGTGGTTTCCGGCAACCTGTCCGTGGGCCAGCTCTCCGCCTTCTTAAGCTACGCAAACCAGTACACCAAGCCCTTTAACGAGATCTCCGGCGTGGTCACCGAGCTGCAAAACGCCCTGGCCTGCGCCGGGAGGGTGTTTGAGCTCATCGAAGAGCAGCCCCAGACCCCCGACAGCGCCAACGCCCGGGTGCTCCAGGACGCCCAGGGCGCCGTGTCCATCCGGGAAGTGGGATTTTCCTACCAGAAGGACCGGCCCCTCATTGAAAACTTCAACCTGGAAGTCAAACCCGGCCAGCGGGTGGCCCTGGTGGGCCCCACCGGCTGCGGCAAGACCACGGTGATCAACCTGCTGATGCGGTTCTACGATGTGGACGAGGGTTCCATCCAGGTGGAGGGCACCGATATCCGCCGCATCACCCGCCACAGCCTGCGGAAGAATTACGGCATGGTGCTCCAAGATACCTGGCTGAAGCGGGGGACCATCCGGGAGAACATCGCCTATGGCAAGCCAGACGCCACTTTGGAAGAGGTGGTAGAGGCTGCCAAAGCCGCCCACGCCCACAGCTTCATCAAGCGGCTGCCCCAGGGGTATGACACGGTCATCGGGGAAGACGGCGGCAATATCTCCCAGGGCCAGAAGCAGCTTCTGTGCATCGCCCGGGTGATGCTGTGCCTGCCCCCCATGCTGATCCTGGACGAGGCCACCTCCTCCATCGATACCCGCACGGAGATCCGTATCCAGAAGGCCTTCCAGAAGATGATGCAGGGCCGCACCAGCTTTATCGTGGCCCACCGGCTGTCCACCATCCGGGACGCGGACACCATCCTGGTGATGCGGGACGGCCACATCATCGAGCAGGGCAGCCACGAGAGCCTGCTGGAAAAAGGCGGCTTCTACGCGGAGCTTTACAACAGCCAGTTCGACCACAGCTAAACCAGTTATGGGATGGCTGGCCCCCTGGGCCAATGCCCCTGGGGCGTCACAGCTGACAGAAATAGGAAAAGCGCTTCCCAGAGGGGAGGCGCTTTTTTTGCGTGATTTTCCGGCAGGCAGGGGATTATTGCAGCAGCAGCCGTGTTTCCCCAGGGTTCAGGCTGGGCAGGATGGCCTTTACCCGGGGGTGGGAGAAGTCCTGGCGGATCATGTCCCGCAGTGCGGTGCCGTTTTGGTAGCCGTGGATCACCCGCAGCTCGGTGAGGTTTTTGGGGGCGGCGTCCAGCCACCCGGTGAGGATGGCTTTGGCGTCCTGTTGGTACAGGCCGTGAAGGTCGGCTGTGGCCAGGGTGCCTTGCAGTTTAAAGCGCATGGGATGGGGTCTCCTTTCCAGGGAAAAGGGCAGCCTGCTTTTTTTACGGTTAGTATAAGCGCAAAAAAGCGGGGAGACAAGCCAAAACAATGAAAAATGAATTTTTTGGAAATTTTTCTATTTTTGATGGAAGTTTTTTTGCAATATGTTATACTGCTTTTTAGAAAATTACAAAGGAGGCATTTGTTTTGAACCCCTATACCATCTCCCGGGAAGATCTTCTGAAAGAGCTTTCCGTTTCGCCGGAGCGCGGGCTTTCCACCCAAGAGGCCCAAGAGCGCCTGGCAAAATATGGGGAGAACAAGTTGACCGAAAAAAAGAAAAAAACGAACCTTCAGCGGTTCCTCGACCAGTTCAAAGACGCCATGATCATCATCCTGCTGGTGGCGGCGGCAGTGAGTTTCGGCGTGGCCTGTTTTGGCCATGACCCCATGGAGTTTTTTGAGCCGGCTTTGATCCTCCTCATTGTAGTGCTCAACGCCGTGCTGGGGATGATGCAGGAATCCAAGGCGGAAAAGGCGCTGGACGCCTTGAAAAACCTGTCTGCCCCTCACGCCCGGGTGCTTCGGGACGGGAAGGAGCAGGTCATCGATGCTTCCCAGTTGGTACCCGGCGACATCATCCGCTTGGAGGCCGGGGACTTTATCCCCGCTGACGTCCGGCTTTTAAAGAGCGTCAGCCTGAAAAGCGAGGAAGCTGCCCTGACCGGGGAGAGCGTCCCTGCGGAAAAGGACGCCGGCCAGGAGATCCCGGAAAACGCGCCCCTGGGGGACCGGGCCAATATGGTGTTTTCCGGGTGCAGCATCACCTACGGCACCGCCACAGCGGTGGTCACCGGCACGGGGATGCGCACGGAAATGGGCAAAATCGCCGGCCTGCTGGAAGGCGAAGCCGAAACCCAAACGCCCCTGCAGCAAAAGCTGGCCCAGCTGGGGAAATACCTGGGCTTTTTGGCCTTGGCTGCCTGCGCGGTGATCTTCGCAGTGGGGCTGTTTAACGGCATCCCTGTGCTGGAGATCTTTATGACTTCCGTTTCCCTGGCGGTGTCCGCCATCCCGGAGGGCCTGCCCGCTATCGTCACCATCGTGCTGGCCATTGGCGTCCAGCGGATGGTGAAGAAAAATGCCCTCATCCGCCGCCTGCCTGCGGTGGAGACGTTGGGCAGCGCCTCGGTGATCTGCTCGGATAAGACCGGCACCCTCACCCAGAACCGTATGACCCTCACCAAAGTCTGGGTGGAAGGGGAACCCGCGCTGGAGGCGGTGTCCTCCCAGAACAGCCAGGCTGCCCGGAAGCTGCTGCAATACGGCGCCCTGTGCTGCGACGGTTCCGTCACCTTTGGGGAGGACGGCAGCGAGCAGCATATTGGCGACCCCACCGAAACGGCGATCTTGGTGGCGGCCCACAAAAACGGCATGGAGCAGGGCGCCCTGGAGAAGGCGGCCCCCCGGCTGGCGGAATTGCCCTTCGACTCTGACCGGAAACTGATGACCACGGTCAACCGCATCGATGGGCAGCTGGTGGCCATTGTAAAGGGCGCCTTTGACATGATGGCAGCCCGGTGCGTTTCCGGGGACCTGTCCGCCGCCCAGGAGAAAAACGAAGAGATGAGCCGCCAAGCGCTGCGGGTGCTGGCGGTGGGGTATAAGCCGCTGGAGGAGGTCCCGGAGGAGCTTACCAGCGACACCTTGGAAACCGGGCTGACCCTGTTGGGCCTGGTGGGCATGATCGACCCGCCCCGTCCGGAAGCGAAAGCCGCCGTGGCAACTTGCCGCCAGGCGGGGATCAAGCCGGTGATGATCACCGGCGACCATGTGGTGACTGCCTCCGCCATCGCCCGGGAACTGGGCATTTTAGAGGAGGGGGACCGGGCCATTACCGGGGCCCAGCTGGACGATATGACCGACCAGGAGCTGGACAAAGAGGTGGCCCGCATTTCCGTGTATGCCCGGGTGTCCCCGGAGAATAAGATCCGCATTGTGAAAGCTTGGCAGCGCCAGGGCCAAGTGGTTTCCATGACCGGCGATGGAGTCAACGACGCCCCGGCCCTGAAGGCCGCGGACATTGGGTGCGCCATGGGCATCACCGGCACCGACGTGGCCAAGGGCGCCGCGGACATGACCCTTACCGACGACAACTTTGCCACCATTGTGGACGCTGTCCGGGAGGGCCGGGGCATTTACGCCAACATCCGCAAAGTGGTGGGTTTCCTGCTGGGCACTAACATCGGCGAGGTGCTCACTGTGTTCTTCGCCATGATCCTGTGGCATAAAACGCCGCTTTTGTCCATGCAGCTGTTGTGGATCAACCTGGTCACCGACAGCCTTCCCGCCATCTCCCTGGGCATGGAGGCCGTGGAGGACGACGTGATGGACCAAAAGCCCAAGCCCAAGGACGAGGGGATCTTCGCCCACGGCCTGGGGGTGCGGGTGGTGCTGCAAGGGTGTATGTTTGCCCTGTTGACCCTGACCGCTTTTGTGCTGGGGGAGCGCTTCGGCGGCTCCTTGGAAGCTGGCCAGACCATGGCTTTCCTGGTGCTGTCCCTTACCCAGATCGTCCAGGCGTTCAATATGCGCAGCGAGCATTCGCTGTTCCGCATCGGGCCTTTTACCAACAGGAAATTAAACGGCGCGGCGCTGATTTCCTTGGCGCTGGTGGCCTTTGTGCTGGTTACCCCGGTGCGCATCGCCTTTGGGCTGGTGCTGTTGCCCGGTTGGCTGTATTTAGTGTGGCTGGGGCTGATTTTGGTGCCCCTGGTGGTGATGGAATTGGCTAAAGCCGTGGGCCTTGTGCGGAAGCGCCATCATTGATCCCGTATTCCTTTCAATAAAAAGAGAGCCGCCTTCTGAAAAGAGGGCGGCTCTTCTTATGGCGCAGGAGGAAACACCCCTGAGGCAGCTGCCCCAGGGGTGTGGGTTTTTACTGGTGCTGGGTGACCATCCAGTC
The DNA here is from genome assembly GCA_900548545.1 of uncultured Oscillospiraceae bacterium. Taxonomy (GTDB): domain Bacteria; phylum Bacillota; class Clostridia; order Oscillospirales; family Acutalibacteraceae; genus Acutalibacter. Next base: position 7,775 of record URKX01000019.1, read on the forward strand.
CAAAATGCCCTTCTCGCCGCTGTAGACCAGGCTCCAGCAGCCGTGGTTTTCCGAGAACCGCTGGACCAGGGGCATCTGGGGGTCCACGCCCATGCCGTATTCTGCCAGCTCTTCGGGGGAGAAGATGGTCAGGTGGGCGTCGGGGTTTCCGGCGTCCTTAATGGCCAGGATGCCGTCCACGATGTACTTGTGGCGGTAAATGGTGTGGTCCACATAGGCTGCCGCCACCCAGATTTTGGTGTCCACCAGGCTCTTGAGGATGTTGAAGGTTTCGGGGGTCATGGTGGGGCAGATGGGCACTGCCGCGGCAAACAGCCCGCTGCCTACCGACAAGGCACGCAGGGTGCCGCCGCCGCCCATGGACATCCCGGTGACGTACACGCGGCTGGCGTCCACCTGGCCCTCTGCAATCATCTTGCGGATCAGGTCGCACACCCCAGCCAGGTAGGAGCGGTTCCAACCGGAGTCGGGGTCCTGGACGGAACCGGCAAAGGTCTGGGCGCTGGGCAGGCCGATGGGGAGTTTCCCCGCAGGGGCCTGGGGGGCCATGACGTACATTTCCGGATAGAGCTCTGCCAGGCGGATGGCACCCACAGTGCCCACCATTTGCATAAAGTTGTCGCTGCCGCTTTCACCGCCGCCGTGGAGGAACAGGATCAGGGGACGGGGCCCGCCGGCTTTGGGGGAGTACAGGCGGTAGTGGATGCCGTTTTCCTCCAGGGGGACAAACTTGTCCATGCCCTCCACTTCCACGTTGGAAACGTCCTTTTTGGTCAGGGAAACGCCCTCCGCGGCGCCGCTGCCGGTGAGGGTAAACTCCTGGTTGTAGGAAAACTCCTCCGGTACCACGCGGATGCCTCCGGGGATGGGCTCCACAGCGGTGATGGATTTTTCCGACTTCTGGCCGCGCTGGTCCACCGTCAGGGTAAAGTCTGCCGGGGAAGCGTTCTCCGGGCCGCCCACCAGGTCAAAATACTGGGGGACCCAGCCAATGTTTTCCACCTTTGCATACACAGTCACTTGCATGGTATACAGCTCCTCTCTTTTTGCCAAAATTTTTCCAAACAACGCCACAATTATAGCACAGTTATGGGCGGTTGAAAAGGGGCCCTCCCGCCGTCCCCACGGGCAAAAGGGAAGGCTTCCCGTCTGAAAAAACGGTTCCCATCCCTCTTGGAAAGGGCTTTCCAGTAGGGCAGGTGTGCCCTCAAAAAAGGGGAAAAAGCCAGGAAATCCGGGGGTTTCTGCGGGATGCACTGCCAGGGCCATCCCTGTGGGGAGAGCTGTTTTTGTCCCGCTGTTGGAGGGGGGAGGGCCGGAATCCCTGGGGAAAAGTGACCTGAATTTTGAAAGAAGAAGTCGGAATGACAAAAGTTTTGAAAGGGTTGCTGCGCCTTCCGAGAAAGCAAAAAATCCCAGGAACCGCATGGTTCCTGGGAAATTCTGTGGCGCGCCAGGAGGGACTCGAACCCCCGACCTTTTGGTTCGTAGCCAAACACTCTATCCAGCTGAGCTACTGGCGCATAGGCTGTTCTCTCACAGCCCTATTATTATAGACGATACAAAGATACTTGTCAACCCTTTTTTAAAGGTTTGCTGAATTTTGTTACGGAAAATCCAAAAGGCGCCAAGACATTTACCGTGCCCAAGGGCTCACCCAGCAGCAATTCGCCGCCTTCCATGTCCAGGGCGGCTTTCAAAACGCTCTGGGGACGGTTGCTGCGGTTGACCACCGCGGTGATGCTCTCCCGGGTGCTTTCGGTGAAGACAAACCGCTCAAAGGCCAGCAGGTTGCCATCTGCAAACAAGGTACGGTAAGAGCCTTGGCCCAGCACCGGCTTCTCCTGGGCGCGCAGCTGCCCCAATCCCCTGTACCAGGTGAGCAGGCCCTGTTCCTCGCGCCCCCAGGGGTAACAGGCCCGGTTAAAGGGGTCGCGATACCCCTCCATCCCCGCCTCGTCCCCGTAATAGACGCAGGGGACGCCAGGGAGCAGGTATTGGATGAGGGAAGCCAGCCGCAGGCGCTTCAGCCCGGTTTCCCGCTGCTGGGGGGAAAGGCGCTGCGCCGCCTGCCACTCCCGGCCACGGTTGCCCGCAGGCTCGCCGCCCAGCACCGTCAGGGCCCGCTCAGTGTCGTGGGTGCCAATGTGGTTCATCAACAGGCGCAGGCATTGGGGCGGGTAGTTTTCGCAGATGCTCTCCACAGTTTCCGCAAAATTCCGGGGGTCACCCCCCAGCAAAAAGCCCAGGATGGCGTCCCGGAAGGGATAGTTCATCACGGTGTCCAGCTGTTTCCCCAGCAAGTACCGGCGCCGCACACCGTAGGCTGTCTTGTTGGAGGCGTCTTCCCACACTTCCCCCAGCACCAGGGCGTCCGGATTTTCCGCTTTGACTGCTGCGGTCAGGTTGTCCAGGAAGGGATCCGGAAGTTCGTCCGCCACGTCCAGCCGCCAGCCGGAAGCCCCGGCCTTCAGCCACTTGCGGACAATGCCCTGTTCCCCATTGATATACTGGTTGTAGCTCTCGTTGGTTTCCTTCACGTTGGGCAGGGTGTCAAAGTTCCACCAGCACTCGTAAGCGTTGGGCCACTGCCGGAAGGAGTACCAGGGGTAATAGGGGGACTGCTGGGAGTTGTACGCTCCCTGGGTGGGGTAGCGGCCCTCCCGGTTGAAGTATACGCTGTCGCTGCCGGTGTGGCTGAACACCCCATCGACCATCACCTGGATGCCCAGCTTTTTGGCGGCCTGGCACAGGGAGCGGAAATCCTCCTCGTTCCCCAGCAGGGGGTCGATCTTGGAGTAGTCCGCCGTGTCGTACCGGTGGTTGGAGTGGGATTCGAAAATGGGGTTGCAGTACAGGCAGGTGACACCCAGCTCTTTCAGGTAGGGCAGCTTTTCCTCAATGCCCTTTAAGTCCCCGCCGAAGAAATCGGTGTTGGTGATCTTTCCTTGGGCGTTGGGGGCCCAGTTAGGCTGGTCCTCCCAGTTTTGGTGGAAGGTGCGGCCGTAAGGGATCTCCCCCTTGGGCGTGCCCGATTTGTAAAACCGGTCGGGGAAGATTTGGTACATCACGCCGCCTTCCAGCCAACCGGGGGTTTGGAAGCCCTTTTGGTACACGGTCAGCTGCCACTGGTTGTTGCCGCCAAAAATGCCGTCCCCGGCAAAGCCTTTGGAGATCCGCTGGCTGCCCCGCTGGGTGCGGATCTCAAAGTGGTAAAAATACAGGCCGGAAGCCTGGGGGATGAAGTGGCATTCCCACCACTCTTGGTTGTTGCCGTTCATGCCGCACCAAAACAGATCCAGCACTTGGTTTTGGGAGCCTTCCCGCTGGATGACCAGGTGGGCGGCTGAGCAGGAGAGTTCCCGGGGGAGAGTGATGCGGAAATGGACGGGAGTGCCTTCCTCCACGGCCCCCAGGGGGTCACGGTATTTCCTGCTGCGGGAATTAAACATAACGCGCTGCGCCTTCTTTCTGTGGGATGTGTTTGATACGGGCTTTTGCCATGCGCCCCGCAAACGAAAGCGCAGCGGTGAGCCCTGCATTTGGCAAACGGGGGCCACTCTGCGCTTTCAAAAAACGATCCGGGTAAAACCGGTTTTTTTACTTTTGAGGCTTTTTGGCGCTGAGGTTTTTCACCGGGGGGATCGGGGAAGCGTGCCAGATGTTCCCGGCATATTCCCGGATGGCCCGGTCCGAAGCGAAGCGGCCTGCCCCGGCGATATTGATCAGGGACATCCGGTTCCAGTTCTTCTGGTTACCGTAAAGCTCCATGGCCCGCTGCTGCGCCTCGTGGTAAGAGCGCAGGTCTGCCAAGGCCATATACCGGTCCTCCCGCAGCAGGGCGTTGAAGATATCCTTAAACTGCCCGCCGTTCATGGCGTTCATCTCGTCCATGGCCCGGCGGACCAGCTGGTCGTTGTGGTACTGGTTCTGGGGGTTGTAGCCGGAGTGCTTGAGCTCCTCCGCTTGGGCGGCGGTCATGCCGAAGAGGATGATGTTCTCTTCGCCCACAGTTTCGTGGATCTCCACGTTGGCGCCGTCCAGGGTGCCCAGGGTCACGGCGCCGTTGATCATGAACTTCATGTTGCTGGTGCCGGAAGCCTCGGTGCCGGCCAGGGAGATCTGCTCGCTGATTTCCGCGGCGGGGGTGAGCAGCTCCGCCCAGGTGACGCTGTAGTTTTCCACAAACACCACCTGCAGCTTCTTGTTCACCCGCTCGTCGGAGTTGATCACCTTGGCCAGGGCCGCGATGAACTGGATGATCTCCTTGGCGAAGTAGTAGCCGGGGGCGGCTTTGGCGCCGAAGAAGTAGGTGTGGGGGGTAAACTCGGCATTGGGGTTCTCCCGCAGCCACTGGTAAGTGGCCAGGATGTTCAGGGCGTTCATGTGCTGCCGCTTGTACTCGTGGAGGCGTTTCACCTGTACGTCGAAAATGGTGTTGGGGTCCACGATCTCCCCTTGGGTCTTTTTCAGGTAGGCGGCCAGGCGCTCCTTGTTGCTGTGCTTGATCTCCTGGAGCTTCTCCAGCACAGCGGCGTCGTCTTGATATTTCAGCAGGCCCTGGAGCTTGCCGGCGTCATAGACATATTCGCCGCCGATCAGGCCGGTGATCAGGGAGGCCAGCTTGGGGTTGGACTGGTTCAGCCACCGCCGGTGGGCGATGCCGTTGGTCACGTTGGTAAACTTCTGAGGCTCCTCCTCGTAGAAGTCGTGGAACACGTCGTCCTTGAGGATCTCACTGTGCAGGGCGGACACGCCGTTGACGCAGTGGGAGCCGATGACAGCCAGGTTGGCCATTTTCACATAGCCGTCGTTGAGGGGGGCCATGCGGTAGATCTTGGCCTCGTCCACGCCTTTTTGACGCATCTCATTCCAGAAGCGGCGGTCGATCTCCTCCACGATCTGGTAGATCCGGGGCAGGCGCATCTTGAACAGGTCGCGGTTCCAGGTTTCCAGGGCCTCGCTCATGACGGTGTGGTTGGTGTAGGCCACGGTGCGCTTGACGATGTCCCAAGCGGCGTCCCAGCCGTAACCGCACTCATCCAGCATCACCCGCATCATTTCAGGGATCGCCAGCACGGGATGGGTGTCGTTGAGGTGGATGGCAGCCAGCTCAGGCAGCTGGTCCAGGTTGCCGTGGGCGTACAGGTGCCGCCGGATGATGTCCTGGATGGAGGCGCTCACCAGGAAGTATTGCTGGGAGAGCCGCAGCAGCTTGCCGTCGGGGTGGTTGTCCTCGGGGTACAGCACCTTGGTGATGACCTCGCTCATGGCCTGCTGTTCCATGGCCCGCATATAGTTGCCGCCGTTAAAGAGCTTCATGTCGAACTTGTCGTTTTCAGCCTTCCACACACGCAGCAGGCTGACGCCCTTGCCGTCCTTGCCGGCAATGCACATATCATAGGGCACGGCGGTGATGGAGGTATAGTCCTTGTGGCGCACGGAGTGGTACTGGTCGTGCCACTGCTCCTCGATGTGGCCGCCAAAGTGGACCTCCACCGAGCTTTCAGGCACGGCTTGCAGCCAAACGCCGCCGCCGGGCAGCCAGGTGTCGGGCAGCTCGGTCTGCCAGCCGTCCACCAGCTTCTGGCGGAACAGGCCGTATTCATACCGCAGGGAGTAGCCCATAGCGGGGTATCCCTGGGTGGCCAGGCCGTCCATAAAGCAGGCGGCCAGGCGGCCCAAGCCGCCGTTGCCCAAGCCCGCGTCGGGCTCTTGTTCGTAGAGGTGGTCCAGCTTGATATCAAAAGCGGCCAGCGCCTTGCGGAAATTGTCTTCCAAATTCAGGTTGTATAGGGTGTTGCGCAGGGAACGGCCCAGCAGGAACTCCATGCAGAGGTAGTAGATCTGCTTGGTGCCGGTTTTTTCAGCGTTCTGAACAAACTCCGACCGGCCCTTGGCCATCAGCTCCCGGACGGTCAGGGCGCAGGCCTTGTAGAATTCCTCGTCGGTGGCGTTTTCCGGGCTGACCACAAAGGTGTGGTTCAGTTTGTCTTGGATAGACTGCTGAATTTGCTCCACGCTTAACGTATAATCCATTAAAATTCCTCCAAATAGTTCAAAATGCATAAAAACATTTAAAAATGATTTCATTATTTAGAATCTTCATGCGCATTGTACACTAAAATAACAAGAAAAACAACCGCAATAAAGCCCCAAGCTGCGGCAGGATATTTGTATATTATCTACAAAACTTCCCGGTAGCTTGAAGGAGCGCCGCTGTTTTTCAAAAATATGATAGCACACCTGGCGGGTGGATACAATAAAAAATAGGTAAAAAAGGGCGGCCGCACCGGCCTGAAAGGCATTTTTGGGAATTTCTCATGAAAAGCTCTTCCCGAAAGGGAGGTTTTGCAATATAATAAGATTGCAGGTTTGCGCGAAAGCGGCCACAGATCTGGGAAAGGATGGGTTCAACATGGAGAAACGGCGGGTGCGGCTAGAGATCAACGGGGTGGTCTGCGGGCTGATCACGGAGGAAAGCGACGCGTATATGCAGGCCCTGGCAGGGGAAGTGGGGGAAATGATGCTGGAAGTGCAGTTTGCCTCCCCTTACATCACCCGGGAGGCAGCAGCCCTCACCGTGGCGTTGAGCTATTGCGACGACGCCAAGAAAAACGGCCAGCGGCGCCAAGAGCTTCAAGACCGGGTGGACGAGCTGGAAGTGGAAGCGGAAGTCTGGCAGGAAGAGCGGGACGATATGCTGAAGAACGGCCCCAACCCGGAAACCCGCGCCCGGATCGAAGCCCTGGAGCGGGAGAACACCGCTTTGCAGGAAACCGCCCAAGAGGTGGCCTCCCTGCGTGAGAAGGCCGCCGCCCTGGAGGACGAGAATGCCGCCCTGCGCCAAGAGGCCCAGCAGGTGGCCCACATGGAAACCCTCCGGCGGGAGATTGAGCGGCTGCAGGGGGAAAACGGGATGCTGCGCCAGGCCATGGAGCCCTCCCCGGAGCGGGACAACCTGGTGGAAGAACTGGAGAAGCTGGTGGCGGACAACGCCGCTTTGAAGCTGGCCGCCCAGGAGAAGGACGCCCAGATCAAAAAAGCGGAGCAGGAAAAGCAGGCCACGGTGGCGGCGGCCAAGCGGGCGGTGGAAGAGGCCAAACGGCTAGTGGACGAAGCCCAGGCGCAGGCGGCTGCCGCGGGCACCAGACCCCGGCAGGCATCTGTAGAGGGGGCAGAAGCGCCCCTGCCCCAGGAGGCGCCCAAGGCGCCCCGCAGGCGGAAAAACCCCCTGCGCCACCAGGAAGAATACGAACAGGAGGGCTTTGTCAGCTTTTTTGAGAAAAAATGAGTGAAATTTCTTACTTTGAGATTTTAGCCCCTGCCGGCGGCCCGGAAGCGTTGAAGGCCGCGGTGTATGCGGGGGCGGACGCGGTGTATCTGGGCGGGCCGGCCTTTGGAGCGCGGGCCAACGCTCAGAATTTTTCCCGGGAGGAATTGGCCCAAGCGGTAGAGTTCTGCCATGCCCGGGGGGTGCGGGTCCATGTGACCGTGAATATCCTATTGAAAGAAAAAGAGCTGCCCCAGGCCCTGGAGTTTGCGGAATACCTGTGCTCCCTGCCGGTGGACGCGGTGCTGGTCCAGGACGTGGGGCTGTTCTCCCTGCTGCGGCAGAGGGCGCCCCGGCTGCCCTTGCACGCCTCCACCCAGATGAGCCTCCACACCCCGGCGGGGGCCAAGCTGCTGTGGGAGTTGGGCGCCCAGCGTGTGGTGCTCTCCCGGGAGATGAGCCTTGGGGAGATCCGGGAAGTGGGGCAGGCCTGCCCGGTGGAGCTGGAAAGCTTTGTCCACGGGGCGCTGTGTATGTCCGTGTCGGGGCAGTGCCAGCTCAGCGCCATGCTGGGAGGCCGCAGCGGCAACCGGGGCCTGTGTGCCCAGCCCTGCCGGCTGCCCTTCGCGGCGCCTGGTGGCACGGGCCACGACCTGTCTTTAAAAGACCTTTCCTTTGTCCGGGAAGTGGGGCGGCTCCGGGAAGCCGGGGTGTGTTCCGCCAAGATCGAGGGCCGGATGAAGCGGCCGGAATACGTGGCTGCGGCGGTTTCCGCCTGCCGCCGTGCTGCCGACGGGGAGGAAGTCCCGGAAAAGCTATTGGAGGAGCTGGAGGCAGTGTTTTCCCGCTCGGGCTTTACCCAGGGGTATCTCACTGGGAAGCGGGGCTCCGCCATGTTTGGGGTGCGCCGCAAAGAGGACGTGACCCAGGCTACGGAAAAGGTGTTTGCTTCCCTGCGGGGGCTGTACCGGGGAGAGAACCAGCGGGTGCCGGTGTCTTTGGCCCTGGAGGCCGGGGAAGGGCAGGTCACCCTCACCGCCCGGGACAAGGAAGGCCGGGTGGCTGCGGCCAGCGCCCCTGCCGCGGAGGGGATTGCCCCCCTGTCCCCGGAGCGGTGTGTGCAGCAGCTTTCTAAAACAGGGGGCACGCCGTTCCGGGCGGGGCCGGTGTCCGTTCCCCCGGAGGGGGCGCCCTGCGGGGTGTCCGCCTTGAACGCCCTGCGCCGGGAAGCCCTGGAAAAGCTGCTTGCCCTGCGGCAAAAGCGGCAGCCTATCCCCTTCCAGCGGCAGGAGCTTTCCTTCCCCAGCCACCCCAAACGCCAGGGGACGCTGCCCCTGCGGGCGCAATTCCGGACAGTGGAGCAGGTGCCTGCTCAGGCCAAGGCCTGCCGGGAGATCGTCCTGCCCTTGGAAACCCCGGTGGAAGCCCTCCGCGGCTTGGGGGAGCAGGGGTATCCGTCCGTTATCCTGGACATTCCCCGGGCCCTGTTTGGGGAGGAAAAATGGACAGCCCAAAAAATGGAACAGTTGATGGAGGCCGGGTACACTAAGTTCCTCTGCGGGAACCTGGGCGCCGTGGCCTTGGCCCGGCAGCTGGGAGCGGAAATCCACGGCAGCTTTGGGCTGAACATTTTCAATACGGCCAGCCTGGAATTTTTCTGGACGCTGGGCCTGTCCACAGCGGAGCTCTCTTTCGAGCTGGCCGCCAAGGAGATCGCCTCCCTGGAGGGACTGCTGCCCCGGGGGTTGATGGTCTATGGCCGGGCGCCGTTGATGCTCACCCGGAACTGCCCCTTGGCCAATTCCCCCAAAGGGTGCCTCCACTGCAAGGAGCCGGGTTGCCTCACCGACCGGAAACGGATCCGTTTCCCGGTGGTGTGCCGGGGCGGGAAAAATATCGAAGTGCTCAACTCCCTGCCCCTGTGGCTGTGTGACCTGGAGCGGGAATTGGCCCCTCTGGACTTTGGAACGGCCCGTTTTACGGTGGAAAACTCTGTGGAATGTGGGGAGATCTTAGAGGCCTGTTTTCGGGGCAAGGCCCCAGATTTTGACTACACCCGGGGGCTTTTTCACCGGGGAGTGGAATGATGGTGGAAAACTCGGTGGAAAATGTTTAAAATCTCAGGGGAAAACCCTGGAAAGCCAGGAAAATACCGGGTTTTGCCCTTGTGGAAAAGTGTGAATGTGGAAAACTCCCCCTGTGAAAGGAGCTTTTTATGGAAGAGAACATGGTGTTAAAGTTGAAAAAAGTGCGCCCAGAAGCCCAGCTTCCCCAACGTCAGACAGAGGGGGCTGCCGGTTATGACCTGTGCGCCTGCCTGGACACACCCGTGACCCTGGCGCCGGGGGAGGGTTTTTCCTTCCCCACCGGCTTTGCGGCGGAGATCCCCCAGGGATTGGTGGGGCTGGTGTTCTGCCGCAGCGGCCTGGGCGTGAAGCACGGGGTGAGCCTGCCCAACTGCGTGGGGGTTATCGACAGCGACTACCGGGGGGAACTGATCGTCCCCCTGCGGAATTTCGGGGACAATCCCTACACCGTCCAGCCCGGGGAGCGGATCGCCCAGCTGGTGCTGCTGCCGGTGTTCCTGCTGCCGGTGGAGGAAGTGGAGGAGCTTTCCCAGACCCAGCGGGGAGAGGGCGGTTTTGGCAGCACCGGCCGGTGAGCCATCCCCGGAAGTGGTTGGGGGCAGCACATCTTGTAGGCCGTTTTTTGCTAAGGTGCACATATAAGGATTTTAGAGTTTTTGTAGGTTTATGTAAACTTCCGCCTTGAGAAATGTTGGGAAATAGGCTATAATGAAGGACACGTGGCCTTTGGTTGCTTCCCTGGGAAAAGCGGGGAGGAAAACAGTGGCTGGAGCGGAAACGCGGGTGTTTCCGGCAAAGTGGGAAATCATAAAAGCAAACGGCTTTTTTTATCGCATAGGCAAATTGGATAGGCAGGGCGTTTTGCGAAGAGATCAAAGGCCCCTGGGGGGCTGGAAAGGCAGAGTGGAAGAATGGCAGCAAAAGGGTTTCTTTCCGGAATTTTTTCCATGTTCAGTATGTTTTCGAAAGATATCGGCATTGACCTGGGAACGGCCAATACCTTGGTGTTTATGCGGGGCAAAGGCATTGTGATGCGGGAGCCTTCGGTGGTGGCTGTGGACGTGCGCACCGATGAGGTGCTGGCCGTGGGCAAGCAGGCCAAGGAGATGCTGGGCCGCACCCCCGGCTCCATTGTGGCAGTGCGTCCCCTGAAGGACGGCGTCATCGCCGACTTCGACGTGACCGCCGCCATGCTGAAGTATTTCATTAAAAAGGCTTTGAAGTCCGGCACCCTCAGCCGGCCCCGGATCGTGGTGTGCATCCCTTCCGGCGTCACCGAAGTGGAGCGCCGGGCCGTGGAGGACGCCGCCCGCCAGGCCGGTTCCAACAATGTGGATTTGATCGAGGAACCCATGGCAGCTGCCATCGGCGCGGGCCTGCCGGTTGGGGAGCCCACCGGCAGCATGGTGGTGGACATCGGCGGCGGCACTTCTGAAGTGGCCGTCATCTCCCTGGGGGATATTGTCACTTCCATGTCTGTGCGGATGGCCGGTGACAAGTTTGACGAGGCCATTGTCATCTATGTGAAAAAGAAGTACAACCTGCTCATTGGCGAGCGCACCGCGGAGGAGATCAAGATCAAGCTGGGTTCCGCCTTCCCCACCGAGGAAACCATCAACGCCTTTGTGGAGATCAAGGGCCGCAACTTGGTGGACGGCCTGCCCAAGAACGTGACCATCCACGCCGACGAGGTGCGGGAAGCCCTGGCCGACAGCGTGATGATCGTGGTGGACGCCATCAAGGACACCTTGGAAAAAACCCCGCCGGAACTGGCGGCGGACATTATCGACCGGGGCATTATGCTCACTGGCGGCGGCGCCCTGCTGCGGGGGCTGGACAAGCTGGTCAGCCAGGAAACCGGTATCCCGGTCCATGTGGCCGAGCGGCCTTTGGACTGTGTGGTGGAGGGCACCGGCAAGAGCCTGGAAGTGGAGCTGCCGAAGAACCGCTACCGCGGCCGCAGGAAGTAAGGGCTGCCGGGACGGGGGAGGGACCGTCCCGCGGCGGAATAGGCCCGGGGCTTCCCCCGGGAGGAAAAAGCGGGAAGAGAGATGGGGACTGCCAGGGGTTCTTGGCAGTCCGCATTTGGCTTTTCATGGAAAATCCCTAGAAGGAGAGCTTTGTCTTGAAGGACTTTTTTAAAACCAGTTCCTTTAAAGTGCTGGCCATTGTGGTGGTGGTGCTTTTGGGGCTGATTATCTACACCGCCACGGCAGGGGGGTCATTGGTGGCAAGCCTGCTGGGCTTTGCCACCACCCCCATGCAGAGCGTGAGCACCCAGGCCACCGGCGCGGTCACCGAGTTTGTGGACTTGGACGCCCTCTCCCGGGACGAGCTGAAGGACATGGTGGACAGCCTTTCCCAAGAGAACGCCCAGCTGCGGGAACAGCTGGTGGACTATGAGAACACCATGAAGGAGAACCAGCAGCTGAAGACCCAGCTGGAGATCACCGAGCAGGCGCCGGAAAACACCCTGCGGGCCGCCACGGTCATTGGCCGGGATCCCAACGACGTGTTCTTTGGGTTCTCCATCGACCAGGGCACCCTTGCCGGCGTGGAGGTGGGGGACCCGGTCATCACCAGCCAGGGGCTGGTGGGCATTGTGACCAACGCCTATGCCACCACCAGCAAGGTGACCACCCTGCTTTCCGAGGACGTGAAGGTTTCCGCTGTGGACCCTGCCTGCGGGGAGAGCGGCGTGATCGTCAGCGACATCACCACGGCCAGCGCCGGGCTGCTGCGGATGAGCTATCTGGGGAGCGGCACCCAGGTGAAGGAAGGGGACATCATCACCACCTCCGGCGCGGGGAGCACCTATCCCAAGGATATCATCATTGGGGTGGTGGAGAGCGTGCAGAAGTCGGAAAACGACATCTCCCAGTATGCGGTGGTGCGGCCCTATGAGGACCTGACCCGGGTGCAAGAGGTGTATGTGGTCATCGACTTCCCCGGCGCCGGGGAGGGGGAGGACATCCCTGCCGGCCAGGACACCCAAGGCGAGGAGGACGCGGAATGATTGGGGATTTCAACAAGGTGGCCCGGTACCTGGCCTATACCCTGGAGATCCTGGTGCTGTTCATGGTCCAGGAAACCCCGGGTCTGCTGCCCTCTGTTTTGGGGGTGCGGCCGGTGCTGCTGTTCCCAGCGGTGATGGCCATCGCCATGTTTGAAACCGAGGTGCCTGCCTTGGCTTTTGGGGTGATGGGAGGCTTGTTCTGTGACTTTGGCTTTTCCGGGATGCTGGGGTTCCACGCCCTGGTGCTGGGGGTGCTGTGCTTCTTCATCAGCCTGCTGGTGCGGGTGTACTTCCAGGTGAATATCGCCACCGCCGTCCTCACCGGCGTGTGGAGCATTGGCCTGACCGTGTGCCTCCAGTGGCTGTTCCTCTACTTTTTCCAGTATTCCCACCCAGCCTATGCCTTCACCCACCACTTTTTACCCAAGTATTGTTACACCCTGCTGTTTTTGCCCCTGTTGTACCTGCTCAACCGGGGGCTTTCCCAGGCGCTGAACCCCAAGGAGGGAAACAGCCTGTAACACCGCCGCGAAAGGAGGCTTCCCTGTGAAAATGCCGAAAATCGGGAAAATCGGCCGCTCCGCCGCCTGCATCCTTCTGGTGCTGGCAGTGTTTGTGTTGTACGAGCTGCGCCTTGTCCAGTGGCAGCTGGTCCAAGGGGAGGAGTTTGAACAGATTTCCCTGTCGGGCCGCACCGATACCATTGAGATGGAAGCCGCCCGCGGGGAGATCCTGGACCGCAATGGGGAAGTCCTGGCGGGGAACCGCTCTAGTTACAACATTGTCTACGATGCCCTGGACATGGATTACTCCGCCCGCAACGCCACCATCCTCCAAGTGACCGACCTGCTGGAAGAGCGGGAAGAGGAGTGGCGAGACCGGCTTCCCATCACCGTGGGGGAGGACGGCGCCTACCAGTTCACCGCCGGCAGCGACAGCGAGGTGGCCTCTTTAAAGGAAACCCTGGAGCTGGCGGAATACGCCACGGCTGAGGAGTGCATGGCTGCCTTGGCCCGGAAGTACGACTGCCAGGGCTTTTCCAAAGAGGATGCCCGGACGGTGGCCTCTGTGCGCTACTCCATGACCCGGGACGGCTATTCCCGCACCAACCCCTATGTCATCGCCGAGGATGTGTCCGCGGAAACCGTGGGGGTCATCAGCGAGCACGCGGAGGAGTGGCCGGGCATTGAGGCCCGGGTGGCTGTGTCCCGTTATTACGGGGAGGACGGCACCCTGGCCCCCCACGTGGTGGGCTACACCGGCTCGATCACCGCGGAGCAGTATGACGCCGCCGTGGAGGCCGGCACTTCCTACAACTCCGAAACCAACCTCTCCGGCTATAAGTGGACGGATACCCGGGGCCAGTCGGGGATTGAGGCCGCCTTTGAAGAAGAGTTGCGGGGCCACCGGGGGGAGGAAACCATCTACACCGACGCTTCCGGCGGCGTGGAGAGCACCGCCGTGACCACGGCCCCTCAGGAGGGCAACACGGTGTACACCACCATTGACTCCGACTTGCAGCGGGTGGCAAACCTTTCCCTGAAGAAGAACATCGAGGGCAACACCGACGCCAAGGACTGTACCGCCGGCGCGGTGGTCGTGCTGGACGTGGAAGATTTCGGCGTGCTGGCTTGTTCTTCCTACCCCACCTTTGACATGAACCAGTACCGCTCGGATGACAAATATGTGAACCTCCTGGCGGAAGATGAAACAAAGCCCCTGTTCAACCGGGCCCTGCAAGGTGTGTTTGCCCCCGGCTCTGTGTTCAAGCCGGTGGTGGCCTTGGCCGCCCTCCAGGAAGGGGTCATCAGCGCGGCCACCACCTACAGCTGCAATGGCCTTTGGGTGTATCATGACTTGGAGCAGGCCTGTATCTGTGGCACCGGCACCTGGAACGTCTACGGGGCGCTGGCCCATTCCTGCAACACCTTCTTCAGCAATGTGGGCTTGGATCTGGGGATCGACCGCTTGGGCCCCTACGCTGAGTACTTCGGCCTGGGCACCACCACCGGTGTGGAGATCGGCGAGGCCACCGGCACCATGTCCAACCGCCAGGAGTACCGGGAAAACCACGGCGTCAGCTGGAGCGACGGCGTCACGGCCCAGACCGCCATTGGCCAGGCGGACAACTTGTTCACCCCCATCCAGCTGGCCGCCATGTGCGCCACCATTGCCAACGACGGGGTGCGGCTGCAGACCCATTTCCTGGACAAGGTCACCGACTACACCGGGGAACAGGTGGTCGAAGAGTATGAGCCGGTGGAACTGTATGACGCGGGCCTTTCCGGCGATGTGCTGGGAGTGGTCCAGGCCGGGATGCAGATGGTGGCCACGGAAGGAACCGGGGGCACGGTGTTTGCCGACTACCCGGTGTCCATCGCCTGTAAGACCGGCACTGCCGAAACCTCTACAGACAAAGATGGCACCGAGCCCAACCTGAGCTTCATCTGCTACGCGCCGGCAAACGACCCGGAGATCGCCATTGCGGTGATGATGGAGTATGGCAACACGGGCAATTACGCCAAGTATGTGGCCAAGGACATTTTGGACCAGTACTTTGGCTTCTACACCTGGGATGAAGAGGGCAACAAGTACGACTCGGAAGGCAACTTGCTGGATGAGGACGGCACCATTAAAAAGACCGCGGCGGAGCTGGCAGAGGAAAAGGCCCGGCAAGAGGCCCAAGAGGAACCCACTGCTTCCGGGGATGAGGGCCAGGACGGCACTTCCACAGCGGGCCCCACCGCCACTCCTGCGCCCACCGCTACCCCCGACCGGGGCAGCGATATCCCGGACGCCCCCTTTACCGGCCAAACGGCGTCCCCCACCCCTGTGCCGGAAGATCCTTCCAGCAGTGGCCCCAGCGGGGAGGAAAGCGGTCCCGGCGCTTCCTCCGGGCCCGAGGGCCCTTACTATCAGCGGGGCTCGCCTTAAAAATACAAAGAGTAATATTTTAGATATCCTGGGACACAGAAACAGTTAAAAAGTGTTTAAGCGATACAAAATTACAATTGGGCTTTATTTGTTTTTGACAATTTGCTTGAAGTATGGTAAGATGATAACCGAGGTAGAATTTCTATGGGTATAGCAACAGTCATCACGTCTGGAAAAGGCGGCGTGGGGAAGTCCACAGTGGCCGTGGGGCTGGGGAGAGCCCTGGCCCAGCGGGGCAGGCGCGTCCTTTTGGTGGATTGCGACGCCGGCCTGCGCAGCCTGGACCGCATGACCGGCGCGGAGGAAAACCTGGTGTTTGACATGGCCGACGTGGTCTTTGCCAGGTGCTCCCCGGCAGAGGCCATCTATCCCTGCGGTGGGGACGAAGGGCTTTTTTTGCTGCCCGCTCCCTCTTTGGGGGAGGATTTTATCCGTCCCGGCGTGATGAAAAAACTGGTGCCCCTTTTAAAGCGCTATTTTGACCATGTGCTGCTGGATTCCCCGGCGGGGGTGGGAAGCGGGTTCCGCTCCGCGGCAGTGGGGGCCGACCGGGCCCTTGTGGTGTGCAACCCAGACCCAGTGTGTGTGCGCAGCGCGGGCACGGTTCGGGAACTGCTGCAAAAGCTCCCTGTGGAAGAGGCCCGGCTGGTGATCAACCGGTTCAATGGTATCCTGTTTCACGAAACGGGCGCCTATGGCGACCTGGACGCCGTTATCGATGAGGCGGGGGTGCGGCTTCTGGGCGTGATCCCCGAGGATTTTTCCTTGGCCGCGTCGTTTTTGCGGGGGAAAAAAGCCCGGGCAGATTCCCCCGGTATGAAAGCCCTTTCCCGTGTTGCGGGCAGGCTGGAAGGCGAAAGCATCCCCTTGGCGGGATTTTAATGGTATAAGTTGGGAACGAGTTGTAAAGAACTTTCAGTATATCCAAGGAGAGGAGATCGTCAAACATGAATATTGCACTTACGGCACACGACGCGAAGAAGGAACTGATGGTCCAGTTCTGTATTGCCTATTGCGGCATTTTGAGCCGCTATACCCTCTGTGGGACAGGCACCACCAGCAAGATGGTCTCCGAAGCCACAGGGCTGGAAATCCAGCGTTTTTTAAGCGGGACCCAGGGCGGGGATCAGCAGATCGCGGCACGGATCGCCTGCAACGAGATCGACCTGCTGCTGTTTTTCCGGGATCCCTTGAACCCCAAGTCCCACGAAACAGCTAACGACATGAACCTGCTGCGCCTGTGTGATATGCATAACATCCCGGTGGCCACCAACATCGCCACTGCCGAAATGCTGATCCACGGCCTGGAGCGGGGCGATTTGGATTGGCGGGATTTGCTGCGGAATTGATTTTCCCATTGCAAAACCGGCGGGAAGCAGGTATAATAATCTGTACGCGGCAGTGACGCGGGATGAGTATCTCAGGATGCCCAGCAGAGAGAGGGGGCGCCTGTTTCAGGCGCTGCAAGCCCCCTTTGGGTGAGAGGGAGGGAAAGACGCCCGCCAGCCGCAAACCGCATCATCCAATAAGGAAAGCGCTTGTCGCTTTTAAATCAGGGTGGCACCACGGAGAGACCTTCGTCCCTGGCACGGCTTACTTTTGTCGCGTCCAAGGGGGAGGTCTTTTTTAATCCGTGGCCGGACTGGGCAATTCGCGCTTTGGAGCCGCTGGCTGCGCTCGCACCTGCGGTGAGCAAGCTGCTCTCTTGTGTCCCGCAAGGGCGGAAGATGTTCGCCGCCAGCGGGACGGTAGTTTCCAATTCGCTGGCGGTACCGGGAGAATGCCAGAACCGTTTCAGCATCACCCCAACCCGCGGACTGCGAGGGTGCCAAATCCAAAAAGGGAAGTAAGCGCAGCGCACGCAATCGCGAATCAAAAATTCTTTGCCTGCTTTCTTATAAGTAAAACAGGCGGGAAAGGAGTCAATAAACATGGAATTGATTACAAAAGCCCCCAAGGGGACTGTGGACCTGGTTCCGGGAAAATCGGAAAAATGGCAAGTGATGGAGGACGTGTTCCGCAGTGAAGCGGAATTAAACGGCTTTGCGGAGATCCGCACCCCGGTGTTTGAGCACACCGAGCTGTTCCTCCGGGGCGTGGGCGACACCACCGACGTGGTGGAAAAGCAGATGTACACCTTTGAGGACAAGGGCGGCCGGTCCATCACCCTGCGGCCCGAGGGCACTGCCGGCGCCGTGCGGGCCATGCTGGAAAACGGCCTCTATAACGCCGGCTACCCGGTGAAGCTGTACTACCTCACTTCCTGCTACCGGTACGAAAAGCCCCAGGCGGGGCGGCTGCGGGAGCTGCACCAGTTTGGCGTGGAGATGTTCGGCGCTGCTGAGCCGGTGGCCGACGCCCAGATCATCGCCCTGGCCCTGGCTGCCTTCCACCGGCTGGGCCTGGAGGACGTGGGCCTGCAGATCAATTCCATCGGCTGCCCGGAGTGCCGCAAAGAGTACCACAAGGCCCTGAAAGAGTATTTCACCGCCCGGAAAGACCAGCTGTGCGACACCTGCCTGTCCCGGCTGGAGCGCAACCCCATGCGCATTCTGGACTGCAAGAGCCCCGAGTGCCAGGAGGTCTGCAAAGGCGCCCCCAAGATCACCGACTACCTGTGCGCGGACTGCCAGGAGCACTTCCAGAAGGTCCAGGACTACCTGACCGCCCTGGGGGTGGAGTTCGAGGTGGACCCCGGCCTGGTGCGCGGCCTGGATTACTACACCCGCACCGTGTTTGAGTTCCCCTCCAAGAGCCTGGGCTTTGCCCTGGGCGGCGGTGGCCGGTATGACGGCCTGGTGGAGGAAATGGGCGGCAAGCCCACCGCTGGGCTGGGCTTTGGCCTGGGCCTGGACCGGATCATGATGGCGCTGGAAGCCCAGAATACAGAGTTCCCCCAGCCGGTGCGGTGCGAAGTGTACCTTGCCTCCATGGGGGAGGAAGCTCAGAAGAAAGCCTTCCTGCTCACCGATGAGCTGCATCACTGCGGGGTGCCCGCCGACTGCGACCTGTGCGGCCGCGGCCTGAAAGCCCAGATGAAGTACGCCGACAAGATCGGCGCCCAGTACACCATTGTGCTGGGGGAAAACGAACTGGCCCAGGGCAAGGCGGAGCTGAAAAACATGAAGACCGGGGAGAAGAAAGACATCTCCCTGGGCGAGGACTTTATCGACCAGTACATCACCTTGAGCACCCAGGCCGCAGATTTGGCCTTTTAAGTGGGAAAACGAAAGAAAGAGGGAACACACATGGAACATTCCGTGACAAAATACCGCACCCACAACTGTGGGGAACTGCGCATGGAGCAGGTGGGCCAGACCGTCACCCTGGCGGGCTGGATGGAAAACCTGCGGGAAGTGGGGAGCAACCTGGGCTTTTTGGTGCTCCGTGACTTTTACGGCACCACCCAGGTGGTCATCGAAACCGAAGAGATGATGGAGCAGGTGAAGGCTCTGAACAAGGAGAGCACCCTTGCCGTCACCGGGCTGGTGCGGGAGCGGGCCAGCAAGAACCCCAAGCTGCCCACCGGCGACATTGAGGTGGCCCCCACCCAGATCCAGGTGCTGGGCCGCTGCCGCTATAGCGAGCTGCCCTTTGAGGTGAACTACTCCAAAGACGCCGGCGAGGACGCCCGGCTGAAATACCGCTATCTGGACCTGCGCAACCCCCAGGTGAAAAAGAACATCGTGGTGCGCAGCCAGGTGGTGTCCGCCCTGCGCCGTGCCATGGAGGACCAGGGCTTTCTGGAGATCACCACCCCCATCCTCACCGCCTCCTCCCCCGAGGGCGCCCGGGACTACCTGGTGCCCTCCCGGAAGCATCCCGGCAAGTTCTACGCCCTGCCCCAGGCTCCCCAGCAGTTCAAGCAGCTGCTGATGGCCTCCGGCTTTGACAAGTATTTCCAGATCGCCCCCTGTTTCCGGGACGAGGACGCCCGGGGCGACCGTTCCCCCGGCGAGTTCTACCAGCTGGACATGGAGATGGCCTTTGCCGGCCAGGAGGACGTGTTCGCTGTGCTGGAGCAGGTGCTGCCTCCCATTTTCGCCAAGTACGGCGCCTATGACATCGCCTCCCAGGCGCCCTTCCAGCGGATCCCCTATCTCCAGGCCATGGAGGAGTTCGGCTCCGACAAGCCCGACCTGCGGATCGACCTGCGGGTGAAGGACGCCACCGATCTGCTCTCCGGCTGCGGCTTCGGGCCCTTTGAGGGCGGCGCCCTCATCAAGGCCGTGCCGGTGTCGGGCTGCAAGCTGACCCGGAAAGCCATCGATAAACTGTGCGCCGACGTGGAAGTCCAGGCGGGGCAAAAGCCCTACTGGTTCCGCGTGGACGACAAGGGGGAGATCGTGGGCGGCATTGCCAAGTTCTTAAACGCCGACCCGGCCCTGGCGGAGCGGGTCAAGGCAGAGCTTTCCCTGGCAAACGACACCCTGGTGCTGCTGTGCGCCGGCACCCGGAGCCAGGTGTGGAAGACCTCCGGCGTGATGGTGAAGCTGGCCGGCGCCCAGTGCGAGGGCCACTTGGACCAGGAGCGGTACGAGTTCTGCTGGATCGTGGACTTCCCCCTGTACGAGATCGGGGAGGAAAGCGGCAAGCTGGAATTCTGCCACAACCCCTTCTCCATGCCTTCCGGCGGTTTGGAAGTGCTGCTGAAAGCCGAGGCCGGGGAGATCGATCCCCTGACCATCCTGGCAGAGCAGTACGACCTGGTGTGCAACGGCGTGGAGCTGTCCTCCGGCGCCGTGCGGAACCACGACCCGGAGATCATGGTGAAAGCCTTTGAACTGGTGGGCTTGGGCGAAGAGGACGTCAAGGCCAAGTTCCCCGCCATGTACAATGCCTTCTGCTATGGCGCGCCGCCCCATGCGGGCATCGCCCCCGGCGTGGACCGTATGGTCATGCTGCTGTGCGGCGAAAGCTCCATCCGGGAGGTCATCGCCTTCCCCATGAACAAGAGCGCCCAGGACCTGATGATGGACGCCCCCGCCCCGGTGGACCCCAGCCAGCTGGAAGAATTGAATATTGCCATCGTGGAACATCCGGAGGAGGCGTAAGCCAAAAGCCGGAAGATCCCTGGAAAAGAGCTGCCCCCAGCCCTGGTGTGAAACAGGACTGGGGGCATACATTTTGGGGTAAATTTGGCTCATATTTATGCAGCACACAATATATTGTGGATTTATTTCCTTTTCCTGTTGACAGGACCCCCTCTTTTGGATATAATAAAAAGCGTCCTCTCCCAGAAGCGCTGGGGGAGGACACCGCTCCTCTGGGCGCCTGTGGGAAACGGCGGCGGGGGACAGAAGAAATTGGGAAAGAGGAAACTTGCCATGCTGAAAACCATCATCAAGCGCAGCGGGGAGAAGGTCCCCTTCGACGCTTCCAAAATCCGCGGCGCTATTTTTAAGGCCAATGTGCGCAACGCCACTGAAAAGATGTCCGACAAGCAGTTGGACCAGCTGACCCAGGCTGTGGTGGCCCAGCTGGAAAAGATGAAGGAGATCCCCACCGTGGAGCAGATCCAGGACGTGGTGGAGGAAAAATTGATCGCCGCTGACTATGCGAAAACCGCCAAGGCCTATATCTTGTACCGGGCCGAGCATCAGAAGCTGCGGGAGATGGACGACGAGCTGGTAAAGATCTATTCCGCCTTGACCTTTGTCCGGGCTGAAGACGTGGACCTGAAGCGGGAAAACGCCAACATCAACGCGGATACCGCCATGGGCACTATGCTGAAATACGGTTCGGAAGGCGCCAAGAGCTTTTACGATAAATACGTCATCCCTCCCCACATTGCCAAGGCCCACGCCGAGGGGGAGATCCATATCCACGACAAGGACTTCTACACCTTGACCGAAACCTGCTGCCAGATCGACCTGATCAAGTTGTTCCGCAACGGGTTTTCCACCGGCCATGGCTACCTGCGGGAGCCCAACGCCATTTCCAGTTACGCGGCCCTGGCGTGTATCGCTATCCAGGCCAACCAGAACGAGATGCACGGCGGCCAGAGCGTGCCCAATTTCGATTACGCCATGGCCCAGGGCGTGGACAAGACCTTCTCCAAGGAGTATTTCGGGGCCTTGGTCCAGTTTTTCCAGGTGCGCAAGGGGATGCCCTTCGACCAGGTGAAGGCCATGATCGGCAACGTGAAGGAAAACTTGGGGGACTGGGTTCCCATGGACAAGGCCGGGGAATACGGCCGGAGGTTGGCGGAGTACCTGCCCCGCCACCAGCGGGAAAACGGATTTGAGGAGATCACCCGGGAGGAAACCGCCGCTGCCGCCCAGTATGCCGGCGAAACCGCTTGGCGGGAAACCGACAAGGCCACCTACCAGGCCATGGAGGCCCTGGTGCACAACCTGAACACCATGAACTCCCGCGCGGGCGCCCAGGTGCCCTTCAGCTCTTTGAACTACGGTACCGACATCTCCGAGCAGGGCCGCATGGTTGTCCGCAACCTGCTGCTGGCCACGGAAGCCGGCCTGGGGGATGGGGAAACCCCCATTTTCCCGGTGCAGATCTTCAAGGTGAAGGAAGGCGTCAACTACAACGAGGGCGACCCCAACTACGACTTGTTCCAGCTGGCCATGCGGGTGAGCGCCAAGCGGCTGTTCCCCAACTTCAGCTTCCTGGACGCCCCCTTCAACCTGCAGTATTACAAGCCCGGCGACTACGACACGGAAGTGGCCTACATGGGCTGCCGTACCCGTGTGATGGGCAACGTCCATGACCCCAAGCGGGAAGTGACCTGCGGCCGCGGCAACCTGAGCTTCACCTCCATCAACCTGCCCCGGATCGGCATTGAGGCCAAGGGGGATGTGAAGAAGTTCTACGAGATTTTGGACCAGCGCATCGACCTGTGCATTGAGCAGCTGTTGCACCGGTTCAAGATCCAGTGCAGCAAAAAAGCGTATAACTACCCCTTCCTCATGGGACAGGGTGTTTGGATTGATTCTGAAAAACTGGACCGCAACGACTCTGTAGCCGAAGTGCTCAAACACGGCACCCTCTCCGTGGGCTTCATCGGCTTGGCAGAAACGCTGGTGGCCCTGACCGGCAAGCACCACGGCGAGAGTGAAGAAAGCTACAAGCTGGGCTATGAGATCATCTCCACTATGCGTAAGCGCATGGACGATGAATCCGAAAAGACAGGGCTCAATTTCACCCTGCTGGCCACTCCCGCCGAGGGTCTGTCCGGCCGGTTCGTCCGCATCGACCAGAAGAAGTTCGGCAAGATCCCCGGCGTCACCGACCGGGAGTACTACACCAACTCCTTCCATGTGCCGGTGTACTATCCCATCAGCGCCTTTGAGAAGATCCAGAAGGAAGCCCCCTTCCACGCGCTGACCAACGCGGGCCACATCAGCTATGTGGAGCTGGACGGGGACGTCTGCAAGAATATCGACGCCTTTGAAAGCGTGATCCGCTGCATGAAAGAGGCGGGCATCGGCTACGGCTCTGTGAACCACCCGGTGGACCGTGACCCTGTTTGCGGCTACAACGGCATCATCGACGACGTGTGCCCCCGCTGCGGCCGCCACGCCGGGGAAGGCGTGCCCCTGGAGAAGCTGGAGGAGCTGCGGAAGAAGTACCACGATGTGCCCGACTACTCCTGCCTCATTCATTAAAAAACCACAGGATTTTGAGCCCGACCATTGACAGAAGGGCAGGAGTCTGATAAAATGAGAATAGTTCCTGATTTTGAAATGTTGTGGATTGAAAATAGAAGGAGGACATGAACCATGATGAACCATACTGCCGAGAAGAAAGAACAGATCTTGATTGGCGAGGGCCAGGATTTCGAGCGCATCCGCCGGATCACCGGCTACCTGGTGGGCACCATCGACCGCTGGAACAATGCCAAGCGCGCCGAGGAGCGCGACCGGGTGAAGCACACTCTGTCCAACCTGTAAAGAGCTGAAAACTTTTTCAAAGGAGAGGATCCCCTTGCGGATTTTGCTGGTCAACGACGACGGAATCCATTCCCCCGGGCTGCGGGCATTGGCTGTGGCCTTGCAGGGGGAGGGCCACTGTGTCACGGTGGTGGCCCCCGACCGGGAGCGTTCGGCAGTGGGCCATGGCGTTACCACAAGGGATCCCCTCTTTGTGCAAGAGCAGGACTGGGAGGGCATCCCCGCCTACAGCTGTTCCGGCACTCCAGCCGACTGCACCCAGCTGGGGCTGAAGGCCCTGGCCAAAGGGCCGGTGGATCTGGTTATCTCCGGGCCCAACCGGGGGCTGAACGTAGCCGGGGACCTGCTGTATTCCGGTACGGTTGCCGCCGCTTTAGAAGGGGCCAAGCTGGGGGTGAAGGCTATCGCTTTGTCCGCACCATCAGAGGCAGACAGCGGTCTGGTGGTAAAGGTGTTGCTCAAGCTGCTGTCCCAGCTGGATTTGAGGAAAGATGTCCGCCAGGTGCTGAACATCAACGTCCCCGCCCTGCCCTATGAGGAGATCCAGGGCCTCCGGTGGGCGCCCCAGGGGAATTGTATGTGGCTAGGGGACTATGAAGAGCGGGTGAGCCCCAGCGGCAGGCGGTATTTCTGGTCTACACACCAGGCGGATGAGTACAGCTCCTCCGATGAAACGTGGGACCTTGCCTTGCTGCAAAAGGGCTATGTCACCCTGACGCCGCTGCAGGTGACCCTCACCGACCCGGAGGGTTTTTCCGGGAAAGAGTTCGCCCTGTAAAAAAGATGTAGAAAGAAAAAGGCCGGGTGGGGCGACCCACCCGGTTTTCCTATAAGGAGAGAGCACTATGGAATTGACAATTGCCGGCGTGGTGAAAGAGTCCATTGTGGATGGGCCCGGCATCCGCTACACCGTATTTACCCAGGGCTGCCCCCACCATTGCCCGGGCTGCCACAACCCCCAGACCTGGGCTTTTGAGGGGGGGCAGCCTACCACCGCCCAAGCGCTGTTTGAAGACTTCCAAAAGGACCCCATCCTGAAGGGGATCACCTTCAGCGGCGGGGAGCCTTTCTGCCAGCCGGAGCCCCTGACGGAGCTGGCCAAGCTGGTGCACGGCGCGGGGAAGGACGTGACCATCTTTACCGGTTACACCTATGAGCAGCTTTTGGAAAAGCAGGACCCCGCCGTGGACGCCTTGCTGGCCCAGTGCGACCTGCTCATTGACGGGCCCTTTGTGATGGCCCAGCGGAACCTGGAGCTGCGGTTCCGGGGCAGCGAGAACCAGCGGCTGATCGACATGAAGAAGACCCGGCAGGCAGGCTGTGTGGTGCTGCTGCCGGAGGAATAAGCTTTGCCCAGCGCTTGTTTTTCCGGCGCTGGGCCTTTTTTGAGGTGATGTGTATGGTTCCACGATTGCGGGATCTGCGGGAGGATCACGACCTTACCCAGACCCAAGTGGCAAAGCTGTTAAACATGAGCCAAACGGGGTATTCTAAATATGAAACAGGGGAGAACGACGTCCCCACCCAGGTGTTGCTCCAACTGGCAGACTACTACCATACCAGCGTGGACTACCTGCTGGGACGCACCGATGAGCCCAGGCCGTACCCCTCCCGGAAGAAGCGGGAGTAAGGAGAGGCTAACAAAAAAGGGAAGTTTGCTGGATTTTTAACAAATTGGTCATTGATTCTTTGGCGCTCCTGTGCTAGAATAAAAACTGGAAGACGAGCAGAATTTTGCCATTGGGCGAAAGGAGAAATACAAAATGACTAACAACAAGTCCGTTTTGAGCTGGCTCGAAGAAATGAAGGAGCTTGTCACCCCCGACGAAGTCGTGTGGATCGACGGTTCCGAGGAACAGCTGGAAGACCTGCGCCGTCAGGCTTGCCAGACTGGCGAAATGATCAAGCTCAACCAGGAGAAGCTGCCCGGCTGCTACCTGCACCGCACCGCCGTGAACGACGTTGCCCGTGTGGAAGGCCGGACTTTTATCTGCTCCCGCAAGGAAGAGGACGCAGGCCCCACCAACCACTGGATGGAGCCCCAGGGCGCCTATAAGATGCTGTTCGACATTGCCCGCGGCAGCTACAAGGGCCGCACCATGTATGTGATCCCCTACTCCATGGGTCCCATCGGGTCCCCCCTGGCTAAGATCGGCCTGGAGGTCACCGACTCCATCTACGTTGTGCTGAACATGGCCATCATGACCCGCGTGGGCCAGGCTGTGCTGGATGTTCTGGGCGACAGCGAAGACTGGGTGAAGGGCCTGCACTGCAAGTGCGAAATCGACGAGGAAAAGCGCTATATCTGCCATTTCCCCGAAGACAACTATATCATCAGCGTCAACTCCGGTTACGGCGGCAACGTGCTGCTGGGCAAGAAGTGCTTCGCTCTGCGTATCGCTTCCTACCTGGGCAAGCAGGAAGGCTGGATGGCCGAGCATATGCTGATCCTGGGCATTGAGAATCCCCAGGGCGAAGTGAAGTATGTTTCCGCCGCGTTCCCCTCCGCTTGCGGCAAGACCAACCTGGCCATGCTGATCCCGCCGGAAGGCTATCGCAACAAGGGCTACAAGGTTTGGACTGTGGGCGACGATATCGCTTGGATGCGCCAGGGCGCCGATGGCAAGCTGTATGCCATCAACCCCGAGAATGGCTTCTTTGGCGTGGCCCCTGGCACCAACATGAAGTCCAACCCCAACGCTTTGATCTCCACTCAGAAGGGCACCATCTTCACCAACGTTGCCCACAACCTGGACGACAACACTGTGTGGTGGGAAGGCCTGGACAAGAATCCGCCTGAGAACGCTCTGGATTGGACCGGCGAGCCCTGGAATGGCAAGACCTCCGATAAGAAGGGCGCCCATCCCAACAGCCGCTTCACCGCTCCTGCCAAGAACTGCCCCTGCATCAGCGCTGAGTTCGACAAGGGCGAGGGTGTGCCGATTTCCGCCATCATCTTCGGCGGCCGCCGCGCTCAGACCACTCCCCTGGTGTATCAGTCCCGCGACTGGAACAACGGTGTGTTCGTAGGCTCCATCATGGCTTCTGAGACCACTGCCGCCGCTACCGGCGCTGTGGGCGTGGTCCGTCGTGACCCCATGGCCATGCTGCCCTTCTGCGGCTACCATATGGGCGACTACTTCCAGCATTGGTTCGAGATGGGCGAGAAGCTGGGCGAGAACGCTCCCAAGATCTTCAACGTCAACTGGTTCCGTCTGGATTCCGAAGGCCACTTCCTGTGGCCCGGTTTCGGCGACAACTTCCGCGTGCTGGAGTGGATCCTCAAGCGCTGCGAGGGCAAGGTGGACGCCAAGGAAACCGCTATCGGCTATGTGCCCTACGCTGAGGACATCAACCTGGAAGGCATTGAGGACTTCTCCATCGAAACCCTGAAGACTATCCTGGAAGTGGACAAGGCTGCTTGGGCTAAGGAAGCCGAGGGCATCGAAGAGTTCTACAAGCAGTTTGGCGACAAGCTGCCCCAGGAGCTCCGCAACCAGCTGGAAACCTTGAAGAAGAACTGCCAGTAAGCTTTTGACCGGACTTCATTTCAACCTCTCTCTATAAAAAAGGCGGCAGCCGGGGATATTCCCGACTGCCGCTTTTTGCGTCGCTGGAAATTTTTCCTGCCATGGGACAAAACGGCCCTTTGGAGGGTACAGATAGTGAAAAGCTTTTCAAAAGGAGGCGGGGCCCATGGAGGACGAAGAGTTTGTCGGCTATGTCCGGGATTATACGGACGCTGTTTACCGGGTGGCCTTCCATGCCTGCAAAAACCCTGCGGACTCCCAGGATATCGTGCAAAACGTGTTCCTGCGGCTGTACCGGTCGAACCCTGAATTCGACAGCCGGGAACACGCCCGACGCTGGATCCTGCGGGTAGCGGTGAATGAATCCAAGCGGCTGGTATGTTCGGCTTGGTTCCATAGGCATATTTCTCTGGAAGAGACTGCCCAGAACTTTGAGATAGCATCCCCGGAGGAGACAGGTTTGTTCCAAGCGGTGATGGCCCTGCCCAGGAAATACCGAGTGCCCCTGTATCTCTATTATTATGAGGGGTTTCCGGTAAAGGAGGTGGCCGCCCTCTGCGGACTGAAAGATTCCACGGTCCGGACTCGGTTGCAACGGGCGAGAGAGCGGCTGAAAAAGGAACTCAGCGACACTTAGAAAGGGGAGAGACAAGATGGATCTGAAAACGCGGTACCGGCAGACCTTTGCCCATATGAAGGCACCTCCCCAGCTGGAAACGGAGGTTTTGAACTTGACAGAACAAAAGCGCGGACCCAAGAGATTCGTAGTGCGGCGCCTATTGGTAGCCGGAATTGCCGCAGGTATGCTGGGGGCTTTGGCAGTGGGTGCCAACGCCGCCACAGGGGGAGAATTGTTTGACAACATTGTCATTGCGCTGGCGGGAGAAGGGTTCCAGGAAGTGGAATCCCAGGATGGCACACACATTTACCGAGGGGAACTCAATGGTGAGGACATCTACGTGACCTTTGAGGAACCGGAGGGAAATCCCGGCAGTGATCCTGAGAACTTTCAAGATGATGGCAGTCAGCAAGAGGTGCTGAAAAAGGCTCAAAGCGTGGAATAAGTCCCATGGACCGAAAAAAAAGGGGAAAGCCAGCGGCTTTCCTCTTTTTTGCTGTTTTGGGAAAAGTTTTCGGCAAAAGAAAAAGCAGCCCGGGAACAGACTGCTTTTCCGGTCTATATCAAAGCACTTTGGAGAGAAACTCTTTCAAACGGGGGTTCTGGGGATGGGTGAAGAAGGTTTCTGGGTCGTTTTGCTCGGCGATGACGCCGCCGTCCATAAACAGCACCCGGGTGGCCACGCTGCGGGCAAAGCCCATCTCGTGGGTGACCACCACCATGGTCATACCCTCGTCTGCCAGCTCCTTCATGATCTCCAGCACTTCGCCCACCATTTCCGGGTCCAGGGCGGAAGTGGGTTCGTCAAAGAGCATGACGTCCGGGTTCATGGCCAGGGCCCGGGCAATGGCGATGCGCTGCTGCTGGCCGCCGGAAAGCTGTTTGGGATACGCCGCTGCCTTGTCCGGCAGGCCCACCCGCTCCAACAGCTCCAGGGCCTTCTTGTCGGCTTCGGCCTTGGTCATCAGCTTCAGCTTTACAGGGGCCAGGGTGATGTTCTGTTTCACCGTCATGTGGGGGAACAGGTTGAACTGCTGGAACACCATGCCCATCCGGGCGCGGAGCTTGTTGATGTCGTTTTTGGGGTCGGTAATGTCCACGCCTTCAAAGGTGATGGTGCCGGAAGTGGGCTCTTCCAGCAGGTTCAGGCAGCGCAGGAAGGTGGATTTGCCCGAGCCGGAAGGCCCGATGATGGCCACCTTTTCCCCCTTGTAGATGTGCTCGTTGATGCCCTTCAGGACCTGATGGCCCTCAAAGGATTTTTCCAGGTTTTTAACGTCGATCACTTGCGCGCAGCCTCCTTTCCAGCTTGCCTTGGAGCCAGGTGAAGATCAGTACCAGGACGAGATACATGGCGGCGGTGATAAGATAGGGGAACATGGCCTCGAAGGTTTTGGAAGAGATGGCGTCCGCCACGTAGACGATCTCCTTGCCCGCCACAACGGAAATCAGGGACGTATCCTTCAGCAGGGTGATGAATTCGTTGCCCAGGGAGGGCAGGATGGCCTTAAACGCCTGGGGCACCACAATGTGCCGCATGGTGTCCAAATAGCCCAGCCCCAACGAGCGCCCGGCTTCCGACTGGCCAGGGTCCAGGGACATGAGGCCGCCCCGGATGATCTCCGCCACGTAGGCGCCGGAGTTGATGCCCAGGGCCAAAGCGCCCACCATGGAATAATTGCGGCTGCTTTTGAAGATGACAAAGCCCATGATCAGCAGCTGCACCATCATGGGAGTGCCGCGGATGACGGTGACGTACACCTTGCAGATGATGTTGAGCACCGCTAAAAAGGGGTTGTGCCGCCCTTTCCGTTGCTGGTCGTGGCCGGTGCGGATGACGGCCACCAGTACGCCCAGCACCACGCCAATGAGCAGCGCCACCACGGTGACCATCAGGGTGACGCCTAGGCCCTCAAAGTACTGCATCCACCGGTCTTCATAAAACCAGGCCCGGTAGAATTTCATGTAAACGTCCTGCCACAGGTTTGGGTCCTCCAGGGCGCTGAACCTTTCGTACAGTTGGGTAAAATCCATCTGCATACTCCTCCTCTCTTTCCATTCCCACCGTAGCCAAAAAAGAGCGGCGCAGGGGCCGCTCCTTCTCACTTCGGCTTGTAGGGCTTATTCAGCAGCAATGTACTTGTCCAGGATCTCCTGCACGGTGCCGTCCTCAATCATTTCCACCAAGGCGTTGTTGATAGCGGTGAGCAGGGCTTCGTTGCCCTCGTCCACAGCGGCGCAGTAGTCTTCGGTGATCCAGGGGGTTTCCAAAATCTTCAAGCCCTTGTTGGCATTCACGTATTCCTGGGCCGGGGCGCTGTCGATGATGACCGCGTCGATTTGCCCGTTGAGCAGGGCCTGCACAGCCAGGGCGCCGCTGTCATAGCCGTTCACGTGGTCCTCACCGTAACCGCCATCCTCGGGGGAAGCGGAAGCGTAAGACCAGCCGGTGGTGCCGGCCTGGGTGCCGATCATCTTGTCGTTGGCCAGGTCGTCGGAAGTGGCAATGTCAGAATCCTCGGTGACAATGATCACCTGCACGCCGGTGGAATAGCTTTCGGTGAAATCCAGCACTTTGTCCCGCTCTTCATCGTAGGTCAGGCCGGCCAGGATCACGTCGGCGGCGTTGTTCTGCACGGCGGTCAGCGCGGAGGTGAACTCCATGTCATCAATCTGAAGCTCCAGGCCCAGCTTGTCAGCAATGGCGGAAGCGATCTCCACGTCGATGCCCTCAAACCCGGTGCCGTTGAAGCCTTCGCCGTCGGCAACCATCTCATAGGGAGGGAACTGGGCGTTGGTGGCCATAATCAGCTTGCCCTCTTCAATGGTGGTGAACTCGCCGGCTTCGGCGGTGGAAGCCTCGCTGTCCTGTTTATCATCGGCGGAGCTCTCTTCCACAGTGGAAGACTGGCTGGCGGAAGAATCGCCGGGTTCCGAAGCGGAACTGTTGCTGCTGCCGCTGCAGCCGGCGAAAGCGGCGGTCATAACCATCAGGGCCGCCAAAAGGGTCGCAAATTTTTTCATGGGTGATTCTCTCCTTCGTCCTTTTCTGTTCTCCTTGTAGGGAATATACACATTATACAACTTTTTTTCTGGTTTGCAAGGGGAAGAATGGGAAATTTCCAGGGGATATATGCGAATTTATTTGTATAAAAATACAAAGGGCGGTTCTCCGGGAAAAGCGGTTGACAAAAGGGCCGCAAAGTCATACACTGAACGTACACAAGGCTTTGGAAAAGGCGGCAGAAAGGGGAACGGGCCAATGGCGGGTTACAGCATTTCCCAAGTGGCAGAGCGGTTTGGGGTAGAGCCCCACACCCTGCGTTTTTATGAGAAAGAGGGCATCCTGCGCTGCGGGCGGACGAAAAACGGCATCCGGGTGTATGGCGATGAGAGCCTGGCCCAGCTGGAAATGGTGCTGTGCTTAAAGGCAACGGGGATGCCCCTAAAGGACATCAAGCGGTATTTCGACCTGGCGGACCAGGGGGACAGCACCCTGGAAGAGCGGCTGGAGATCTTCACCCATCACCGGGACCGGGTGTTTCAAGAGATCGAAGAGCTGAAGCGCCATCTGGAGAAGATCCAGTGGAAGATCGAATATTTAAAGCAGGCGGAGAAGCAGTGCTGACTGCGCTGCCCCAGCCCAAGAAAAAGAGGATGGCGTCAGCCATCCTCTTTTTGCCATATGGGTGTATGGTTACACGTTGAACCGGAACAGGACGATGTCCCCGTCCTGCATGACGTAGTCCTTGCCTTCGGAACGGACCAGGCCCTTTTCCTTGGCCGCGGCCATGGTGCCGCACTCCATCAGCTCGTCAAAGCCGATGACCTCCGCCCGGATGAAGCCCCGCTCAAAGTCGGAGTGGATCTTGCCGGCGGCCTGGGGGGCCTTGGTGCCCTTGGTGATGGTCCAGGCCCGGACTTCCTGCTTGCCGGCGGTCAGGTAGGAGATCAGCCCCAACAGGGAGTAGCAGGCTTGGATCAGCCGGTCCAGGCCGGATTCCTCCAGCCCCATGTCGCTGAGGAACAGCACTTTCTCCTCCGGGTCCAGGCCGGAGATCTCCGCCTCGATCTCGGCGCAGATGGGCAGCACAGCGGCATGCTCCTCCTTGGCGAACTCCTGCACCACCTGGAAGTATTTGTTGTTTTCCACCCCGCCCCGGAAATCGTCTTCGCTCATGTTGGCGGCAAAGATGATGGGCTTGTTGGTCAGCAGGGACACGGTGGAGAGGATCTCCGCCTCTTCTTCGGTGCATTCCACGCTGCGGGCGGATTTCCCGGCTTCCAGGGCCTGGTGGACCCGCTCTAGGAAGTCCAGCTCTGCCTGGTATTTCTTGTCAGCCTTGAGCATCTTCTTGGTTTTGTCAATGCGGCGGTCCAGCACCTCAATGTCCGAGAGGATCAGCTCTAGGTCAATGGTCTCGATGTCCCGCTTGGGGTCGATGCTGCCCTCTACGTGGATGATGTCGTCGTTTTCAAAGCAGCGCACCACGTGGACAATGGCGTCCACTTCCCGGATGTTGGACAGGAACTTGTTGCCCAGGCCCTCGCCCTTGGAGGCGCCCTTCACCAGGCCGGCGATGTCCACAAACTCAATGGTGGCCGGGGTGAATTTGTCCGGCTCGTACATTTCGGCCAGCTTGTCCAGACGCTTGTCCGGCACGGCCACCACGCCCACGTTGGGCTCGATGGTGCAGAAGGGGTAGTTGGCCGACTGGGCCCCTGCGTTGGTAATGGCGTTAAACAGTGTGCTCTTGCCCACGTTGGGCAGGCCCACGATACCTAGTTTCATTTTTATCTTTACCTGTCCGAAAACCCTTTATTTATGCGGGTTTTCGCCTTTCTCTATATTTTTATTACACCCTTTTTACACCCTTTTT
This sequence comes from uncultured Oscillospiraceae bacterium, assembly GCA_900548545.1. Lineage (GTDB taxonomy): Bacteria > Bacillota > Clostridia > Oscillospirales > Acutalibacteraceae > Acutalibacter. The sequence continues at coordinate 40,024 of URKX01000019.1, forward strand.
ACACCCTTTTTTCAACTGTGGGTGTAGCTGCTTCAAATTGCTGAACAGCTTTTGCAAGGGACTCGTCCGTAACATGAACATACCTGTCCATTGTTGTTTTAATACTTGCGTGTCCTAATAGTTGCTGTAAAACTTTAGGTTGTACGCCGCGTTCAATCGCGCGTGTAGCATAAGTGTGTCGTAAGGCGTGCATACAAAAACGCTTAATACCAGCTTCATCACACAATTTATATAAATGTGTATCGTAGGAACTGTTTTTAGCAGGTTCTCCTGTTCGCCAGTTGATAAATACCAAATCCCGCATGACAAGACATTTCTTTTCTCCCGTTCTGCTGTCTGTGTACTCCAAAATCTGTGAAAGCATTTCAGACTCTTTCCGGGTATCTTTTTCATCATAACAACTTTTTAAGATTGTATATGCGCGTTCTGTAAGCGGAATAGTACGATAACTTTTTTTCGTTTTAGGCGGACCGGCACGCCAATATCTCCGGCTGTGTCGATACTCTAAACTCTTATTTACAGTTAAAGTACGTTTTTTCCAATCAATAGCGTCCCATGTCAGACCAATCAATTCAGCCGTTCTCAAACCCGTTTCTAATAACAAAGCATACTGTCTATAATTATGAGAACGCTCTGCGGCTTCAAGAAACTTTTCCTGTTCCTCAACGGTTAAGTATTTAATATCATCTACTGCCCGGACTGGTTTCGTATATCGAACACCATTCATAGGGTGCTTTGCAATAATATCATTCATAACTGCTGATTTGAACATAGTTCCCATTGAAATATAGGTCTGCCGGATTGTTGAGCCTGCATATTCTGTTTCCATTCGATTTAAGACAGCTTTACAGTGCATAGGTTTTACATCAGCTATACACATAGTTCCTATCAATGGTTGAATATTTTTTTCGTAACGCTCACGATAATTTCTTATCGTATTTGGCGCAAGGTCACAAATGATATTATCAATCCAATAATTGAACCATTTGTCTACTGTCATATCAGGCGCAGTAACGATTAGATTATGTGTATCTTCATACTTTGCGTCAGCAAGCCATTTTTTTGCTTCTGGCAGCGTTTTGAAATATCCATTTTGACGCGCACCATTTTTAGCATAAAATCTTGCGAAATACAAACCGTCCTTTCTTTGACAAATACCTTTCCCACACTCTTTGCCTTTTAAATTTTTTCCCATGACGGACTCCTTTCACGTTAAAAAAAAGAGTCCAACGCAAATATAAAGTATATCACAAGGACTCCGTTTTTTCAATCTTAACAGACAAATATTTCAGCTATTAAAGGCTATATAATCAATTCTCGGCGAATGTATTCCTCAAATTCTTTACGCTTCACTAACTTTCGTGTTCCAACATATAAAACAAAAGGGCAGTTTGGCTGTTTTAACATGGAGTCAATCTTATTGATACCTATGTTGCTATATTCAGCGGCTTCCCTTATTGTTAATGTTATTTTCAAATGGATAGGTACTCTTACTTCTGTTTCCTTATATAAATGCAGTTCTTTTTCTTCACTGCTATTTGATTTATTCATTAGAATGTCCCCCTATCTTTTTCAATTTAACAAAAAATAGGCTCATCAGACGGTTTTAGCAAACCTCACAAGAATTTCACTTCCACATGGTTCTCATGCAGCTCTACCCGTTGCCTGCGACGCTTCTAACGCTCGGACTACGGCGGTAAAGGAGTATCATTATACCGATATATGGATTATGGCGACAGAGTTGCTAAGTCTGCTATGGAACGCTGATAGTTCTCGCTCGTTTTGTCCCTCCTTTCAGTCATGGCGTATCAGCCCAACGGCTCCCCATATATCGAATGTATCTGATTTGCCTTATGCTGCGTCGCCGTTCTATTGCGCCGCTTTCTTTGTCAAAGAGCAGAGGGCTGTTCTGCGATATGGAACGGAAAAGGGGGAAGCGTTCCAACACCGCGTTGCTTTATTCAGCCCTAAATGTGAGGATTGCCCTCATTAGTTTTGCTTGCAGCCTTTCGCGTATTTCTTCGTCTACTCCAAAATAAACATTTCCTCGCTCA
>URKX01000020.1 GCA_900548545.1 uncultured Oscillospiraceae bacterium
TGGGCGGGGGTGATCTTCACCACGCCGGTGCCGAAGTCCATCTCCACATACTCGTCGGCCACAATGGGGATCTCCTTATTCACCAAGGGCAGGATCACCCTCTTGCCCACCAGGTGCTGATACCGCTCGTCCTCGGGGTGCACTGCCACAGCGGTATCGCCCAGCATGGTTTCGGGACGGGTGGTGGCAAGCTCCACATAGCCGGAACCGTCGGCCAGAGGGTACCGCAGGTGCCAGAAGGAGCCGTCCTTCTCCTCAAACTCCACCTCCGCGTCGGAGATGGCAGTCTTGCAGTTGGGGCACCAGTTGATGATCCGCTCGCCCCGGTAGATGAGTCCCTCGTTATACAGCTTGACGAACACGTGGCGAACGGCCTTGGAGCAGCCCTCGTCCATGGTGAAACGCAGCCGGTCCCAGTCGCAGGAAGAACCCAGCAGCTTCAGCTGTTCCAAAATACGGCCGCCAAACTTGTCCTTCCAGGCCCAGGCCCGCTCCAAAAAGCCGTCCCGGCCCAGGTCCTCTTTGGTGATGCCCTCTTGGCGCATGGCCTCCACGATCTTGGCCTCGGTGGCGATAGAGGCGTGGTCGGTGCCGGGGAGCCACAGGGCGGAGTAGCCCTGCATCCGCTTCCACCGGATGAGGATGTCCTGGAGCGTTTCGTCCCAGGCGTGGCCCATATGCAGCTGCCCCGTGATATTTGGCGGGGGGATGACAATGGTATACGGTTTCTTCTTCGGATCCACCTCGGCGTGGAAGTAGCCGCCCTTCATCCAGAAGTCGTAGATGCGGCCCTCCACCTCCTGGGGCTCATAAGCCTTGGCAAGCTCTTTGCTCATGTTGTTCCCTCCAATATCCTGTATGCCCGGGGAATCCCGGGGTCTTTCCAATGGTAACGGGGGAAATCCCCTGAAAGTTTATTATTTCATCTTATGCCCGGTTTGTCAACAGGAAATGACGTTCCCCGGCCTTTTCCCTGGGTTTGGCAGCAAAAAAGCCGTCCTTGCGGGCGGCTTTGCCTTGACTAGCAGCTTCCTGCTTTCAAAGTGGGTTCGTTGGTATTCTCCAGAGCTTCTCCCGTGGCCCCGTCAGAAGGCTGTTCCTGTCCATTTTCATCGGGCTGTCCTTCCACGTCCGAAGGCTTCTCCGGTTGGCCGCTGGAAGCTTCCCCCTCCGTGGGCTCAATGGGATCCTCTCCAGAACCTTCCGGTGTGCTGGTTTGAGGGGGCGCTGATGGATTCTCTTCTGGGGTGCTGGGCTCGGGAGGCTCTTGGGGGTCTTCCTCCGGCGGCGCGGGAGGGAGCGTTCCCGCCAGCTTCACATACCGCACAAACACCGAGGCAGCCTCACTGCGCCGGGTGTAATCCACGGGGTTGAAACGGCCTGTTTCGTCGCCGGAAACCAGGCTGTTGCCCTGGCACCAGTACACGGCCTCCTTGGCCCAGCCGGAAATGCTTCCGTCATCAGGGAAGGCAAACCCATCCATTTCCGGTACATTGGGCACCAAGATCCGATCCACATAGTTCACAAGGATCACGCACATCTCCTCCCGGGTGATGGGCGCGTTGGGACGGAAGGTGCCGTCCTCATAGCCGGAAACCACCTTCTGTTCCCCTGCCCAGGAAACAGCCGCGGCAAACCAGTCGCTGTCCTTCACATCGATAAACGTGCTGGCTTGGGGGACATAGTCCTCGGGGGCCAGGGCGTTGAACAGCACCTGGACAAACTGGGCGCGGGTGATGTTGTTCCCCGGGCCAAAGAACCCCTTTTCGTCACCGGCAAACAGGCCCATATCCGCAGCTTCTTCCACATAGGAATAGTACCAGGCGCTGCGCTTCACATCCGGGAAGCGCAAGGGTTCGTATCCACCGGGCTGGTACACATAGGCATCCGTATTCTTGGCAGGGTAGCGGAAATCCACCGTATCCAAGTCGGCATCCGGCACCCAGGGGTTTGCCTCCAAGTGATCTGGCTGCTGGCAGAACATCTGTCCATCCGCCACCGTCATAGAACCCACCAGGAAATACAGGTGGGAGCCTGCGTCCCCGGCGTCGTTCCAAGTCAAATCTAAATTGTACCAGTCGCCATCGTCCATCTTCACGTTGTTCCACATATGGGTGTCGCTGGAAACCAGCACGCAGGGGATCTCCAGCAAGTCGCAAACCACTTTCATAGCCTTGGCATAGCCGTCGCACACAGGCTCATAAGGATCCCCTGCTACCAGGCAGCTGTACGCCTGGTGGGAAAGGCTTTCCGCTTTGGTGCCCACCTGCTCCAAGGCTTCGTAATTATATGTGCTTTGCGCGGCCAACAGGTCGTGCACCTGCGTCACCTGCCGGTACAGGTCCGCCCCCTGGTCCACCCGGTCGGCCAAAGCCCGGGCGCTGGCCATCTGCCGGTTGTACATCTCCAGCTCGTCGCCGCCATACTTTAAACGGAAGGCAAAGATGGCCTCTTTGGTGACCACAGAGGAATCACCGCCGCTAATCCAGGAAACGCCGTACCGCATATCCGAAAGCCACAGGGCTTCCGGCTTGTCATACCGCAGGGCGGTGATCGCAGCGCAGATATCCGTATAGATCCCCCGGTACAGGGTTTTAGAAGCGGAGTCCGGGGAGAAGGCATAGTCCCGGACCGTCCCAGTCATGGGCAGCCCGGAAAGGCCCTCCACTTGGGCTTTCACCTGGCGGTAGCCGTCGGTGTCGTCAGCCGCCAAAATCTGCTCCAAAGTGATGGATGCCAAGGCGTTGTAACAAGCTTTCTGCCGGGTGGTGAGCTGCCCATACAGAGAGCCGTCATCGTAGGATCCCAAAGGAGCTCGGAAGGTTTGGGCGCTGGTGACGCCCAGTTCCCCGCCGCCCAGGGTGTCCTGGGTTTCCCGCAGGGAAAAGCCGGTTTTCCCATCGCCCCACTGGTAAACGGCACCAGCCCTATCCGATGCCGCATCCCCCTCTTGGGCCAGGGCGCCCGCCGGGAAAGCAGCTGTCACCAGCAGCACTGCCAAAAGCAAGACGCACCATCTCGCCGCCATTTTCTTCATCCTCAAAAACTCCTTTCCGCAGCCGGGGAACCCCTCCCGGATTTTACATAATCGAGCTTTTTCATTTTCATTATCCCCGAATCAGCCAGCGATGTCAACCCTGGAAAACGCCATTCAAGCAAAAAGGGAAACGGTGAAAATAATTTCCGCTTATTTCCCGCCCGGGGTTGCATCCCATCGAATTTTGTGGTATCCTGTAACCAATTTGTAACCATTGTGAAAGGCCGCGATTGAATTTTAGCATAGAGGCCCTGTCCAGGAGGGACAGAAGCAAATCCGAGGAAATCCGACGGATGGTTAGGAGGCAACAAAACTATGGCAAAACATATGGCAAGACCTGTCCGGAAGCCCCTGTGCCTGCTGTTGGCGCTGGCGCTTCTCATCACATCCCTGACCGCCTGGACATTGTCCGCGCGGGCGGCCGGCACCCCCACTTCCCTGGGGCTGGGGGAACACGGCATCAAAGCTTATGACGAGGGCTGGCTGTATTCCTACGGCGGCAAGGGCGAAACCAATTCCGACGGCGTGCGGGTTACCGACTGCGCCGGGCTGATCTATTCCTATTTTAAAGACCTGGGCGCGGAAGCCGGCTGTTATGGCGGGGCCACTTCCCAAGTGAAATACAACTGCGTGTTTTCCGGGGACATCGACGAGCTGTACGGCATCCCCCGCATCCACGGCCTGGCGCTGACCATGCCCGACTACAACGACCCTGAAACCGGCATTTACAGCCACATTGGCATTTATATCGGCAACAACATGGCAGTGGACAACAGCGATTACGACACCAATATGCGCATGGAGCCTGTGGAGGGCAGCGGCCGCGACTGGACCGCTTGGCACGTGTTCGACAACGGCACCCAATACCCCTCCAACGGGTGGTACCAGTTTAACGGCGCCCTCTACCACTACACCAACTGCCAGTACGACGTGGATACCACAGTGGACGGTATCACCCTCGGCAGCGATGGCATTGCCCTGGATTCCGCCGGGGCCCCTCTGACCGCCGATTCCCCGGAAGCGCCTGCCCTCAGCCAGGAATATGTTTCCGCCCAAGCCGTTGCCCAGCAGCTTTCCAGCCTGGGGTACAGCGGCAAGGATTCCACCCAGGACCTGGTGGATGTGGAAAAGCCCAATGAAACAGAGCTCAATGGCCTCGTCACCGGCAACGGCGTGTCCCTGCGCCAGGAACCCACCACTCAGTCCCAACGCCTTGCCACCCTGTACCGGAACGACCGCCTGCAAATCCTGGGGACTGTCACTGGTGAAGCCGTCTCCGATAAAACCGACACCACCGACCAGTGGTACTCCGTCATCACGGAAAATGGCCGGGAAGGCTATGTGTGCTCCCTGTATGTGGAACAGGAATCCCCCCTGAACCAGCCTGCATACTCTGTGGAAAACGGGGCCCTGGTCATTTCCGCGGGGGAAGGGGTTGAAATCCGCTACACCACCGATGGCACCCATCCCACAGCCGAGAGCACCCTGTATACCGGCCCTCTGTACACCAGCGGCACCTACCGGGCCGTAGCAGTCCAGGGGGATTGGACAAGCCCCATGGCCACCATTACCTTTGCCGGCGGCGCCTTGTTCATGGACTTCACCTCCGAAGATTGGTACTTCACCTTTGTGGACCGGGCGGTGAGTGCCGGGTTGTTCACTGGCCGGGGCAATGAATTCGACCCGTGCAACAACATCACCCGGGCAGAATTTGCCGCAGCCCTTGCCAACCTGGCTGGTGTGGACGCCTCCGCCTATAGCGGGACAAGCTGTTTTTCTGACGTGTCCGCTACCGACTGGTATTCCGGCGCCATCAACTGGGTGGCTTCCATGGGCTATATGAACGGCATGGGTGACGGCACGTTCGGGGCTTCCAACTCCATCACCCGGGAGCAGATCTGTGTAGCCCTGGCCAACTACGCCGGGCTGTCCAGCAGCGGCAACTCCGCCGCGTTTAACGATGACAGTGAAATCGCCCCCTGGGCCAAGAGTGCCGTGTATGCCTGCCGGGACCTGGGGATCGTCACTGGCATGGGCGGCAACACCTTTGCTCCCAAGAGCAACGCCCAGCGGGCCCAAGCCTGCACCATGGTGTTAAAGGCATACGATTTGGGGTTATAAGTAGAGTTCTATTGGAAAGAACGGAAAAAGGAAAGGGGCCGCGGGGCCTCTTTCCTTTTTCCGTAAAACAAAAGCCCTCAGGGAACACGCCGCCATCCGGCAGTCCCTGGGGGCATTTTTAGGTGAGCAAAAGGGGCCACTGCGCCGTGCAGCAGCCCCTTTTTATGGAATTGATATCTGTGTTTTTTAAAAGGCTCCCGCCGGCTTTAACGGCCCAGGCGGATCACATTCCAGCTGGTCTTGCTCAGCTTGCTCTGCAAGATGCCGTCTTGCAGCTGGTCCCGGTCCGTGACTGTCTTGGGCAGCACAGCCTGGCGCTCGGCGGAGTTGACTGCCTTCATATCACCGTTCTCCAGGACAATGTGCTCCAGCAGCCGGTAGCCCTCAAAACTGCGCAGGTCTGCTTCCAGGACAATGTCCTCTTCCAGGTTCCGGTTCACTGCAAAAATGGTCACCTGGTCTTTCTCGTCGTCCCACACTGCCACAGACTCCACATCGGTGACATCGGTAAACTCCACGATGTCGTGCTTGGAAGAGCGCAGGGCCGGGTTCAAGGCGATGCCGCGGCCATACTTGCTGGCGTGGAGATAGGGATAAAAAATGGTCTGCCGCCATGCGGAACCGTTCTCCTCGGTCATAATGGGGGCAATCACATTGACCAGCTGGGCCATGCAGGCCATCCGCACCCGGTCGGAGTGCTTCAGCAAGGTGATGAGCATCAGGCCCACCAACAGGGCGTCCTCAAAGTCGTAGCGGTCCTCCAACAGATGGGGCGCCACGCCCCAGGGTTTATCCCGCATAAATTGCTCGTCCTCTTCCCTGGCGTGGAACCACACGTTCCACTCGTCGAAGCTGAGCATCATGTCCTTTTTCGAGCGGCGTTTCGCCTTGACAAAATCGCAGGTAGAGATCACCGTGCGGATGAAGTGGTCCATGTCGTCGCTCTTCGCCAAGAAATTGGCGGTGTCATCCAAATCGTTGCCATAATAGCTGTGCAGGGAGATGAAGTCCACGCTGTCGTAGGCCTCTTCCAGTACCGTGGCCTCCCACTGGGGATAGGTGGGCATCTGGGTGTGGGAGCTGCCGCAAACCACCAACTCCAGGCTGGGGTCGATCATCTTCATGGCCTTGGCAGTTTCGTCCGCCAGGCGGCCGTACTCCTGGGCGCTTTTATGGCCCGTTTGCCAGGGGCCGTCCATCTCATTGCCCAGGCACCACACTTTGATGTTGTGGGGATCCTGCACGCCGTGGGAGATCCGCAGGTCGCTATACTTGGTGCCGGAAGGATGGTTGCAGTACTCCAGCAAATTGCAAGCCGCGTCAATACCCCGGGTACCCAGGTTCACTGCCATCATCACGTCCGTGTTGGCCTTTTTAGCCCAAGAGGCAAACTCATTGACGCCCACCAGGTTGGGTTCGGTGCTGCGCCAAGCAAGCTCCAGCCGCCGGGGACGCTGTGCCACAGGCCCTACGCTGTCCTCCCAGTAAAAATTGGACACAAAGTTTCCGCCAGGATACCGCACAATGGGCACACCGATCTCGCGAACCAGATCCAACACATCCTGGCGGAACCCTTCCTCATCCGCAGAGGGATGTCCAGGCTGGTAAATACCGCCGTAAACAGCCCTTCCCAAATGTTCCAAAAACGAGCCGTAAATCCGCTTGTCCACCCGGCTGATCTGAAAATCCTTGTCCAAGGTGACACGGGCAAATTTTTTCTCCATAGAAAGCATCCTTTCTTCCCAGCACAGAATTGTCCGTACAAATTTGTAGCTTTATCATAGGAGAAAACCTTGGAAATGTCAATGTTATTTTAAAAAGTTTCTCGGATTTCTAAAAAGTTGGCTGTCAATTTCCAAGAAGTCCCCTGCCTCAACCGCCAGCCTATATTGGCCCGGAGGCTGCTTCCATGGCCCCGGGAAACAAAAAAATGAGCTGGCAACGTGCCAGCCCATTTTTTACGGTCACCTTTTGCTTACTCAGCAACAGACTCCTCAGCAGTGGAAGCATCGGCATCAGAGGACTCCTCAGCAGCGGAGCTGTCCTCGTCAGCAGAAGACTCATCATCAACCACGGTGGAAGATTCTTCAGAAGCAGAGGACTCCTCAGTGACGGCGGAAGAAGTGGAGCTCTCACCGCTGGCAGCGGAGCTGCTGTTGTCGCTGCCGCAAGCGGCCATGCTCAAAGCCATGGTAAGAGCCAGAAAAGCTGCAAAAATTTTTTTCATGATATGTTTCCCCTTTATAAAAAGATCCGCTTCCCGCCCCCTCGCAGAGAGGAGAGAAGCGACCTAGGAGCGGGGATACCGCTCTTCGGTTGACGCAACAGAGTTTAAAGCCAAGATGTTACGAAATCATTAGGAGAACTTTACAAAATTCTTAAGATTGCATTCAGTTTCAATGCATAAATTTGCAAATTACTTCATTTTCGCCTATTATATACCACATTTTAATGAATTTTTTCAAAATGGTACAAATTGTGTGTTTCCATAATTTTCATTCTCACAACCTGTCCCCGCCCCCAAAAGGCAAAAAAATCCCGCCCTAGGTGCTCCCCGGGCGGGGTTCTTCTTCAAATGCAAAATCTATTTTTTCCGCACAAACGCCTTTTTCGGCATCTTGCAAATCGGGCAAGTCCAATCAGGCGGCAGTTCCTCAAAGCCGAAGTTGGGATCGCTGTACACATACCCGCACACGGAACACACAAAGCTCTCCCCGCTGGACTTGTCAAAGGTCCGGGCCGGGGGCAGATATGTTGGGGATTGCTTGGGGGAAGCCCCGCCCAGGTGCTTTACATAGTATTGATAGGTCATGGGCTTGCCCACAGCCTCGTCACTGCCGGCAATGACTTCCGCCACAAACACTTTTTGCCCTTTGGTTTCCATGGAGTCCTTCACCCGGCAGAGGAACCAGCAGCAGGTGTTTTCCTTGATCACCGGCACCCCTTCAATGAGCACCTTGTGCCGGACGTTCCCCAGCTTGTCCGCGTGACGGCCCGACACAAACCCCAGCACGCCGATCACCGTGGCGGGCGTGTCCTCCGACAGCACAGAAATGGAGAAGATCCCCTCTTTTTCAATGCACTCACAACTGTAATTGTCCCGGTTCATGGCCAAGGCCACCAGGGGCTGGTCCGAGGGCGTTGCCTTGGAGATCTGCATCACTGTGTTCACAATGCAGGCGTTGGGCCGGTTGCCGTCCTTCACGCCAATAGCGTACATCCCGTAGGATAAGTTCCCTAAAACTAATGGTTTCATCAAGCTTGCCTCCTTTTCCTGTTGTCCTTCTCTAAAGCATACAGCTGTTCATCCGTTGTTATGCTTGATTTTTTCCCAATAAGCCCGAAAGCTTTGCTCCATCTTGTTGTCGCCGTACTCATAGTAGCGGGAAGCCAGCAGGGAATCAGGCAGATACTGCTGAGGCAGCCAATGGTGGGGCGCGTCGTGGGGGTACTGGTAAAACTGCCCTTTGCGCTCCACTTCAGCGGAGTCGTAGTGCTTGTTCTGCAAATTCCGAGGCACCGGCCCGGCCTTTCCCACCCGGATGTCCGCCATTGCCTTGTCCAGGGCTGTGTAGGCCGAGTTGGATTTGGGCGCCAAGCTCACCAGCACCGCCGCGTCCGCCAAGGGGATACGGGCCTCGGGCAGGCCCACCATCAAAGCGGAATCCACCGCCGCCTTCACAATGGGGATGATCTGGGGCCAAGCAAGCCCCACATCCTCACAAGCGCACACCAACAGCCGCCGGCACGCGGAAGGCAGGTCGCCGGCTTCCAGCAGCCGCCCCAGGTAGTGAAGGGCGCCGTCCGGGTCCGAGCCCCGCATGGACTTCTGAAACGCCGACATCAAATCGTAGTGCTCATCGCCGTTTTTATCGTAGCGCATGACGCTTTTCTGGGTCAGCTCCTGGGCGGCTTCCAAGGTGACCTCCACGTGAGGCCCGCCGTTATCACAGGCCAAAGTGGAAAGCTCCACCGCATTCATGGCCTTGCGCACGTCCCCGCCGCAGTGGGAAGCAATGTGGGCACAGACGCCCTCCTCCGGAAGCACCGGCCTCCCCTGTTCCTCCGCCAAGAATTGGAAGGCACGCTCCACCGCTTTTTCAATGTCCTCTTTCCCCACGGGCTTGAATTCAAACACCGTGGAACGGCTCAAAATGGCGTTGTACACGTAAAAATAGGGATTCTCCGTAGTGGAAGCGATGAGGGTAACGCTGCCGTTCTCGATAAACTCCAGCAGGGTCTGCTGCTGCTTCTTATTAAAATACTGGATCTCATCCAAGTACAGCAGCACGCCGTTGATCCCCTCAAAGGTGTGGGTGGCTGCCACCGCCTCTTTGATATCTGCCGTGGAGGCTGTGGTGCCGTTGAGCTTCACCAAGTGCCGTTTGGTGTTCTTGGCAATGATGGAAGCCACGGTGGTCTTCCCCACTCCGGAGGGGCCGTAAAACACCATGTTGGGCACTTCCCCCGCCTGGATGATCTTCCGCAGGGCCCGGCCAGGACCCAAGATATGCTGTTGTCCCACCACCTGGTCCAGCGTGGTAGGCCGGACACGGTCTGCAAGCGGCGCCGGCATAAGCTCCCTCCTTTGGCCTTTTCTTGGGTTTATTCTATCATTTTCCCCGAAAAAGCGCAACCATTTTTGCCAAACAACCGTTCGGAAATAGACAAAAAAAGCCGCCAAGGGATTCCTCCCTGGCGGCTCCATTGCCGGTTCGTTCTAGAAAAATGTTCTCATGCGTACAGGGGATATTTGCTGCAAATGGCCTCCACTCTGGCCTGGATGGCTTCCACTTCCTCTTCAAAGCCATCTTCCATGCACAGGGCAATGCAGGCGGCCACCTCGTCCATATCCTCTTCCTTCAGGCCACGGGTGGTGACAGCCGGGGTGCCCAGGCGCACGCCGCTGGTGGTAAAGGGGCTGCGCTTCTCGCCGGGAACTGTGTTCTTGTTGGCGGTGATATACACCTCATCCAAGCGGCGCTCCAGCTCTTTGCCGGTGAGCTCGCTGTCGGTGAGGTCAATGAGCATCAGATGGTTGTCGGTACCGCCGGAAACCAGCTTCACGCCGCGGTTCAGAAGCCCCTGGGCCAAAGCGGCGGCATTTTTCACCACCTGCTCCCCGTAGGCTTTGAACTCGGGCTGCAGCGCCTCGCCCAGGCAAACCGCCTTGGCGGCGATAATGTGCATCAACGGGCCGCCCTGGGTGCCAGGGAAAATGGCTTTGTCAATGGCCTTGGCCAGCTCTTCTTTGCAGAGGATCAAACCGCCTCGAGGGCCACGCAGGGTCTTGTGGGTGGTGGTGGTCACCACGTCGGCATAGGGCACCGGGTTCTGGTGGACTCCCGCTGCCACCAAGCCGGCAATGTGGGCCATATCCACCATCAGGTAGGCGCCGCAGGCGTCGGCGATCTCCCGGAATTTTTTGAAATCGATGGCCCGGGGATAGGCGCTGGCGCCGGCCACGATCAGCTTGGGCTTCACTTCCAGGGCCTGTTCCATCAGCTTGTCATAGTCGATACGGCCGGTCTGGGCGTCCACGCCGTAGGCCACAAAGTTGTACAGGGCGCCGGACATATTCACCGGGGAGCCGTGGGTCAGATGGCCGCCTTCGGAAAGGTTCATACCCAGCACGGTATCGCCGGGCTGGAGCAGGGCAAAGTACACCGCCAAGTTGGCCTGAGCGCCGGAGTGGGGCTGCACGTTGGCGTGGTCCGCGCCGAACAGCTTGCAGGCCCGCTGCCGGGCGATCTCTTCCACGATGTCCACGCACTGGCAGCCGCCATAGTACCGCTTGCTGGGATACCCTTCGGCGTACTTGTTGGTGAGCACCGACCCCATAGCCGCCATCACAGCGGGGGAAACGATATTCTCCGAAGCGATCAGCTCCAGGTTGCGCCGCTGGCGGGCAAGCTCCTTTTCCATAGCCTGTCCCACTTCGGGGTCTTTTTCTTCCACAAAGCCGATGGTATCCATCAAATCATTGAACATTCGGTCCGACTTCCTTTCTCTTCTAAGTTAACAAACGCCCGGGCGTGGCCCGCGTTTTTCCTATTACCTATTATATAGGAAAAGCCGCGCCCTGGCAACGGATTCTTGAAAATCCGAGCAGGCTCGCAAAGAGCTGCCCTCCTGCGCCGCCTTTTAAACTCCCGGCACATCCAGCAACCACAATGCCTCTGCCAGCGCCGCCAGGTGCAAGGGATAAAACCCGTAGAGGAAATACCTGGGCAGCCGCCTTCCCCTCTGGCCGTTATACAAGGCCAAGGGAACCGCCGCCAACACCGCCCACCCTTGGACCCAATTGGAGTAATACACGCAGTACAGGCAAGTGGCCCCCACCAAGGCAATCTCTTGCAGCCAAGGCTTCCCCCGAAACAGGAAAAAGCACACTGCCAGCACCACGCCGTAAGCACCGTAACTCAGCCCCAGCAGCTGGGCTGCCAGGGCAAGCCCTGCCGCCACAAAGGCCCACAGGCCACCACGCTCCACACACCACAGGGCAAAAAAGCAGCACAGCAGCTCAAAAAAGATATTCCCTACCGGCCACCCCCAGCTTTCCCCATAGACCTGCCCCATCAGCAACTGATAGGGCACCTCGGAAAGGAGCGCGAACGCCCCCAACCGCAGGGCGTACTTCCGGCGGCTGGAGGTGTGGACAAAGCCTTCACACAGCAAAAAGACAAAGAGGGGGAACGACAGCCTCCCCACCCACCGTAGCCACCCCTCTCCCGGGAACAGGGCCAGCCCCACGTGGTCCACCACCATGGCGGCCAAGGCCAGCAATTGCAGAACCGCAGAACTCATGGGGCACCCCCTTGGAAAAAACTTCCCTTGTAGTGTAATATGGGCGGGACACCTTGTCAAGCAACGGGAAATGGGGTACAATGAAAGCCATGACGAATCCACGGGAGGGAGCGCATTCCATGACGAAAAAAGAACTTGCCAAGCTGGCAGTGGAGGCTCTGAAGCAGGAATATCCCGACGCCATCTGCTCGCTGGAATACCGGGACCCTTTGCAGCTGCTGATCGCCACCCGGCTTTCCGCCCAGTGCACCGACGCCCGGGTGAACCTGGTCACCCCGGGGCTGTTTGCCCGGTTCCCCACCTTGGAAGCCTTCTGCGAAGGCACCGAGGAGGAGATCGGGGAGCTGATCCGCTCCTGCGGGTTTTACAACACAAAGTCCAAGGATATCCTGGGGATGTGCAAGATGATCCGGGATGACTTTGGGGGCACGGTGCCGGACACCATCGAGGACCTGACAAAGCTCCCTGGTGTGGGCCGCAAGACAGCCAACCTGATCGTAGGGGATATTTACGGGAAACCCGCGGTGGTCACGGACACCCACTGCATCCGCATCGCCGGCAGGCTGGGGCTGACGGCGAACACCGCCCCAGAAAAAGTGGAAACCGACCTGCGGGCCGTCCTTCCCCCAGAGGAATCCAACGACTTCTGTCACCGGCTGGTGCTTCACGGGCGGGCTGTGTGCACGGCCAGGAAAGCCCTGTGCGAAGCCTGCTGCATGGCAGCTTTTTGCAAGAAAAAGGGCGTGGGGCCAGGCGGGGAAAAGCTAACCCCAAAGAAGAAGCCTTCCAACAAAAACAAATAAAAAGGAACGGGCAGGGATCTTTCCTCTGCCCGTTCCTTTTTACCTTCTCCAACCTCACTTGGCAGACTTCTCTTTTCCCAAGGCCCGCCGGGCCAGGGTGTCGGCCAGGTCGTTCCACTGGTTGCCGGAATGGCCCTTCACCTTCACAAAGGTGAGCTGCATCTGCGCCATCGCCTGCCGGCACAGGGCTGCGTAAGCCTGGGTGCCGACCTTGTTGGCCTTCCACAAGCCTGTGGCCCACTTGCCCACCCCTTCGTAGTCATGGTGGATCTCCAAGGCGGGCACATGGTGCTCCAAACAGTAGCGGATCACCGCCACTGCCCCCAGGATCTCC
Organism: uncultured Oscillospiraceae bacterium; assembly: GCA_900548545.1. GTDB lineage: Bacteria > Bacillota > Clostridia > Oscillospirales > Acutalibacteraceae > Acutalibacter. Next base: position 13,103 of record URKX01000020.1, read on the forward strand.
CCGGCCACGTTATGCATCTCTGCCAAATCGGGGTCGTTGTACTTTTTTGAAAACAACAGCCGTTCCCCCTGCCAAAAGAGCACGGCCCCGCAGGCGAACTCCCCGGTCTGTTTGGAAAAGCTACCGTCCACATAAGCCACGGCCACCCCTTCCCGCTCCGGGTTCTCCGGGGCTTTTTCCTCTGTGGTAGACGCCCCTGCCCGGGCCAGAAAATCCTCTGCCTCAGCCTTGGTGGGGAACCCTTTGTACACCACGCTTTTCACCCCATGGACCTGGGCCTTGCAGTCCTCCCAGGTTTCATAGATGCCGTCCCCGTCTTTTCCGTTTTTTACCGCATAATACTTCTTACCCATACAAAAGACTTCCAAATCCCTTTTTCTTTTTATAGAAAGCTATTTAGCTTTACATACTATCGGAAATCAGCTTATATTCTGAATACATTCGCAAATATCCCAAGAAAATATTGTAAAGTAAAATCACTTTTCAGAATCCTCTTGAAACAATTCCGTGGAGAGATACCGGTCGCCGGTATCCGGCAGCAAAACCGCAATGGTTTTCCCCTGGTTCTCCGGCAGGGCCGCCGCTTCGCAAGCCGCCCACAGAGCAGCGCCAGAGGAAATCCCCACCAGGATGCCCTCTGTCTTGGCAAATTCCCGGGCAGCAGCGTAGGCCTGCTCCTCCGTACAGGGAAGCACCTGGTCATAAAGGCTGGTATCCAGCACCTGGGGCACAAACCCCGCACCCATACCTTGCAGTCCATGAGGACCAGCCTTGCCCTGGGTCAGTACAGGGGAACCCGCAGGCTCCACACCCACCAGCTGGATGGAAGGCCGCTTCTCCCGCAAAAACTTGCCGGTACCGGTGAGGGTACCACCGGTGCCGATACCCGCCACAAACACGTCCAGCTCTCCGTCGCACTGCTCCCAGAGCTCCGGGCCGGTAGTGTCATAGTGTGCCTGGGGGTTCCGGGGGTTGTCAAACTGGCCGGGGATAAAGCTGCCCGGAATAGACGCCGCCAGCTCCTGGGCTTTCCCAATGGCCCCCGCCATCCCTTTGTCCCCCGGGGTCAGGATGATCTGGGCGCCATACGCTTTTAAAAGGTCCCGCCGCTCTTGGCTCATAGTTTCGGGCATTGTGAGAACTACCTTATAACCCAAAGCCGCGCCCATGGCCGCCAAACCAATGCCTGTATTGCCAGAGGTGGGCTCGATGATAGTGGCGCCGGGCTTCAACGCCCCGGACTCCTCCGCCCCCCTGAGCATCCACAGGGCCACCCGGTCCTTTACGCTTCCGGCGGGGTTCAGATACTCCAGCTTGCACAGCAGCCGGCAAGACAGCCCTCTCCTCCGGCTAAACCGGGAAGCTTCCAACAAGGGCGTCCTCCCTACCAGCTCTGTCAGGTCCCGTGCGATATTTCCCATGTTCCCGTCCTCCTCTTGGGTGTTTTTTTAACTATAAAAGGAAACCCTGTGGAATGTCAAGAAAAAACTGCCCCATTTTTCCCACCACGCTGCAAGCAATTGTGAAAATGCAACTGAAAAAGCGCCGTAAATTGTGTACTTTTTCGTTGCCAATGATCCTCTTTTCAGGTATAATGGATAGGAATGTAACCCTTGCTTGTAAAAGGAGCTTTTTGCCATGAAACACACGTCAAAAGAACCCCTGAAAAAACCCCTTTGGATCGCCTTGGCCTGTGTGGCAGCGGTGGCAGTCATTGCCCTGTGCCTGTGGTTCTTCTGGCTGCGGGGGCTGTTTGCCGCTGGGAACGCCTCCCCAGTCTATGTGGAATCGGTAGCCAATATCACTGGGGTAAACGTGGGGGATACCCCCCGCTATTCCGGTGTTGTGGAGCCCCAGGAGACCTACAGCATCCAAAAGGACGAATCCAAGACCGTTGCGGAGGTGTACGTCGCCCAAGGCGACGAAGTTTCCCCTGGGGACGCCCTGTTCCGCTACGATACCCAGGAAATGCAGATGAGCCTGGATCAATCCCAGCTGGACCTGGAAAGCATCTCCAATACCATCGCCACCTTGAAAAAGCAGAAGGAGGACTTGGAGAAGGAGAAAAAAGAGGCCAGCCAGGAGGAACAATACCAGTATACGGTACAGATCCAATCGGTAGAGCTGCAAATCAAGACCGAGGAGTATAACTCCCAGACTAAGCAGCAAGAGATTGAAAAGCTGAAGGACTCCTTGGAAAACGCCGAGGTATTCAGCGAAGTGGCCGGCGTGGTGAAAGAGGTCAACGAAACCCCTGCCACCGATTCTTCCGGCCAGCCCAAGCCCTTCATCTCCATCCTTTCTTCCGGGGAATTCCGGGTAAAGGGCACCGTATCCGAATTGAACATTGGTTCACTGTATCAGGACCAGCCTGTGGTGATCTATTCACGCTTGGACAACACGCAGACTTGGTCCGGCGTCATCGACACCATTGAAACTGAACCCGCCGAACAAAACAACAATATGTACTATTATGGCATGGACAACGGCCAGCAAAGCTCCAAGTACAATTTCTATGTCACCCTTTCCAGCTTGGAAGGGCTGATGCTTGGCCAGCACGTGTACATCCAGCCGGACCTGGGCCAAGGAAGCTTGCCTGAAGGGCTGTGGCTGCCCTCTTACTACATTGTGCAAGACGAAAACGGCAGCTTTGTGTGGGCCCAAAGTGAAAAAAACACCTTGGAAAAACGCGCGGTGGTACTGGGAGAGTATGATGACGGCAATGACCGCCATCTCATTGAAAGCGGTCTGACGGAGGACGACTTTATCGCCGCCCCGGCAGAGGATCTGAAGGAAGGGACACCCACCACCTCGGACCTGTCCCAGATCCCCCCCTCTGACCCCTCCGTGGACGGCTCTATAGACGGCGGCATGGTGGATGATGGCGGTGTGGTAGGCGATGGCACCGTAGACAATGGCGCAGTAGATGACGGTACCGTGGATCCCGGTATGGCAGTCCCCTACACAGAGGGGGCGCCGGAAGACGGCAGCGCCGAAACACAAACCAATGACACGGAAGACGGGGAAAGCGCCAGCGGCAGCCTGGAGGGCTCCCCCATGGAGGACCTGGCGCGATGATGCTGGAACTTCGGAATATCTATAAAAACTACACCCAGGGCAAGCTGGACGTACCCGTACTGAAAGACATCTCCCTCACCGTGGAGGAAGGGGAGTACGTGGCCATTATGGGCCCTTCCGGTTCGGGCAAGACCACCCTGATGAACATTATCGGCTGCTTAGACAGCCCCACCTCCGGGGAATATTTGTTAGAGGGGAAGGACATCGCCCAAAGCAGCGATTCCAGGCTCTCCGACGTGCGGCTGCACAGCATTGGCTTTGTGTTCCAAAGCTTTTATCTGCTGTCCCGGCAATCCGCCTTAGAAAATGTGGCCTTGCCCCTGCTGTATGCCGGGGTGCGCCGCAAAGAACGCCAGGCAATTGCCCAGAAAGCCTTGGAGCGGGTAGGCCTCGGGGAGCGCGTGAACTTCAAACCTACCCAGCTTTCCGGCGGCCAGTGCCAACGTGTGGCCATCGCCCGCGCCATTGTGAATAACCCCAAGGTGCTGCTGGCCGACGAGCCCACCGGCGCCCTGGATACAAAATCCGGTGAACAGATTATGGAGATCTTCCAAAAGCTCAATGAAGAAGGCGTCACCATCGTGATGATCACTCATGAGCCAGAGATTGCCGCCCACGCCCAGCGGGTGCTCCACATCCGGGACGGCCGCCTGCTGGAGGCCGCCTCCTCAGACACACCCCAGGCCCAGGGCAGCGCCCCAGTGGCGGAAAGCCTCCCTACCTCCCAGGAAGAAGCCCCTTCCCAGCAAGAAGCCCCTGTGGAAAAGCTCCCTGTGGACCAGTCCCGGGAAGAATCCCCAGCAAAAGGGCAGCCTATTTTGGTGGAATGCTCCATCCCCTTGCGGGAAGGCGTCAAAACCCCACGCCCGGCACAGCCCGCAGCACAGGCAGCCTCCCCGGCGGCCCCCATGCCTCAGGCCCCCCAGCAGGGCGGCTTTGAGGCACCCATCCCCACAGACCTGGGGACGCTGTTCCCACGGCCTAAGCGGCAGCGCCCTTCGGCAGAACAGCCGCTCGTCCCCCGCACGGAGTTTTAAATCCGCCCTCTGGCATCCTTTTGGAAAGGAATTAGCGACCCATGAGCATAAACAAGAGCACTCGGAAAAAACTGCTCCTTGCCGGTATCATCACGGTTTTGGTGGTGGCCGTCGCTTTGGGGCTTTGGTTTTTCGTACACTATCAGAACAGTAAAAAAACCGTGGAAGTCCTCCCGGTTGCCGACCCCAACGTGTCCACCACGTATTGGGGCGACACCGCCTATTCTTCCGGTACCGTCACCAGCGAGTCCCTCCAAGAGCTCTACCCCTCCTCGGACAAGGTCATCTCCCAAATCTTTGTCACGGCAGGGCAACAGGTCAAGGCAGGCGACCCGCTCATCCAATATGACAAGACCAAACTGGAACTGGATGTGGAAGGCAAGGACATTGCCGTGAAACAGGCTGGCATTGAGCTAGACAAGGCCCGAAAAGAGCTGAAAAAACTGCAAAACACCACGGCAGCCACCCCGACACCTCCTCCCCCGGTGGTGGACCCCACACCGGAGCCGGAACCCACCATCCCCCCGGCTGACGTCCCCGTGCACAGCCGCCTGGACGCCGGTTCCAAACCCTATCAGGGCAGCGGCACCAGCGAGGATCCCTATGTGTTCCTTTGCACGGAAGACTGCGTCATGACCCGGGAGTTCCTGCTGCTGCTGTTAGGGCAGGCCGAAGAAGAGCCTTCCCAAGGGGAATCCTCTGAGGAAGAGGGGCTTGTTTCCCCCTTTGCCGCTATCTTTGAAGTGCGGGAAGGCGACTCCAATTACGGGGAACTGCGGTACTCCTTCCAGCTGGACGGCAGCCATGTGGAAGACGATGCCCAAATCTCCCAGGGGATCCCCAGCGGGGAGAACACTTTAGAGTCTGTGGCGGACGCCTTCCGTTCCGCCCCCACCCAGCCTGAAGACACCCCCGCTTCCGGGGACGTGGGCAGCCAGGACAACTACAACGACATGGGGTACACCAAGGAGCAGCTGGACGACCTCATCACCCAGCAGCGCCAGAAGATCAAAGATTGCGAACTGAAAGTCAAACAGGCCCAGCTGGACTTGGAAAAATCCAAGCTGGCACTGAACAACTCCACTGTGTGCAGCACTATCGACGGCGTGGTGCGCACCCTCACCGATGCGGACACCGCCACCCAAACCGGCCAGCCTTTCCTGGTAGTCTCCGGGCAGGACCAGTTCCTCATCCGGGGCAGCATCAGTGAGAATTACCTTTCCGACGTCCATGTGGGGGACAGCATCACCGCCATGAGCTACGAAAACGGCATGAGCTACTCGGCCACCATTTCAGAGATCTCCACCTATCCCCTGGACAGCAGTTCTGGGATGTCCTACGGGAGCGGCAACAGCAACAGCTCTGAATATGAGTTTACCGCCATTGCGGACAACGCGGAGGGGCTTTCCAACGGGATGTACCTGGAAATCACCTTGAATATCCCAGGGAGTGCCAGCACCGACGCCCTCTACCTGTACACCGCCTACTTCCGGGAGGACGACGGGGGCCGCTACGTAATGAAGGCCGGCCTGGATAACCGCTTGCACAAGCAGTACCTCCAGCTGGGCGCCTCCATCTACGGCGGCCAGTATTACGAAGTAAAAGATGGGCTGACCATAAATGATTACATTGCCTTCCCCTATGGTTCTGACGTCCGGGAAGGTACCCGCGTGGTAGTGCAAGGCACCACAGACCCTCCCATCCCTGAGGAGGGCGGCAGCTCTGGCAGCCCGGAAGAAGATCCCGCCGCAGACGGCGCCACCGGCGATGTGGCCACCATGGACGGCGCAGCCTATTATTGAAAGGGGGCCCACTGTTATGCTTGAAAATATCCGCCTCTCCTTCCAAGGGATCTGGGCTCACAAAATGCGCTCCTTCCTGACCATGCTGGGCATCATCATCGGTATTGCTTCCATCATCTCCATTGTGTCCACCATCAAGGGCACCAACGAGCAAATCAAGCAGAACCTGATCGGCGCGGGGAACAACGTGGTACGGGTACAGCTCTACCGCGACGACGCCGACTATCCCTTCAACGCCACCAACGACGGCATCCCCCAAGGAGTGCCCCAGGTGGGCGAAAAGCAGTACAAACAGATCCAAGACTTTGACCACGTCCAGTCCGCCGCTGTGTACAACCGCCGGCAGTATACCAACGGCTCCTTCTACTACGGCAACAAGACACTCAACAGCAGCGAGGTCTTAGGGGTAGACAACGACTATTTCACCACTTGCTGCTACGAGGTAGACCGGGGCCGGTCCTTTGTGCCGGCGGATTTTGACCAGTACCGCGCCGTGTGCGTCCTTGACAAAAAGGCGGCCCAACAGCTTTTCCAAGACGAAGACCCCATTGGGAAAACCATCGAATACGAAGGTACTGCCCTGGTGATCGTGGGTGTGGTGGAGGAAACCAACCGGTTCGAGCCGGTGATCAACTCCATTGAGGACTATTATATGTATATGTCCAGTTCCACCTCTGGCAAGATCTTCCTGCCCAAGGCCATTTGGCCTTCCCTGTTCGCCTATGACGAGCCGGAAGAAGTGGCTGTGCGCTGCGCCAGCACGGAAGCAATGAGCCAAGTGGGCACCAATGTGGCCGACTTGCTCAATACCTCCCTCACCAATGACACCCTGAAATACCGGGCGGAGGACGTGCTCCAGCAAGCCCGGGAGCTGCAAGACCTGTCCAACGCCACCAACCAACAGCTGATCTGGATCGCCAGTATCTCTCTGCTGGTAGGCGGCATCGGCGTTATGAACATCATGCTGGTATCCGTCACCGAACGCACCCGTGAAATCGGCCTGAAAAAGGCTATCGGCGCTAAAAAGGGCCGCATCCTGTGGCAGTTCCTCACGGAAGCCGCGGTGCTCACCAGCCTGGGCGGTTTGATCGGTGTAGGGGCGGGCATCGGCCTGGCAGAACTGATCTCCCGGCTGACCCAAACCCCTGTGGCCATCAGTGTGCCCTTTATTTTCCTGGGGGTCCTGTTCTCCATGCTGATCGGCGTGATTTTCGGTTTGCTGCCCTCCATTAAGGCGGCCAACCTGAACCCCATCGATGCCCTGCGCCACGAGTAAGGTACCGCGCTCTAGGCAAGCCACCTGCACGCCTTTTACGCACTGCCGAAGCACGTGCACCTTGTAAAAAAACGGTTGAAAAAGCACTCCTTATGGAGTGCTTTTTTGCAAGGAGGAACGTATGTATCTCAACGCCATTGAAAAGACCTCTGGCAGTTTTTCAGGGGAAGACGCCTATCTAAACAAGATCCCCTCCCTGGCGGGGCTCTCCCTTCTGGAACTGACCCAGCCGGTCACTTTCCTGGTGGGGGAAAACGGCAGCGGTAAATCCACACTGCTGGAAGCCATAGCCGTGGCTTTTGGATTCAACCCGGAAGGCGGTTCCCGCAACTTCTCCTTTTCCACGGCGGACACCCATTCGGCCCTCCACCGCTGCCTGACCCTGCACAAAGGTCCCTATCGGCCCAAAGACGGCTTCTTCCTCCGGGCAGAGAGCTTTTACAACACCGCCAGCGAAGTGGACCGGCTGGCAAGCTCCCCCGCAGATCCCTTATACCAGAGCTACGGCGGCAAATCCCTCCACCATCAATCCCACGGGGAGAGCTTCCTCAGCCTGGTGCACAACCGGTTCTGGGGCCAGGGGCTGTACCTGCTGGACGAACCAGAAGCCGCCCTCTCCCCCACCCGGCAGCTGACGCTGCTGGCTGAGATCCACCGGCTGGTGCAGGAAGGCTCCCAGCTGCTCATCGCCACCCACTCCCCCATTCTCATGGCCTATCCCCAGGGGGAGATCCTGCTGTTAGGGGAAGGTCCCATCCACCCAGTGGGCTACCGGGAAACCGAGCACTACCAGATTACCAAGCAGTTTTTAGGCAACCCGGAGCGTATGCTGAAAATCTTATTCGAGGAAGATCACTCATGAACTTGTTGGTTCACCTGTCACAGCGCGGGAAACGTCACTAGCCAGACGCTGTACCTCCCGGGGACAGAGGTTTGAGCAGTGAAAGCGTCTTGCGTTTTCCTCCCAGGTATGCTACAATCCTTCCACCAAACAGAAGGGAGTTGGAAGATGTGATTGTTGACATCCGCAGCTGGGTCACACAATTTTCCCAGCTTTTGAAAGGCTCCTTTGGGGAACGGCTGCTGTTTGTAGGGTACCAGGGCAGCTACGCCCGGGGAGAAGCTACCCAGTCCAGCGATTTGGATATTGTGGCTGTCCTGGATCATGTAGATACCCACGACCTGGACGTATACAGGGAGCTAGTGGGCTCTATGGAGCAAGGGGAACTGGCCTGTGGCTTCCTTTGCGGAGAATGGGAATTGCGGGGCTGGCCCCTGTACGATTTGTACACCCTCTGGCTGGACACCAAACCCGTTTTGGGGGACCTGGCCCCGCTGCTGCCGCCTCTTAACCGGCAAAACGCTTGGGAGGCCCTTCAGGTAGGGGCTGCCAACTTGTACCATGCAGCCTGCCACACCTACCTGTACGCTACCGACCTGCAAAGCCCCCTGCCAGAGCTGGGGAAATCGGCGTTTTTCTGCCTGCGGTTTTTTGCCCTGCTGCGGGATGGAACGTACCACCCCACTCATGGGGAACTCCAGGAAGTGTTAGAAGGGCCTTCTAAGGAACTGCTGTCACTTCCCAGAACCGCCCAACAGGCAGCTTCCCTATCCCCCCAGGAAACCCGCCAGGCTTATGGCCTTCTGATGGGCTGGTGCAGCCAGATCCTCCGCAGGGGCATGGGGCAATTCCAACAGCAGGGAAGCCCCGCCGGACAACCAAAAAGGTAGCCGCAAAAAAATCCCCGAGGGAATTGTCCCTCGGGGATTTTTTTGCAAATTGTGATATTCTGCAAAGACTTAGATCTCAGCGAAATACTTGATGGTGCGGACCATCTGGCTGGTGTAGCTGTTCTCGTTGTCGTACCAAGAAACAACCTGCACCTGATAGGTGTCGTCGTCAATCTTAGCAACCATGGTCTGGGTAGCGTCGAACAGAGAGCCGTAGGTGATGCCGATGATGTCGGAGGACACCAGGGGCTCCTCGGTGTAGCCGAAGGAAGCGGAAGAAGCGGCCTTCATAGCGGCGTTGATGCCTTCCTTGGTGACGTCCTTACCCTTGACAACAGCCACCAGGATGGTGGTGGAGCCGGTGGGAACGGGCACACGCTGGGCAGAGCCGATCAGCTTGCCGTTGAGCTCGGGGATGACCAGGCCGATGGCCTTGGCAGCGCCAGTGCTGTTGGGAACGATGTTCACAGCGGCAGCGCGAGCGCGGCGCAGGTCGCCCTTACGATGGGGGCCGTCCAGAACCATCTGGTCGCCGGTGAAGGCGTGCACAGTGGTCATGATGCCGCTCTGGATGGGGGCATACTTGTTCAGGGTATCCGCCATGGGAGCCAAGCAGTTGGTGGTGCAGGAAGCAGCGGAGATGATCTGATCCTCAGCGGTCAGGGTGTTCTCGTTCACGCTGTAAACGATGGTCTTCAGGTCGTTGCCAGCAGGAGCGGAGATGACAACCTTCTTGGCGCCGGCATCGATATGAGCCTGGCTCTTCGCTTTGGAGGTGTAGAAACCGGTGCACTCCAGCACAACGTCAACGCCGATCTCGCCCCAGGGCAGATCCTTGGCGTCCTTCTCAGCATAGATCTTGATGGTCTTGCCGTCCACAGTGATGGAATCCTCGCCAGCCTCAACCTTGTCAGCCAGAGCATAGCGGCCCTGAGCGGAGTCGTACTTCAGCAGATGAGCCAGCATAGCGGGGCTGGTCAGGTCGTTGATAGCAACGATCTCATAGCCCTCGGCGTTGAACATCTGACGGAAAGCCAGACGGCCGATGCGGCCAAAACCATTAATAGCAACTTTAACAGACATTGGTAAAACCTCCTGAAAGATTATTGGGTTTTAAGCTTCTCTTATTCTAAATCATTTTTTATAATATTACAAGAGTTTGACAGGAAAATAACGCTTTTTTCTTCATCCTTTTACCCAAGCCTTCCCTCTTGCATGGCCCTTTGGCGGATTTTCCAAGAAAAAAGCTCCCCCAACCGGGGGAGCCCTCCGCTCTCATTTTGCCTTCAAGCGCTTGGCGCTGTGCCTGGCACCGGACTCCGCACCGCCTTTGGGTGTGCGCCGCAGGCTGTACTTGCGGAACGCCACCAAAAACACCAGGGCAAACAGGGCCACCACTAGGCTTGCCAATTGCACCGAGGGAGGGATCTCCCCGGAATAGGTGCGCCCCAGCAACAGCAGGGACAGGTTTGCCAGCAAGTAGGTCACATTGAGCACCACCGCGAAAATCCCGGTGACAAAGGCCCGCTTGGCAGCGCCTTCCTCGTCCACGCCAGCCAGCAGCTTGCACAGGTAAAACAGGCACAGCAACAGGAACACTGCCCCCAGCACGGCGAACAAGTTTTCCACCATGGAGGAGGACTTGGCGTAAAACACATACACCAAAATCAGGTAAGCCACGCCCCACAGCACCCCCAGCAAATACAAGAGGGGGACTTTTTCCAGGTTGTTTTTCCCGGTGAAAAAACCCAGGGACAAAAACAGCTGCACCAATCCAAACAGCCCGCAGCAGATGAGGAACAGCAAGTGGAGCACCCAATATTCCCCGCCGCCATAGGTGGAACGCAGCTCCACCCACTGAAGCGCCCCGGAAAAGAGCAGGACGCCGCCAGACAGCAGGGCAGCCACACCGGCCAAGAGATTCTTCCGGGGGACATAGGGGCCAAAGTAGCGCCGGGACCGGAAGCACATCCACGACGCCAACAGCCCCAAAGCCACCGGGACCCCAAAGGAGATCCAGGCCATCACACCGCCGTCGGTGTAAAAGCCGGTGTCATAGTCGAAAAAGTAGAGCATCTGCACCACGCGCAGCAGCACCCCGGCGGCAAAACCCACACAGGTGACCTTCAGCGCGTTGCCCACATTTACAAATTTCATGGTGTCAACCCTTTGTTCAACGATTTCCCCCAACATGAGAGGCCCCACAGCATTGCCGGGAGCCTCTGTAGTATAGCATACTTTTTCTCTTTTTCCAATAGAGATTGTTTGAAGGACAAGGGCAGGGGGATTTTCTCCCCAAAAAGGTCAGCGCTGATCCAGAGGGACATAGCGCTGGTTTACCGGCAGCGCCCGGTAAGCAGGACGCATGATCCGCTTGCCTGTGGTCAGCTCCTCGATGCGGTGGGCACACCAGCCCGCGATCCGGCTGACAGCAAACATGGGGGTGAACAGGTCCTCTGGGATATCCAGCATCTCGTACACCAAACCTGAGTAGAAATCCACGTTGGCAGAGATCACCTTGTCCTTGCCTGTGACCTTATGGAAAGCCGCCGGGGCCAGGCGTTCCACAGTTTCGTACAGGCGCAGCTTTTTTCCAAAGCCTTTTTGAGCTGCCAACCCCTGGGCCTTTTCCTTCAGGATCACCGCCCGGGGGTCGGACAGGGTGTACACCGCGTGGCCCATGCCGTAAATCAGCCCGCTGCCATCGGCGGCCTCCCCCCGGAGGATCTTCTCCAGGTAGGCTTCCACCTCCCCTTCGTCCTCCCAGTTTCCCACGTGGGCCATCAAGTCGTCCATCATCCGCCGTACCTGGTGGTTGGCGCCGCCGTGTTTAAAGCCCTTCAGGGAGCCCACCGCGGCGCCAATGGCGGAATAGATGTCCGTCCCGGCGCTGGTGAGCACCCGGGTGGTGAAGGTGGAGTTGTTGCCGCCGCCGTGCTCTGCGTGGAGCACCATGCACAGGTCCAAAAGCCTGGCCTCTTCATGAGTGAACTTCCGGTCAGGGCGCAAAGCGTTCAAAATGGCCTCCGCTGTGGAATGCCCCGGCTGGTACGGATGGAAAAACATACTCTCCTTATCAAAGTGCCGCCGCTTCACCTGGTAGGCATAGGACATGATGGAGGGCATCCGGGCAATCAGGGAAATGCTCTGCCGCATATTGTTCTCCAACGACTGGTCATCCGGGTTGTCATCGTAAGAGTACAGCGCCAGCACCGAGCGGGCCAGCTTGTTCATAATGTTCTTGGAGGGCGCCTTGATGATCATGTCTTCGGGGAAATATTCGGGCAGCTCCCGGTTTTCAAACAGTAGCCGGCAAATCCGGTCATACTGGGCCCGGGTGGGCAAGTGGCCAAAGATCAACAGCCACACCACTTCCTCAAAGCCAAACCGGCCCTCCTCCTCGCAGCCGCGGACGATGTCCTCCACATCGATACCCCGGTAAGTCAGCTTGCCCTTGTCGGGGATCTTGTCGCCGTCGGCGATCAGGTAGCCGTGGACATTGCACACATGGGTCAGCCCCGCCATCACGCCGGTGCCATCCGCGTTGCGCAGGCCGCGCTTCACACGGTGGCGCTCATACTCTTCTTTGGTGATCACATTGTTCTGCCGGTATTCTTCGCACAGCTCCTGAATGGTGGTGCTGCCAGGCGTTTCGTTGTTCAGCCTTTCCATGTCACTTCCCCTTTCTCAAGTTCCTATACGATGGTTTTTAGATTGTACTCCTCCAAATCGGGAAAGTCAACGATTTTTGCAAGATATAGCTTCAAAAAATTTATTTTTAGCCTAAATTCTCGGTTTTAGTCCATGGATTATGAAATTCTAAAATTAAAATTATGCAAAAAGAAGGGATCGCCATGACCACTCCTCACCGCAAACAAGCACGGTTGCTGCTGATTTTGTTCCTAGTGCTGTACGCTGCTTTTATCCTGCTGCCGGTTGGCGTGTGGGCTGTTTACCGCCTGGGGCACTCGCCAGACTGGGCCACTTCCTCCAGGGAAACAGCCTCCCCCTCCCCAGGCGAAAGCTCCCTTCCCGGGACAACTTCCCAAAACGAGGCCAGTGCCCTGGAAGAAGAGGAGCCTTTGGCTTCCAGCCCCGCCCTCTCTTCCACAACCACGCCGGGATTTTTAGAGGGCCGTGAGCCGCCCCTCTCCCCCACCCCTACAGAAGGCGATGTGTTCACCCTGTATGACACCTCCACGGGGGAAACCTTCGACGTGACAGCGGAGGAGTTCCTACCAGCGGCCCTGGCCTGCGAAATGGACCTTTCCGCCCCCGATGAAGCGTTGAAAGCCCAGGCGGTAGCGCTGTACACCTTTTACTCCTACCAGCGGTCCCAAAACACCGGGGAGGGGGCCGACTTTGCCTGCGACAGCGCCAATTGGCTGGTATACGTCCCCCACTCCGCCATGGAAGAGCGCTGGGGGGAGAGCTTTTCCGCCACCTTTGAAAAGCTGCAAAGCATCACGTCCCAAGTGCAGGGGCAGCTGCTCACCTGGGAAGGGGAACCCATCTGCGCCGCGTTCTTTGCCATCTCCGGCGGGGACACCTCCTCCTCCCAGGAGGTGTGGGGCCAAGACTTCCCCTATCTCCAACAAGTGTCCAGCCCCGGGGACTGTTTTGCCTCGGGCTACCTTTCCGCAGTTTCCCTAACCGCCACCCAGCTTCTGGAAGCCGCCCAGGCCGCCTGGCCGGGGGAAGTGGACTTTTCCGGTCCGGAGGAGGGGTGGATCCGTGAAATTTGCCGGGGGAATTCCGGGTATGTAACCTCGGCCCAGGTGGGAGGGCGCACCTGCACCGGGGAAGAGCTGCGGGAAGCCTTTGGGCTGCGCAGCGCTTGCTTTACCCTCTCCTATAGTGAGGGTGTGTTCCAGTTCACAGTCCATGGCTGGGGGCACGGGGTGGGCATGAGCCAGGCCGGGGCGGCTTTCCTGGCGAACCAAGGGGAAAGTTACGAGGCCATTCTGGCCCATTATTATCCTGGGGCTGTACTGGAGAAATGAAAGAAGCCCTGCCTGGACGTTTGCCTCCACATCTTCCGAACCTGGAAAAAAGGGGGCTTTCTTGGAAACGTTTCTGTTCCAGTTAAAAAAGGGCCTGCCGCAAAATGCAGCAGGCCCTTCCCGTTTTTGTTTCAGTTTCCATTGCCTTCTTGCTTCAAATGCACGTCCAGTTGGGGGTAAGGGATGGAAATGCCCTCCTTGTCAAAGGCCTCTTTCACCCGCTCCTGCATGGCGTAATAGATGGACCAGTAGTCCTCTTCCTTGCACCAAACCTTGCACACCACCGTCACCGAGCTCTCCCCCAAGGCCCCCACAGCGATTAAGGGCGCAGGATCTTGGAAGATCCGCTCGTCCTCCGCCACCAGCCGCTGGAGGATCCCTTTGGCCTTTTTCAGATCCGCCTGGTAGGATACCCCGTAGCTCAAATCCACCCGGCGGGTACCGCTGCTGGTAAAATTCACCACCACATCGCTGGTGATCATAGAGTTGGGGATGACCACCTCTTTGTTGTCAAAGGTGGACAAGGTGGTGGTGAGGATCTCGATGCGCTTCACTGTGCCCTCATGGGTGCCAAAGGAAAGGTAGTCGCCCATTTTAAAAGGCTTTGTGAAGATGATCTGCATCCCGCTGACCAGGTTGGAAAGGCTGCCTTGCAGCGCGAAGCTGGCCGTCAAGCCCGCAGCGCCCAAAGCCGCCACCAAGGAGGTGATGTTCACCCCCAGCTGGGCCACTGCGCTGACAGCGGCCACCACCAGTACAACAGCCTTTACCAGCGAACCTACAAAACTGGCTACAAGGGCGTCCACTTTTCCCTTGGAAATGGCCCGTTTGGTCAGCTTCGCGGCAAGTTTGGCCAGCAGCCATCCCCCTAAGAAAATGATGGCCGCCAGTATAAAATCCACCGCAAATGCCGTAAGGCCCTGCAAAAAATTTTCCCACATGGTTTGCCATTCCACGGCAACCCCTCCTTCTCCATCCCCTGGCGCGCCCGCCCCACGGCTTTCCTCCACCGGCGGTTCTCCGCTTTCCCTCGGGATCTTTTGGGCTATTATAGCACAAAAAGGGCAAAAAGAACATTTCCCAGAAGGATTTTCCCCTTTCCCAGGAAAAACCTGTCCCAAAAAGCAAAACTGTGCTATAATGGCTTTGATTATTGCCGCATTGGTGGAAAACGGGAGCGTGGATATGGAACAGAACGTGGCATCCAGCGCCATGAGCTTGAGCCTCTTGGCCAGAAACGTATATTGCGTGTGCTTTACCGGCCGGGACAGCCTGGACATCCTCCGGGGAGAGCTGGCCGTCGCCCGGGAAAAGTATTTCACCGGGGGCTGCAAAGCGCTGCGGGTGGGCAAGCACGAGATCATCCGGGGCTTTGAAGGAAAGCTGCAAGGCAAACTCTCCCGCCGGGGCTTCTATTGGCGCAAAGCCGCCAACCAGGTCGCCGGCACCGGCCGCTTGATGCTGGAAGAAGCCTTCGACCAACGGGGCGGCTATGTCCTGGTAAGGCGGGACTTCCGCAACGTCATCACCAGCCGGGTGTTTTTCGACAAATCCCTGATCTGGCTGAAATCGGAATACTACGAACCTTGGGATGCCCGCAACGCCCGCGTGATCTTCAAGCCGGTGGACCAAGACGACCAGATGGAGCGTTTCGACTGGGACGCCGCTAAAAAGCGCTACCGCTCCACCCTGCTATACCCTGTGCCCTATCTGGAAGGCACCGCCGGGCAGAGCCTGTTAAACGCCCGGTTCGGGGAGCCCAAATTGTTGGTTTCCACCCAAGAGGGGATGTTCTGTTACTGCCCCCAAAAGGAGGCCCAGGCCCGGAAAGAGGCTATGGAGGAGCTCAAAGGCGGCACGGTGATGCTGCTGCCTGCCTGGGAGGTAAAAGAGGGCTCCCTGGCTGGCGAGGACCAGGAGGGCCCTCAGATCTCTTTCACCAGCCTGGAGGAATACGCCCACATCCAAGAACCGGAAGAGCCCCAGGCTGCGCCCCTGACCCAGGCCCCTGTGCCGCCTTTCCAGGAGGCAGCGGAGGAGTTCGCCCCCTTGGAGGAACCGTTGGAAACCGCCCATGCCACAGAAGAGCCTCAGACCCAGGAGGAAACCCAGGAACCAGAGCCGGAACGCGCCCCCGCAGCAGAGCCAGAACCAAAGCCAGAACCGGAGTCTGGAGCGGATGCAACACCGGCAGAGGCACAAGCCCCGGAAGAGCAGCCTGCACCGGGACCCAGCCCTACAGCAGCTTCCCCGGAGCATCCCCTTTCGCGGGATCCCAAAGACCCGGAAAGCCGGGAGATCCTGCAAGCGGCCCGGAAAGCTACCTTGGAAAAACCTGTTCCCCAAGGCCCCTCCTACCGAGGGGAACTGCGGGAAGGGAAGCCCTGGGGCCGGGGCCGCACAGAGCAGCCCAGCGGGGCCACCTCTTATGAAGGCGGCTTCCGGGACGGCAAACGGGAGGGCTTCGGCGCCTACTACTATAAAGACGGCAACCTGTGCTACGCGGGCTCCTGGAAGAACGACAAAAAGGACGGCCTGGGGGTGTCTTTCCGGGACAGCGACCACGCTTTGCACATTGCCCAGTGGAAAGACGGCGCTCCCCAGGAATTTGTCTCCCTCTTTGACAAGGACGGGAACCTGCGCTATGGCGGGCGCATCCAGGACGGGAAAAAGCAAGGGCCCGGCGTATCCTACAACACTGCCGACGGCACCGTGTTTGTGGGCAAATGGCTGGATGGGCAGCCCACGGGCATCGGGTCGGCCTTTGACAAAGAGGGCAACCTGGTGTACTACGGCGAATGGAAAAACGGCAAGCGCCACGGTCACGGCACGGAATTTGACTCCACCGGGGCCATCGTGTTCGACGGCGAATGGAAAGACGGCAATTACTTCAACGGCGTCCTCTACCAGAAACGCGGCCAGGAGGC
Organism: uncultured Oscillospiraceae bacterium; assembly: GCA_900548545.1. GTDB lineage: Bacteria > Bacillota > Clostridia > Oscillospirales > Acutalibacteraceae > Acutalibacter. Next base: position 29,957 of record URKX01000020.1, read on the forward strand.
CCTGCCCGGTGAGGAAGCCGCCCCCAGCGGCCAGCTGCCAGACTGGGACCTCTAAATAAAACACCCGAAAGGGGGAAAAACCATGCAGTGGGTGGAACTTCTCAATATGGAATACGGGGAATGCATCGTGCTGGGGGGACGGGACCGAAGCGCCCTTATGGTGGACTGCGGCAGCGTCAGCCATCGCCTCCGGGAAGGGGACGTGCCCCTGGAGCAATGGGTGGGGCAAATCGCCGCCCGGTACGCCCCTGCCATGGACCGCTGGTTCCTGCTGACCCACTACCACCGGGACCACCTCTCCGGGTTCCAAAAGCTGTTGGACACCCAAGAAGGCTACTTCAGCCGGGTGTTTTTGCCCCGCTCCCCCCTGGACAGCCGGGGGAGCCCCCTGCTTTTAGAGTTTGCCCTGTTTGCCTACCTGTTTTCCCAGCCCCAAAGCGACGCCTACCAGGTGAACACCTGGTGCGTGCGGGCCTTCCGGGTGCTGGAAGAGCGGCTGGGCCAGGACCGGATCTTCACCCTGGGCGCAGGGGACAGCTTCCACTTTGACGGGGTGGAATACCAGGTGCTGTGGCCCCGGGTGGAAAACTACCCCTTCGACCCTCAGCTCACCGCCGCCCTGGAGGATCTCAACGTGCTGCTCTCCTCCCCTTTCCAGCCCGCCTGCGTGAAGCGTTTTTTGCAGCTGAAAGAGAGTTTCTTAGCCCTATACACCAAGTGCGGCCAGGCATTTTCCGCCGGGGGGCGGTCCCTTCCGGAAAAGCGCCGGGCTTACCTGGGCCACCTGGAGGAAACCCTGGAAGAGCTGGAATCCCTGCGGGAGGAATTGAACGCCATCCCCGCAGCTCACGATGTGCGGGAGGTTCTGCAAAACCCCTTGAATGCCGGCCCGTATACCACCGCGGTGAACGGTGCATCGGTGGTGTTCCACAATGTCCGCCGGAACGGCCCCGGGGAACAGGACATCCTCCTGACAGGCGACGCCACTCCGGAAACCATGTTGGAGATCATGGACCAGCTCTACGACGGCTATTATATCCTCAAAGCGCCCCACCACGGCACCGCCAGCGGCTACAGCAACTTGTTTGCCGACATGAGCGCCGCCCACATCCTCATCAGCAACGGGGAATACCATGCCGGGGGCGCCATTGCCCAACAGTACATCGACCGGCAGGATTCCCTGCGCCACTGTACAGGCACCGGCGCCTGCAAGTGGTTCCGCGCCTCCCAGGGCTGCTGCAACCGGCTGTCCTACTGCTATGACCAGGGGGGCGGACCGGGCCTTGCCATTAAGTGCCGGGAAGCGGGGCGCCGCCCCGGGAAGCTCCCTGGATGTTTCATCCGGGTGGTGGGCCCGAAAGGCGCGCGGGGCTGCCTGTGCGATATACCCTAAAAACAGACACTTCCCTCAGCTTAACCAACAGACAGGCCTACACCTGTCTGTTTTCTTTTGCCCCTCCCTGTGGTATACTGTATACGGATCGTAGTGAAAAGGAAACAAATGCAAGCGGCCGGGCAACCTGGAAAAAGGCCGCCCGGCTTGCTTGTTTTCCCTTGCCTTGGAGGTTCCCTCCCTAAGAAGCCCCGCTGTGGGCATATCCATTGGAAACCGCTGGGAATACAGCTGTTTTTACCGCAGCATCTTTTCCACGTCGCCGATCAGGTTTCCTACAGAGTGCATGGCCTTGCCAGCGCTTTTGCGCATATGGCCGGCTTTGCGGTGGCCGCCGTTCATCATTTTGTTGCTGACAGCGGCCACTGCTACGCCGGCCAGCACCCCCATACCGATCCCTTTTGCCATGTTCATCGTCTTGTTCATCATGGATTGTAACCTCCCGATTGTGAGTAAGCATTTGACCAGCCTTAGCGCTGCCGTCAAGTTCATCTTGCCCGCCACCCCTTTTGTTTATTCCGCGGAAAGCCAGCCAAAGAAAGGAAGTTGAATGACCTTTGCCAAGCCTTAACATTGTTTTAGTAGAACCCGAAATCCCCCAGAATACCGGGAACATTGCCCGCACCTGCGCCGTTACCGGCGCCGCCCTGCACCTGGTAGGGCCCATGGGGTTTAAACTGGATGACAAAAAATTGCGTCACGCCGGGCTGGATTACTGGCCCTATCTCACGCTTTCCACATACGAAAGCCTTTCCGAATTTTTCGAAAAGAACCAAGGGAATTTTTTCTTTTTCTCCACAAAAGCACAACACCGCCATACCGACGTCACTTATCCGGACGGCTGTTACCTGCTCTTTGGAAAAGAGTCTGCCGGGCTGCCGGAAAAACTCTTGTTTGACCACCCCGGCCAGTGCGTGCGCATCCCCATGCTGGGAGGGTTCCGCAGCCTGAACCTGGCAAACTCCGTGGCCATTGGCGCCTTCGAAGTGCTGCGCCAGTGGGACTTCCCCGAGCTTTCCTGCACAGGGGAGCTGCGCTCCTTTGACTGGGCCGCTGCCAAGGCCGCCCATCCCGGCTCGGAGTTTTTGTAAAAAGCAACGACCAGGAGGCATGGGAATGTTCCAAGTGATAAAGGAGGAATTTGCCGTGATTGGCAAAGAGGGCTCCACAGGGGACGGCGAAGGGTTTATCCAGAAATTGTGGGATGATGCCAACAACCACTTTCAGGAAGTGGCGCATCTGGCAAAAAGGGACGCAGCCGGGAAGCTTGCGGGGATCTGGGGCGCCATGTCCGATCTTTCCCGCTCGTTTCAACCCTGGGAGGAAAACTTCAGCAAAGGTTTGTACCTGGCGGGAGTGGAATGCATTGACACTGCGGAAGCGCCGGACGGATGGACAAAATGGCTAGTGCCAGGGTATGAGTACATCGTTGTTGAGAACCGCAAAGGGGCGTTTGAGAAAACCCTGGGGCAAATGAAAGAGGAAGGCGTCTCCCTGGCTGGAGCCATCCACGATTACACCGACCCGGCAACGGGGAAGGGGTATCTGTATTTCCCAATACGAAAAATGGATGCAAACAACAAAAAGTTTACAAATCATTGAAATCTGCTTCACACTGCCCGGTTATCCTGGACACTGGGAAAGTAAACGCCATTACAGGAAGGGGTTCTTCATGTCACAGCATTTTATAGAGTTCCATAACGTGTGCAAATATTACACCATGGGTGAAAACCGCATTGCCGCCGCAGATCACATCAGTTTCTTCGTAGACAAAGGGGAGTTCTGCGTCATTGTAGGGCCATCCGGCGCCGGCAAAACCACAGTGCTGAATATGCTGGGAGGCATGGACGCCTGTGACGAAGGGGAAATCCTTCTAGACGGCAGCAAGATCAGCGAGTATAACCCCAAACAGCTGACCACCTACCGCCGGTACGACGTGGGGTTTGTATTCCAGTTTTACAACCTGGTGCAAAACCTCACCGCCCTGGAAAACGTGGAGCTGGCCAGCGAGATCTGCAAAGACCCCCTGGACGCCAAAGATACCTTGATGGAAGTGGGGTTGGGAGAGCGTCTGGACAACTTCCCTGCCCAGCTTTCCGGAGGCGAGCAGCAGCGGGTGGCTATCGCCCGGGCTTTGGCCAAAAACCCCAAGATCCTCTTGTGTGACGAGCCCACCGGCGCTTTGGACTACAACACCGGCAAAGCGGTACTGGGCCTTTTGCAGGACACCTGCCGCAAGACAGGCCGGACGGTCATTGTCATCACCCACAACAGTGCCCTTACCGCCATGGCGGACCGGGTGATCCGCATCAAAAGCGGCAAGGCCATCTCCAATGACACCAACGCCCACCCCACCCCGGTGGAAGAGATCGAGTGGTGACCGCTGTGAACAAAACCTATGGAAAATCGATCTTTCGCACCATAAGGAGCTCCCTGTCCCGGTTTTTGGCCATTCTGGCCATTGTGGCCCTGGGGGTGGGCTTCTTTGCAGGGCTGCTCTCCTCCCCGGTGGATATGCGCATTTCTGCCGACTACTATTACGATGACACCCATATGTACGACGTGAAAGTGGTTTCCACCCTGGGCCTTACGGAAAACGACCTTTCCGCCGTCCAGGCCGTGGAAGGGGTGGAAGCAGTCATGCCCGCTTACGACACCGACCTAGTGTTGGTATCAGAGCAGGAGGACAGCAAACACTACACTGCCCGGATGCACAGCCTGCCCGAGGACACCTCCCCCCAGGCGGAAGGCTATTTGAACCAGCTCACCTTGGTGGAGGGCCGCTTCCCCGAAGCCGCCGGGGAATGTGTGGTAGTGCTGAGGAAGTCTTTTGATGGGGAAACGGATTGGATCGGCCAAAAGCTGATGCAAAACCCAGACGGGGAACCTTTGGAGGGCATTTGCGAGGAATTTACCGTGGTGGGCACGGTGAAAAGCGCCGCCTATCTCTCTATGGAAAACGAAAGCACCACGGCAGGCAGCGGCTCCCTGGGCCTGCTGGCCTACACGGTGCCGGAAAGCTTTGACATGGACTATTACACCAGCTTCTACCTTGCGGTGGAAAACACCCGGCAGCTGGACTCCTTCTCCCAGGCCTATGAAGATGTGGTGGCGGCTGTCACCGACGCCATGGATCCCTTGGGTGAGGAGCGCTCCCAGATCCGCTATGAAGAGCTGGTAGGGGACGCCCAAGCGGAGTTGGACGATGCCCGAGCGGAATACGAATCGGAGAAGGCTGACGCGGAACAGGAGCTGGCCGACGCCAAAAAAGAATTGGAGGACGGCCAGCAAGAGCTGGCTGACAGCCAAAAAGAACTGGAGGACGCCAAAGCCGAAATTGACAGCGGATGGGCGGAACTGAACCAGCAGAAGGCAGACTTCGAAAGCCAGACAGCCTCAGCCCAGCGGGAGATCGACAACGGGTATGCCCAGCTGAACCACGGCCAGGCCCAGCTGGACGCTGGGAAGGCCCAGATCGAGTCGGCCCAGGCCCAGTTGGATGCCGGGTATCAAGAACTGGCGGAAAACGAGCAGACCTTAAAGGACTCCAAAGCTCAGCTGGACGCCACCAAGTCCCAGCTGGACAGCCTGACACAAGGGAAAGAAACGCTGTTCCAGGCAGCGGCCGCTTTGGGTGTGCCGGCGGCAGATACTTCGGACGCCACCGCCCTGGCTTTGCTGGCCCAGCTGGAACAGGTGGCCCCGGAAGCTGCCTCCCAATTTGCCCCCTTGAAGGCAGGCCTGGAGGCTTTGGCCGCCCAGGGGATGGACACCACCTCTGCCATGGCCGCCTGGGAACAGGGCACCGCCCAGTATGAAGAGGGTTTGGCCCAGTGGCAGGCAGGCAAAGCGGAGCTAGACAAAAACCAGGAGGCCCTGAACACCCAGCGCAAAGCCTTGGAGGACCAGCAAGTCACCTTGAACAACAGCCGTTGGCAGCTGGATCAGAGCTACTCCCAGCTCCAAGCGGGCATCCAAACAGCCCAAGCGGAATTTGCCAACGCAGAAGCCCAATTAAACGACGCCCAGGCCCAGTATGACGACGGCCTCCAGAAACTGGAGGAAGGCAGGCAAGAGCTGCAAGACGGCTGGGAAGAGTACAACGAAGGCTACGAAGAGGCCCAGGAAAAGTTCGCGGACGCCGAGGAAGAACTGGCGGATGCGGAAAGCAAGATCCGGGAGATCGAAGAGGGCCAGTGGTATATCTTCAACCGGGAAGACAACACCAGCTTTTCCAGCTATGGCTCCAACGCTGACAAGATTGCCGCCATCGCCACGGTGTTCCCTCTATTCTTCTTCCTGGTGGCAGCCTTGGTGGTGCTCACCACCATGACCCGCATGGTGGAGGAGGAACGCCAGCAGGTGGGCACCCTAAAAGCCCTGGGATACTCCACAGGGAAAATTGCGGTAAAATACCTGTTCTACGCGGCCTTAGCCAGCATCACCGGCAGTGCGCTTGGCCTGGCTGTTGGGACCCGGCTGTTCCCCTATATCATCATCAACGCCTACAACATCATGTACGATGTGCCGGATATCCTCACGCCCATCAATGTGCCCTATTCCCTGCTGGCCTCCCTGTCCATGATCCTCTGTACCCTGGCAGTGACCCTGTGGGCTTGCTGGGCAGAAGTGCGGGAGGTCCCCGCCACCCTGATGCTCCCCAAGGCCCCCAAAGCCGGCAAGCGCATCCTGTTGGAGCGGGTCACCCCCATTTGGAGCCGGATGAAGTTCACCAGCAAGGTCACCGCCCGCAACTTGTTCCGCTATAAAAAGCGGTTCCTGATGACCGTGGTGGGCATCTCCGGGTGTACCGCCCTGCTGGTCACCGGTTTTGGCGTGCGGGACTCTGTTTCGGACATTGTGGGGCTGCAATACGGAGAGATCAGCCAATACCAGCTGACATTGGGCTTGATGGACGAAAGCGCCCTGGAAGGCCGGGATTTGCAGGCCATCCTGGATGACCCCTCCCGCATCACCGATCACCTGGCCGCCATGCAAACAGAGGCGGATGTGATCCCCCAAAACAACAAACCCCAGGACAGCCTGGTGGTCTTTGTACCCCAGGACGTGGAGGCCCTGCCGGAATACTTCCAGTTCCGCCACAGGACCGACGGCCGGGAGGTCACCTTCGATGAGGACGCCGTGGTGGTCACGGAAAAAATCTGTGAGCGGCAAGGCTGGAAAGTGGGCGATACCATCACCTTACAGGACGAGGATGGCAACGAGGCGGAACTGACCATTACCGACATCTGTGAAAACTACATCTACCACTACGTGTATATCTCCCCCAAGACCTACCAAGAGGCCTTTGGCGAGCAGATGGAGGCAAACTCTGTGCTGTGCAAGCTGCCTGAGGATCTGGATACCGCCGCCGAAGAACAGCTGGGCACCGACCTGCTCCAGTGCAGGGACGTGGCAAGCGCCCAGTTCACCGACACCCTTTCGGAGAGCTTCAACAACAGCATCCAAAGCATCAACTCCATTGTGGTGGTGCTGATCATTTCCGCCGGTGTGCTGGCCTTTATTGTGCTGTACAACCTGACCAACATCAATGTCACCGAGCGGGAAAAGGAACTGGCCACCATCAAGGTGCTTGGTTTCTACGACGGGGAGGTTTCCGCCTATATCTACCGGGAAACCATCCTGCTGACGGTCATTGGCACAGCGCTGGGGCTGGTGCTGGGCATAGCGCTCCACCAGTTTGTGATCCGCACCGCGGAGATCGACATGGTGATGTTCGGGCGAGAAGTCTATTGGCTCAGCTATGTGTGGTCCACCCTGCTTACCTTCCTGTTCAGCGCCTTGGTCAACCTGGTAATGCACCACAAATTGAAAAACATCAGCATGGTGGAGAGCATGAAAGCCCCGGAATGATTGGGCCACTGGGAGCGGGAGTTTCCCGGGCGGAAAGGGGATAAAAAAAGTGAAAATCCAAGGTTTTTTACTTGAAAAGTATGGGGATCTGGGGTACAATTAGTTTTGGTAATTTGTGCAAACTTTCACAATCAACCATATACGATTCAAAGGAGTGCACTGAACATGAGCTTTCTCAGCAAAAAGACGATTGACGACATTGACGTAAAAGGCAAGCGCGTTCTGGTCCGCGTGGACTTTAACGTGCCCATGAAAGACGGCGTGATCACCAACGACAACCGTATTGTGGCAGCCCTTCCCACCATCAAAAAGCTGGTGGCCGACGGCGGCAAAGTGATCCTGTGCAGCCATCTGGGCAAGCCGAAAAACGGCCCCGAGGCCAAGTTCAGCCTGGCCCCCTGTGCCGTGCGCCTCTCCGAACTGCTGGGGCAGCCCGTGGCCTTTGCCGATGATGATACCGTGGTTGGCGAGAACGCCAAGGCCGCTGTGGCCGCTATGAACGACGGCGACGTGGTTCTGCTGCAGAACACCCGTTTCCGCAAGGAAGAAACCAAGAACCTGGAGCCCTTCTCCGGCGAGTTGGCCAGCCTGGCTGACGTGTACGTGAACGACGCCTTCGGTTCCGCCCACCGCGCTCACTGCTCCACCGCCGGTGTCACCGATCACATCAAGGACACCGCTGTGGGCTACCTGATGAGCAAAGAGATCGAGTTCCTGGGCAACGCCGTGGAGAACCCCGTGCGTCCCTTCGTGGCCATCCTGGGCGGCGCCAAGGTCGCGGACAAGCTCAGCGTGATCGAGAACCTGCTGACCAAGGTAGACACCCTGATCATCGGCGGCGGCATGGCTTACACCTTCCTGAAGGCCCAGGGTTACGAGGTGGGTACCTCCCTGGTGGACGATGAGAAGATCGAGTACTGCGCCAATATGCTCAAGGCTGCTGAAGAGAAGGGCGTGAAGCTGCTGCTGCCCGTGGATACCGCTGTGGCTGCTTCTTTCCCCGATCCCATCGACGCCCCCATCGAAGTGGAATATGTGGAGTCCACCGCTATCCCCGCTGAAAAGATGGGCCTGGATATCGGCCCCAAGACCCGCGAGCTGTTTGCCGAGGCTGTCAAATCTGCCAAGACCGTGGTTTGGAACGGCCCCATGGGCGTGTTTGAGAACCCTGTTCTGGCCGAGGGCACCAAAGCTGTGGCCAAGGCTTTGGCTGAAACCGACGCCACTACCATCATTGGCGGCGGCGACTCCGCTGCCGCTGTGATGCAGCTGGGCTTTGCCGACCAGATCTCCCACATCTCCACTGGCGGCGGCGCTTCTCTGGAATACCTGGAGGGCAAGGTGCTGCCCGGCATCGCTTGCATCGCCGACAAATAAAATCAGCATTCAAAATGCGGCGGCCCCGGCCGCCGCATTTTTGGCGGCTCCCCCTTTGGGGCAGGGACCCCTAGAACGTATCATTACTTTTAAAGGAGAGATTCTCTATGAATAAAGCACTGCGCAAAGCCGTTATCGCCGGCAACTGGAAAATGAACAAGACCCCCGCGGAAGCCAAAGAGCTGATCGCCGCCATCGCCCCCCTGGTGAAGGACGCTGGCTGCGAAGTGGTGGCCTGCACCCCCTTTGTGGATCTGTCCGCCGCCCAGGAAGCTGCCCAGGGCACCAACATCCAGATCGGCGCTGAGAACTGCCACTGGGAAGTGAGCGGCGCCTACACCGGCGAGGTCTCCGCCCAAATGCTCACCTCTATGGGCGTGAACATCGTCATCATCGGCCACAGCGAGCGCCGCCAGTACTTCGGCGAGACCGACGT
>URKX01000021.1 GCA_900548545.1 uncultured Oscillospiraceae bacterium
GTTCCTTTGCCGCCATGGGCAAAGGAACTCGCCGCCCGCAGGCGGCGAAACTCCCTGTGTATAACAAACCCATTCCGAAACTTGCCCCCTCATCCGCCCCCTTCGGGGGCACCTGTCCCTATCCCCTCTGTCGCTACGCGACATCTCCCCTTGACAAGGGGAGTCGGCCCCCAGGGGGAAGGCTTTTTAAGGGGAGCGCCCCTCATCCGCCTCTCTTTCGCTCGGCACCCTCCCCCGGGAAAGGGGAAGGCAAAAAAGAGGCGGAAGCAGTCTCCCCCCAATGAAAAAAAGAAGGAGCTCGGTACTATGTCAGATTACCGTCTCGGCGTTCTGGGCGGCATGGGCCCCCAGGCCACCAACACCTTTTACCAGTATATCATCGACCGCACGGCGGCCCGCACCGACCAGGAGCATATCTCTATGCTGATCTTCTCCGATAACGAGGTCCCCGACCGCACGGCAGCGATCTTGTCCGGGGAGGAGGACCCGGTGTACGACCGCCTGCTGTACGGCGCCAAGCTGCTGGAGCAGGGGGGCTGTACCGCCATCGCGGTGCCCTGCAACACCGCCCACTACTTTCTGGACAAGGTGCAGGAGCAGATCTCCATCCCCATCCTCCACATGGTGCGGGAGGCCTGTCAGGTCCTGGCCAGCCGGGGCTGCCACTATCCCGGGGTGCTGGGTACCGACGGCACGATACAGACGGGCATTTACCAGAAGGAACTCATCGCCCTGGGCATGGAGCCCAGAGTTCCCTCCCCCGAGGCCCAGAAAAAAGTCATGTCTCTCATCTACGACGACATCAAGGCGGGGCAGCCTGCCAATATGGGGAAGTTCCGGCGGGTCAGCGACGAGCTGTTTGACGCCGGCTGCGACAGCGTGATCTTAGGGTGCACAGAGCTCTCCCTGATCAAGCGGAACACCCCTTTGGGACACGGCTTTTTAGACGCCCTGGAAGTGCTTGCCAAACGGTGCGTCACCACTTGCGGCGCGCCTTTGAAGGCATCTTTTGAGCAGTTACTTTCATAAACGGAAAAGGAGGATCGCGCCATGTGCGGTTTTGTGGGATTTAAAAACACCCCGGAGGTGGCAAGCCCCCAGAATGTGATCAAGGCAATGGCCGACCGGATCATCCACCGGGGGCCGGACGACGCCGACTACTATGTGGATGACCAGGTTTCCCTGGGCTTCCGGCGGCTTTCCATCATCGATTTGGAAGGCGGGCGTCAGCCCATTCTCAACGAGGACGGCACCAAGGTGCTTGTCTTCAACGGGGAAATCTACAACTTCCAGAGCCTGCGGGAGGACCTGCTGGAAAAAGGCCACGTCTTCAAGACCCGCACCGATTCGGAAACCATCCTCCACGGGTACGAGGAATACGGCAAGGACATCCTCCAAAAGCTGCGGGGGATGTTCGCCTTTGTCATCTGGGACAAGGAAAAGCAGCTGCTCTTCGGCGCCCGGGACATCTTCGGCATCAAGCCCTTTTACTACTACAAAAACGGGGATCAGTTCTTCTTTGGTTCGGAAATCAAAAGCTTCCTCTCCCATCCCTGCTTTGTGAAAGAGCTGGACGAGGAAAAGATCCCCGAGTACCTGTCCTACGAGTATATCCCCTACGAGAACACCATCTTCAAAAACGTGTACAAGCTGCCTGGGGCCCACTGCTTCACCTACCAGGACGGCAAGCTCTCGGTGGAGCGGTACTACAAGATCCAGTATAAGATCGAGGATGACAAGTCCTTGGAATACTGGGAGGAAGCCATCCAGAAGGAGTTCACCGAAAGCGTGGCCATGCACCAGATCTCCGACGTGGAAGTGGGCTGCTTTTTGTCCTCCGGCGTGGACTCCAGCTACGTAGTGAAGGAGATCAGCAAAGGCACCAAAAAGGTAAAGACTTTCTCCGTGGGCTACACCGAGGAGAAGTACAGCGAGCTTCCCTACGCCCAGGAGTTCTCCCAAGCGGTGGGCGTGCCCAACATCTCCAACAAGGTGAGCGCAGATGAGTTCTTCGAGGCAGTGCCGCTGATCCAGTATATGCTGGACGAGCCCTTGCCCAACCCCTCGGAGATCCCTTTGTACTTCCTGGCCCAGAACGCCCGGAAGTATGTGAAAGTGGTGCTCTCCGGCGAGGGCGCCGACGAGCTGTTCGGCGGCTACCCCATGTACCTGCAGGGCGGCCACTTTGCGGACTACACCCGGAAGGTTCCCCGCCCTGTGCGGAAAATGGCCGGGGCCGTGGCCAAGCGGATGCCGGAATTCAAGGGCAAACACTTTCTTGTGCGGGGCAGCATGGAGCCCTATCAGCGGTTTATGCGGGCCAATTACGTGTTTACAGACCCCGCCGAGCGGCAGAAATACCTGAAGCGGCCTATCACCTCGAAGCTCCCGGAGGAGTACAGCAAACGCTACTTTGACGAAGTGGCCGGCCTGGATGAGCCCACCCAGCTGCAGTACGTGGATATGCACACCTGGATGATCTACGACATCCTCTTAAAAGCCGACCGGATGAGCATGGCCAACTCCTTGGAGCTGCGGGTGCCTTTCCTGGACCGGAAGATGCTGGAGCTGTCCTGCCGGATCCCCAGCCGCTACCGGGCCGACTGCGCCACGGAAACCACCAAGAAGGCGCTGCGGGCCGCGGCTATGAAGCAGCTGCCGGAAAAGACCGCCAGGATGAAAAAACTGGGCTTCCCGGTGCCTCTCAGCGACTGGCTCCAGGAGGACAAGTATTACAACCAGGTGAAGGAAGCCTTCCAAAGCGACATTGCAGAGAAGTTTTTTGTCACCCCCGAGCTGATGAAGCTGCTGGACGACCACAAGGCGGGAAAAGCCAAGAATATGCAGAAGATTTGGTCTTTCTACTCCTTTATCGTCTGGTACGACCAATTCTTTGTAAAGAACTGAACCCAAGCCTAAGCAAATAAAAACACGGTCCCAAAAGGGGCCGTGTTTCTTTTTCCTTTTCGCTTGTTCAAGACTCCAGCTGGCTGACAGCGCTCTCCCGGTCAATGGTGATCACCGTGCGGTAGGTGGGGTCTAAGGTTTTCACCGCTTGGTCAATGCGATCCCGAATCTTGTCGTCACTCTCCTTTAAGGAGAAGGGCACAGCTACATCAAACACCACATTGGAGTGGGTCACTCCCCACACCACCCGGAAATCGTGCATAGCCGCCTCTGGGTAGACCACATGGAGAAGCTTCCTCACCTGTTCCCGAAGCCTATTGGTGCGCTCATCCTCGGTGACAATGGGATCCAGATGGATCACCAGGTGGATCCCCAAGTCCGTTTGGAAGTCCCGCTCGATGTTGTCGATGATGTCATGGCTGATCATGATGTCCCGTTCGGCAGGCACTTCACAGTGGACCGAGGCAAAGCACTTGCCCTCCCCGTAATTGTGGACGGTCAAGTCGTGGATACCAAAAATGCCTTCGTAGGAGAGTATCTTCTCATAGATGGCTTTCACTAGGCCGGCGTCAGGGGCCTCCCCCAACAGGGGATTTCCCGTTTCGATAATCAGCTTCACACCGGACACCACAATGAACACCGCTACAGCCAAGCCCAAAAAACCATCCAGGTTCCAGTTGGTAAGCTTGGTGATCAGTGCGCCCAGCAGCACCACCGAAGTGGCAATGACGTCGTTGCGGCTGTCACTGGAAGTGGCAAACACCGTATCGGAGTGGATGGTCTTCCCCACGCTGCGGTAGAAGAAACACTGCCACAGTTTCACAAAAATGGACACCACCAAAATCACCAGGGCCAAGAGGCTGAAGTCCGCCGGCTCTGGGTGAAGGATCTTTTCAAAGGAAGTCATGCCTAGTTCCAGCCCTAAAAACAGGACAATAAAGGACACGATCACACCGGAGAGGTACTCGATCCGGGCATGGCCAAAGGGATGCTTGGCGTCCGCCGGCTTGCCCGCCAGCTTAAAGCCCACCAGCATCACAATGGAGGAGCCGGAATCAGTCAAGTTGTTCACGGCATCGGCCATCACGGCCACACTGCCGGAAAGCAGCCCGGCCACCAGCTTAATAGCAAACAGCAAAAAGTTGGTGGCAATCCCAATGGCGCCAGCCACCTTCCCGCTCTTTTCCCTCACCTGGGGGTCATCCTTTTCCCCGTAACCGGGGACAAAGGCTTTCATAATCGTATGGAACATCGAACGACTTCCTTTCTATGAGATATCCGGTTTTCCGGACATCTCCCGGAAAGCCTTATTTTACAATGCTGTCCCCCGTGCTGTCAATGGCTACAATCAAGGGGAAATCTTTTAGCACCAGCCGTTTTACCGACTCGCACCCCAAGTCTTCAAAGGCGATCACTTCCGCGCTCTCAATGCACTGGGCCGCCAACGCGCCAGCCCCGCCAATGGCGCACAAGTACACTGCCCCATTGCGCTTCATGGCCTCGATGACCTCTGGGCTACGCTTGCCCTTGCCGATCATACACTTTAACCCCAAGTCCAAAAAACGGGGGGTATAGGGATCCATGCGGCCGCTGGTGGTAGGCCCGCAGGAACCGATCGGCAATCCCTCTGGGGCCGGGGTGGGGCCTGCGTAGTAAATGGCCGCCCCGTCCAGCTCATAGGGGGGGTTCTCCCCACGGTCCAGCATCTCCGTGATGCGTTTGTGGGCAGCATCCCGGGAAGTGTAACACACCCCGGAAAGCAGCACCCGCTGCCCCGCCCGCAGGGTGCGCGCCGCGGCCTTCAAATCCTCTGTATGGATACGCACGTCTTCCGCCATACTCACTTCTCCCAGAAGAATTCCAAGGTTTCGCCCATGGGCCCGCGGCAAAAAGCAATGCGGATGGGGCTGCCTGCCAGTTCCAAGTCCTTGGGCTCCACGGTGATCTCATACCCTGCCTGGCGCACCCGCTCCACCAGCTCGTCCACCTTGGTGGTGGCAAAGGCCAGGTGATCCAGGGAGCCGGTGGGGACAGCGGCAGCTTGCCCGTTCAAGATCTCCATACAGGAGTTGTCCCCGCAGGAAACCATCATGCAGGGGTGCTGGGGGTCGCCCCAGCTGCGTTTCACCTCAAAACCCAACAGCTGGGTATAGAACTCCACTGTCTTTTCATACTGTTCCACAGTCGGCTTTAACGCAATGTGATGTACGCCATCGATCCAGTTGCTCATAGGTAGTCCTCCCTAATAGTTTTCTTTGTAAAAAAAGGGAGTCCGCAGCGGCGGATCCCTTTTTGAACAGATGGTGTTATTCGGTGGCAGCTGCCAATTTATTTCCGGTTGAAGATGGACATGATATCGGTAAAGGTATCGTCATCGTCGATCACAGCGGGATCTACCCGGGGCTCCTGAGAGCGGGAAGAACGGGAGGTGCTCACCGGCGTGGCGGGAGCGGCGTCCAGATAGTCGTCATCATCCAGGTCCATATCCAAAGCAGCCTTGGGCTTGTCGGCTTCAGTACCCTGGAACCCAGTGGCGATCACGGTAACGGACATCTCATCCTCCATGTTCTCATCGAAAGTGGCGCCCCAAATGATGTTGGCGTCCTCATGGGCACGCTCAGTTACGATTTGGGAAGCGGTGTCGATCTCGTCCAAAGCAATGTCGGGGGAGGATGTGATATTGATGATGACACCCCGGGCACCGGCGATCTTGGTTTCCAGCAAGGGGCTGGAAATGGCAGCCATAGCAGCTTGTTCTGCCTTATCCTTGCCGCTGGCGTGACCCACGCCCATGTGGGCATAGCCCGCGTTCTGCATAACGGACTTCACGTCCTCAAAGTCCAGGTTGACAATACCGGGCAGCTGGATCAAATCGGAGATGCTCTGCACGCCCTGGCGCAGTACATCGTCCGCCACGATGAAGGCGTTTGCCAAGGTAATGCGCTCCTCGCTGACCAGCTTCAAGCGCTCGTTGGGGATCACCACCAGGGAATCTACCTGCTCCCGCAAAGCGGCAATGCCCTTTTCAGCCTGCTCCATCCGGCGGCGGCCCTCAAAGGCAAAGGGCTTCGTGACAATGCCCACAGTGAGGGCTCCCTGTTCCCGGGCGATCTGGGCCACCTTGGGAGCGGCGCCGGTGCCGGTGCCGCCGCCCATGCCAGCGGTAATAAACACCATGTCGGCATCCTTGAGCACATTGGCAATGGTTTCACGGCTCTCTTCCGCGGCCTTCTCGCCGATCTCCGGCTTGGAGCCCGCGCCGCGGCCCTGGGTCAGCTTTTCGCCGATCTGGATCTTCACAGAGGCCTGGGAGCGCTGCAGGGCTTGTTTATCGGTGTTCATACACACCAGTTCCACGCTGCGCACACCGGCGCTGGCGATCCGGTTGACGGCATTTCCGCCGCCTCCGCCCACGCCAACCACTTTTATTGTCTGAGGAGTTTCATTCAGCAGGTTATCAACTTCAAAAGGCATCTTTTAGTTCCTCCTTGGCTTTTCTAACGATCTTGCGACCTTATCGCTTATACTGGATGTAAAGCCACCGGCATTACACGGATTTTCAAAATGTTACATAGTATAATCTAGCACTTTTTCAGGAAAATTTCAAGGAAATTCTTGAAAAAACCCGCTGTAAAGCAAAAAGTTTTCCATTCCCTCGCCCCTTGCCGGAAAAATCCACAAGCAGCGGCACTTTCCCGAGGAAAAAACAGGCTGTTTCGGCAGGCGTCAACCGGTGAAAATCGTATCCGGGATGTTCCCTCCTCTGCCTTCATCCTGGGAAGAGGAACCCTCATCTTGGGAGCTTCCCTCACCGGTACCGTTTTCGCCGCTGGTGCCCTCCCCAGCGCTGGAGGCGTCACCCCCGTCCTCCGACGAACCGCCGGCAGGATCGCTCTCCCCGGTGCCGTCCCCAGCATCCCCGCTGCCGGTATCCCCGCTTGCAGAAGAAGTTGCACCAGGCGCTTGGTTGGTGGGTGTAAAGTAGGCTTTCCCCACCTCCGCCACCAAGGTCAGGTTCAAAGTGCCGGTGTCGTTTTCATCCAATTGCTCTGTAACCAGGGCATACCCGGACTGCAATTTGCTCTCCAAACCAACCGTACTGCCCAACTGGAACTCCACCCGCCCCTGATAGGTCATGGTAATGTTATACAGGTCCGTCAGGTCCAAGGAAGTAAACTCCCCAGCGGCGCCCCATTCCTCCAGCTTGGCAAGGATGGTGGAAAAAGCTGTTTGATGGGCGTCATCCCGTGATTGGCTTTGATCCTGCCCCTCTTCTTGGCTTTCAGAAGAGCTTTCCTCCGATTGGGAAGCCGAAGCCCCCTGGACCTGTACCTTCTCCCCCGCCACAGGGCCGGTAAGGGTAAGGCCGGTCACTTGCATCACGCCTTCCTGGGGGCTTTCCGACTGCTCCAGGATCTTCCCACGATAGCTGACCGTATACCATTGCCCGCCGCTGGAGATACAGGCTGCCTTTTGGGCAGCGGTAATGTGGATCTCCAGGGTGCTGGGGAAATGGCGGGAAATGGTGGCTTCCTGCACATAGGGCAGTTGCTCTTCCAGATCTTCCTCCTGTTGCCCTGTAGAAAGCAGGGCCAGATTATCCCCTTCCTGATAACCAGCCACCTCCAGAACGGTAGACTGGTCGTAGACCGCATCCCCGGTGACCTCAATGGTATGTACCTTAAACAGCAGGAACACGCACAAGAAGCCTGTAATAGCCACCATACACACCAAGGTAAACAGCAGCAAAAACCGCCGGGCACCTTTGCTCATAGGCTTGCGCGGCCTGTTCTGGGAAGGGTTTCTCCGTCCAGCCGATTCCCTGCCTGGGGGCGTCCCCCTGGGAACGGGCCGGGACCGGGATGGCCTCCTTTGGGAGCTTCCCCCTCTGGGACGGCTGGCCCGGGGCTGGGAAGGCGGGCTCGCCCTCCCCCTCCGGGAGGAAGCCTGCCGGGGCCGCTCCCCCTCTTCCCTGGGACTGATATCGATAAACTCGTACCCTTCCCAGGGGTCATATTGTTTGGGTCTGCGCCCCATGGGCCGTCCCTCCTTTTCACATTCCCTTTATTCTCAGGGGGCTTCTTCCACTTCCCGGATGCGGGCCCCCAGGTCCGCCAAATTCCCTGCCAAGTCTTCATACCCACGGCGGATATACTCCACGCCGTCCACCTGGGTGCGGCCCTGGGCACACAGCCCCGCCACCACCAGGGCGGCGCCGCCCCGCAGGTCGTGGGACATCACCGGGGCCCCTGTCAGGTGTTCCACGCCCTCCACAATGGCCACCTTGCCCTCCACTTTAATCTTGGCGCCCAAACGCTCCAACCCTTCGGCGTGTTTAAAGCGGTTTTCAAAGATGGTTTCCACAAAGATGCTGGTCCCCCGCCCCACAGCAGCCATGGCCATCACCACAGGCTGGGCATCGGTGGGGAACCCGGGATAAGGCATGGTGCGGATGTGCCGCACAGCGGAAAGCCTGCGGGGCGCCATAATGTTCAGCGCGCGGCCCAGCTGCCTCACTGAACAGCCCGACTGCTCGAAGGGGGCCAGCATGGGCAGGATGTGCGTGTTGTCCACATCCCGCAAAGTGACATTCCCCCCCGTGACAGCGGCGGCAGCCATATAGGTGGCCGCCGCGATACGGTCCGGCATGACAGTGTGCTCGCAGCCATAAAGCTCCTTCACCCCGTCAATGATGATGCAGCCTTCCCCCGCACCGTAGATCCTGGCCCCACAGCGGTTCAAATAGGCCGCCAGATCGGAGATCTCCGGCTCCCGGGCAGCATTGGCGATAACCGTAGTCCCCCGGGAGCAGGCCGACGCAAGAATGATATTCTCCGTAGCCCCCACACTGGGGAAAGACAGGGAAATATACGTTCCCTGGATCCCCTCTGGGGCACAGCAGCGCAGGCATCCTCCGGACTCCTCGATCTCCACGCCCAGCCGCCGCAATGCATCGATGTGCAGGTCGATGGGCCGGGGCCCCAGCTCGCAGCCGCCGGGGAAACACAGCTCCGCCTCCCCGCACCGGGAAATGATAGCCCCCAAAAACACAATGGAAGACCGCATCTCCCGCATCAGCTCCGGGGGGATCTGGAAGCAGGTCATGGAGGTGTCCACCACCAGGCTGTCCCCTTGCCAATGGCACCGGCTGCCAAGATGTTCCAAAATCCGCACGGCAGTGTCCACGTCCGAGAGATGGGGGCAATTATGTAGCACCGTTTGCCCCCGGCACAGCACCGTAGCCGCCAGCAGCGGCAGGGTGCTGTTTTTCGCCCCTTGCACTTTCAGCTCCCCGCAAAGTTCCGCAGGGCCGTCAATGACGATCATAGAAAACACCTCACCCATTTCAGCATACGCCATAGTATGAGGCGTCCGCCCAATGGGTGAGAGCGTTCCCTATTTCCCAGCCGCGGCCTTGATCACCCGGTAGATCCGGTCATTGGCGTCCAGGATCTCCATTTTCCCGGCGTTCTCCCCCAGGGAGCGCAGCCGGTCCGGGTCGGCAAGGATCCCCTGCACTTTGGCCCACAAGGCCTCCCCAGTGAGGTCCTTTTCCTCCAGGATCTCCGCGGCGCCACGGTTCACCAAGGCCATAGCGTTGTGGAACTGGTGATTCTCCGCCACGTTGGGCGAGGGGATCAGGATGGAAGCCTTGGCCTTGGCCTCGATCTCCGTGAGGGTCATGGCCCCCGCCCGGCCGATCACCAGGTCCGCCGCGGAAAGGCACTGGGGCATATTGTCGATGTACTCCAGCAGGCGGATCTGGGGATTTTTCTCCACATCCAAGCCAAACTCCTTCACTTCCGAGAGGAATTCCTCATCGTGGGTGCCATAGCCGTGGATGTGCTGGTACTTCCCCTCTTTGGCGCTTTGGGCCAGCATATAGGCGGCCGCCCGGTTTACAGCCGAAGCTCCCAGGCTGCCTCCAAAGGAGAGCACCAAAGGCCGGTCGTCCAAGCCCAGCGCTTTGCGGGATTCCTCCCGCTGGGCTGCCAACACCTCCCCCCGGACCGGGTTGCCGGTGACTACGCAGTTGACAGAGGCGTCAAAATACTTTTTTGCGTCGGGCACGGCCAGCATCACGGTTTTCACCGACTTTGCCAGCATCTTGGTGGTGACGCCGGGATAGGCGTTGGACTCGTGGATCACGCAGGGGATCCCCAGCTTTGCCGCCTCCCGGATCACCGGGCCGCTGACATAGCCGCCGGTGCCCACGCACACGTCCGGGGCAAACTCCTGGATGATCCGTTTTGCCTCGGCAGTGGCAGTGAACACCCGCACCACAGTCTGGGCATTGCGCCACAGGTTTTTAGGGGTCAGCTTCCGCTGGAAACCGGAGATGTGCACGGTTCTGATCTCGTACCCCGCCTGGGGTACCAGGCGCTCTTCCATGCCCCCCTTGTTGCCCACATAGAGGATCTGGGCATCCGGCTCTTTTTGCAGCAGATAGCCCGCAGCGGCCAGGGCTGGGTTGATGTGTCCTGCCGTGCCCCCTCCAGTGAATAAAACTTTCATTCCAAACCCACTTCCTTTTACTCAGTTTTGGAAAACCGCACTCCCGCTTTTAGGTCTTCTCCACATTGGAGTTGCGGGAAATATTCAGCAACACACCCATCTCGCCCAAAAGCATCAACAGCGCCGTACCGCCGTAACTGAAGAACGGCAAACTGATGCCGGTGTTGGGGATGGTGTTGGTCACCACGCAGATATTCAGCACCGCCTGCAGCCCCACCTGGAAGGTGATGCCCAAGCCCAGGAGCATCCCGAATTTATCCTTGGCGTGGATAGAAACGTATACCCCCCGCCAAATCAGCATGGCAAACAAGACGATGATCACCAAAGCCCCTACCATACCCAGCTCTTCGCAGACCACCGCGAAGATGAAGTCGTTTTGAGGCTCAGGCAGGTACAGGTATTTTAACCTCGACTGGCCCAGCCCCACCCCCAAAAGGCCGCCGGAACCAATGGCATACAGGGACTGGCGGGTCTGGTGGGTCAGATCCCGGTCCAGGTCGGGAGAAAAGGGGTCCAGCCAGATGGTGATCCGGTCCATTTGGTAGCCGCCTTTGCTCACCACAATGAATACCAGCAGCGCCGCCACGGCGCCGCCGCCAATGAGGAACCACCGTGGCTTGGTGCCCCCCACGAACATGAGGATGGCCCCCAATGCCATAATAATCAAGGTGGCGGAAAGGTGGTCTTCCAAATAGATCAGCGCCGCGAATAGCCCGATGATGGCCACATAGGGCACCACCCCATACCGGAAGGTGCCCATCTTATCCAGGTTTTGGGAGATCATGTGGGCAAACATGACAATGAGGGCGAATTTGGCGATTTCCGACGGCTGGAACTCCACCGGGCCAAACCGCAGCCAACGGGTGGCAGTGCCCATCCACTTGGCAATGGACTCGATGTGGGCATACCGGCAGATCAGCAAAAACACCAACAGGAATACCGCAATGCCAAACACCACGATGGCCAGTTTGTGAAAGGTATGGTAATCGAAGGTGGAAATCAGCAGCATGGCGATCACCCCCACCACCGCAAAGGCCGCCTGCCGGGCGATGAAGTAATAGCTGGTGCCGAAGTAGTAGTAGCTGTAGGCGTAGCTGGCGGAAAACAGCATCACCAGACCGATGGCCATAAGCACCAAGATAAAAATGAGCAGGGGCATATCCAAACCGGCCCCCAGGCTGAACAGCTTATACCGGGCAGGGCGCCGTTTCCGGGTGCCCTGGGATGGCTCCGGGCGGCGGGGCTGGGGCGGCTCTGGCTGCCGGTATCCCGGCACACGGCGCAAGCCCCGAGCAGTCCTTCCTACAGTTGCCACTAGCTGTTCCCTCCTTTCTTCAATCCACACAGGCAGTCTATTTTCACCCCAGTTGCTTTACCCACTCCCTGGCAGCGTACTGGGCCGCTGCGAAGGCCGTCCTTTTTAGCCTTCCCACTGGGCAGGCTATCCAAACAAGGGGACGGCAATTTTGTATCAAACCCCAAAAGCCACGCATAGCATTGCCACAGCGCCGTCCAGCAGGGCAACAAGACCAAACACAACACAAATTTTCACTTCGCTCCACCCGCACATCTCAAAGTGGTGGTGGATGGGAGACATTTTAAACAGCCGCTTTCCGTGGGTGACCTTGAAATAGGTGACCTGCAGCACCACAGAGAGGATCTCGCAGAGATACACAAACCCCACCGGCAGCAAGAGGATGGGCAAATCCATGCCAAAGGCCAGAGCGCACACCATGCCACCCATAAACAGGGAACCAGTGTCCCCCATAAACACCTTGGCAGGATGCCAGTTCCAGATCAAAAAGCCGATACAGGCGGCGGCGCTGGCCATTCCCAGAGCGGAAAGACCCGTCATGGACAAGATGCCCGCGCACAAAGCCAGGGACAGGAAGGCAAAGAAGGAAACCGTGGTGTTCAAGCCATCGATACCGTCGGTGAAGTTCACCGCGTTTACAATGCCCACAATGGCCACAGCAGCCAAGAGGTAGTAGAACCAGCCCAGTTCCACCTCCCCAATGAAGGGGACGATGGTGGAGGTCCCGCCCCCCGCCAGGCGGATGGTCACCAGGTAGGCAGCCGCCACCGCAAACTGGAGCACCAGCTTCTGCCGTTCGGTCAAGCCCAGGTTACGCTTTTTCAAAATGCTGATGTAGTCATCCATAAAGCCAATGGCGCCAAAAGCCACCGCCATCCCCAGGCCGGCAAAAACCTTGGCTTTCATCAGCAGGGTTTCCTCCATACCCAGGGTATAGAACACCGGCAGGCAGGCCATCACGGCCACCACAATGCCCACCATAAACATCAACCCGCCCATGGTGGGAGTGCCCTGTTTGTTTTTGTGCCAGCTGGGCCCCACCTCCCGGATGGTCTGGCCGAATTTCAGCTTGTGCAGGAAGGGGATCATCCACTTCCCCAGGGCGGCGGTGATGGCAAAGGCAATCACCGCTACCAGCAAATACAGTACACTGCTCATGTTCTTACCCCTCTCATTGCGTTTCCGTTATTTTATCCCAAATCGCGTCCTTAGCCCACGCCGGCTGTGGCGCCGGTTTCCGCATTGGTGTTGTCTACAAAGCTCAAACTGATCACAGTACCGATGGGAACCGTTTCCCCAGCCTGCACGCCTTGGGAGGTAACCACGGCGGTTTCCGCAGAAGAGCCGCTGACACTGATCTGCAAACCGTAGATACCAGCCAAATAGCTGGCGTTAGCCACGTCATACCCGGCAAAATCGGGCACTTCCACCAGCGTGGAACCCTCGTCGTACCCATTGGTGTACAGCACCACCATGCCTTCCTTGGGCACTGCGCCGCCGCTGGCAGGCACCTGGGCCGTCACCACAGTCCCCTCGCTCTCATCGCCCACCACCGAGTAAGAGAGCCCGGCCTCTTCCAGGGCCTTGTAGGCTTCCTCCAAGGTCAAATCGGTGACATTGGGCGCCACAGTATCCAAATTGTTGTATTCTTCCTCGCTGTACTGAGCCTCCACGCCCAGATAGGGGAGGATCTCTTCCATCATTTTGGCAAAGTAGGGGCCTGCCACTGCGTTGCCGCCGTTATACCCGCCGTTGGTGTCGTCGTCAGGCTCATCGAAAAACACCAGCAAGGCATATTTGGGGTCCTCTGCCGGGGCAAAACCGCAGAAAGAGGCAATATACTCCTTGGGTTTGGAGCGGTCCTCATTCCATTTGTCCATCTTCTCCGACGTGCCGGTCTTGCCGCACACCCGGTAGCCTGCCACATAACCGCCCGTGGCAGTCCCCTCCTCCACATTCTGCCGGAGGACGTCGATGATGACGTCGCAGGTTTCTTGGGACACCACCTGCCGGCGGTAGCTGGTATCGGCCGTTTCCACAATGTTGCCGTCTTGATCCACAATCCGGTCCACCACATGGGGGGTGACCAGGTTCCCGCCGTTGGCAATGGCAGCGGCAGCGGTGATCATGTGGATGGGCGTGATAGAGAAGTTCTGGCCGAAGGATTCCACCGCCAAGTCGGAAGGCGTGTTGATCAGATCCAATTCACTGTGGTACAAGGTGATAGCCTCGCCGGGCAGGTCGATGCCAGTGCTCTCTGTAAAGCCAAAAGCTTCCCGGTACTTGGCGAAGGTTTCCCCACCCAGGAGCTGGCCGATGTGGATGGCCCAGGGGTTACAGGAGTTGTACAGCCCTTGCCGGAAGGTTTCCAGGCCGTGGCCGCTGGTTTTCCAACAGCTGATGGGGTCGGGATAACCCTCTACCACAATGCCGCCTCCGCAGGTGAAGGTACTGTCCTCCGTGACCACGCCCTCTTCCAAGCCCATAGCGTAGGTACACATTTTGAATACGGAACCGGGGTAATAGGTGTCAGAAACAGCTTTGTTCCTCCACTGTTTCAGCTGGGCGGCATTAAACGCCTCATCTTGTTCTTCCCCGGAAAGGGCGTCGATCTGGGCCTGCAAATCTTCGTCGTAGATGGTGAAGGGGTCATTGGGGTCATAAGTGGGAGTGGTTGCCATACCCAAAATCGCACCGGTATCCACGTCCATGGCGATGGCCACGGCGCCGTTCTTCACATGAAACTGGTCCACACCCTCCACCAAATATTTCTCTAAAATGCTTTGCACGGTTTCATCGATGGTGAGCACCAGGTTGTAGCCGTCTTCGGCCTCCACATACTGCTCATACTCGAAAGGCATATCCGTTCCCAAGGCGTTTTTGGCGGAGATCAGCCGGCCTGCGGTACCCCGCAGCTCGCTATCATACTGAAGCTCCAACCCTTCCAAGCCCTGGCCGTCGGTGCCGGTAAAGCCCAGCACCGTGGATGCCACCGTGCCGTAAGGATAGTACCGTTTATAGTCCTCGATCAGCCGCACGCCGGAAGAGATTTTATTGTCCTCCAAAAACTGGTTGATCTCATCCCGAACGCTGGTTTCTACCTTCCGCTTTAAATAGACAAAGTACGATTTGCCCTGGGTTTTTTCATAGACCTCCTCTTGGTCCATCTCCAAAATGGAGGCCAGGCCCTGGGCCACCTTCAGCCGGGTGGTCTCGGGGTCATCGTAGTCCGCAAAATACGCCGGCTCCAGCACCACCGTCCACACGCTGGCGCTTTGGGCCATCACCTTGCCGGTGGCGTCGTAGATCGTCCCCCGCATGGCGCTGAGTGTGGTGCTGCGCAAACTCTGGTCCAGTGCAGCGTTGCTCAGTTCTTCCCCTTTCAGCACCTGCCATCGGAACAGGCTGACAACCACCGCCCCAAACCCAACAAACACCAAAAACGCTGTCAGGCCCAAGGCTTTCCGCCACATTTTTTCTTTCGTTCCCTTTGCCAAATCGGTTCACCGCCTGTCTTCCTAAAAACTCAGTTCTACCCGGCAGCAAAATGAGAGTCAAGAATCCCCTCTTGGCTCTCCCCTCATCCAAAACATTGCCCTGCAGTATCTCTATTCCCCCAGGCGGCTCATTATGTGGGCCAAGCGCCCAACATTCTTCCGCAAGCCGCCAGGGAACCGCTGGTTCTGGGTTATTATAGCACAAAACCTGCTCCAAGGCAAACAAACGCGGCCCGCGTTACCGTGGGCCGCATCCCTTTGCGTTCCGGGGGCCATAGCCCCCGCAGGGATAAGCGCCAGCACCCCGCCTCGCAGGGAAGCCCGGCCGCCCATCCAAAAACTGTATTAAAACCCCATATAGTATGCAGGCCCTAATGCCTGCCAAATTCAAGCGAAAGTTAACAGCTGGCCTTTCCTTAATAGAACCAGGAACGGACTGTAGACCACAGCTTTTCCCAGAAGGAATCGCCGGTGGCTTGCCGGACCACGGTGCCCGCGTCTTCCTGGGCCACGTCCACATAGGTGACCTGGCCGCTGACCACCTTGCTCATCCCCAGCTCGTTTGTGGCGTACTCCTCAACGGCGGCGCCGTTCATCTTTTGGGAGGCCTCCATATTCAGCTGGATCTCCGTGCTCTGGGCCTCTTCCAACTGCTGGGTGGTGGTGTTGATTTGATCCGTCAGCTCGGTGAGCTGCACCTGGTTGTACACCACCGTGATGACAGTGGCAAAGATCACGCCAAAACACAACACCGCTGCGGCCCGCCGCAGGGGACGAATCCGGGGCTTGCGGTTCTTTTCCAGCTCCCGCTGGGGCAGCTCCACCACGTTTTCACGGTTTTTTTGGTGGGGTTCCTCCTGGGGCTCCGCCACACGCTGGGCGTTGTCCCACTGGGGGATGTCTTCCACTAAACCGCGTTCCTCAAACAGGGAAAAATCGTATGCTTCTGATGCTTCTGAAGTAAATCTGGACATAGAGCGTGTTCCTTTCCTTTCTCAATGCCAGCGCTCCCAGGCTACTCCTGGGGGAGCTTCTCAATCACCCGCAACCGTGCGCTACGGGCCCGGGGGTTCTCCTCCACCTCTTTGGGGGAAGGGGCCAGCCCTTTTTTGTACACCAGTTTCCCCTGGGGCTTCCGGCCGCAGACACACACGGGGAAGTCCTTGGGGCAAATGCAGCCTTGACACCACTGCTGCATCTGCTGCTTGACGATCCGATCTTCCAGGGAGTGGAAGGTGATCACCGCCAGACGGCCACCGGGCTTCAGCAGTTCAAACCCTGCCTCCAAGCCTTCCCGCAGGCGGTCCAACTCGCCGTTGACCGCGATCCGAAGCGCCTGGAAGGTCTTCCGGGCCGGATGGCCCTCCGCCCTACGCACCGCAGCGGGAACCGACGCCTTGACGATCTCCGCCAGCTGGGCGGTGGTTTCAATGGGGGCCTGTCCACGGGCCCGCACAATGCCCTGGGCGATCCGGCGGGCACTTTTGTCCTCGCCGTAGCGGAAGATGATGTCAGCAAGCTCTGCCTCGCTGAAGGTGTTGACCAGGTCCTTGGCCGAAGCGCCCTGCTGGCTCATACGCATATCCAGTGGCGCGTCGTAATGGTAGGAGAAGCCCCGTCCCGGTGTGTCCAGCTGATAGGAGGACACACCGATGTCCATGAGCACCCCATCCACTTGATCCATCCCCTGCGCCCGGGCAATCTCCCCCATCTGGGCGAAATTCCCCTGGACGCGGATGGACTGGGGATACCCCGCCAACCTCTCTCCGGCCGCCTTCATGGCGTCCGGGTCCTGGTCGATAGAGAGAAGGCGCCCTGTGGTCAGCCGCTTCAGGATGGCCTCCGAGTGGCCGCCCCCTCCCATAGTGCCGTCAATATACAATCCCTCCGGCCGGATGGCCAGGGATTCAATGGTTTCCTCAAATAATACCGGTTTGTGGTGAAATTCCATATCCGCGCCCGCCTTTAAAAGTCCAGCAGGTTCATGGAGGCCTCAATGGCCTCGTCGGTCTGGCTCTCGTTGTAAGCGTTCCAGCGGGCTGTATCCCAAATCTCCGCCCGGACTGCCGCGCCAATGACGGTCACGTCCTTTTCCAGGCCGGCGTGTTCCCGCAGGTTCTGGGGGATCAGGATGCGCCCTTGCTTATCGGGCTCCACCTCGGCGGCGCCGGAAAAGAAGTAACGCTGGATGCCCTTGCCCTGGGCCAAAGGAATGGCAGACACTTTTTCCACCAGCTTGTCCCACTGGGCCTGGGAGAGCAGGAAAAGGCAGCCGTCAAGGCCCTTGCACACATAGAACTTGTCGCCCAGGTCTTCACGGAACTTGGAGGGCACAGTCACCCGGCCCTTTAAGTCCATATTATGTTGATACTCGCCAGTCAACATAAGCGCCTTTCCCTTTCCACCTCAGGGGATGAAACACTTTCTCGGGGGAATGGGATGCACTTGGCACCACTTTTCCCCCACATCGTGGAACTTTACCCCACTTTCACCCACCTGATGCCATTTATTATAGAACATTCCCCCCTCAAAAGCAACCCGGAAATCCTGGAAAAGCCAGGAATCCCCTGGCTTCGAAGCTTTGTTCGGCCCCATCCTGTGGGAACAAAAATTCCCCTCACTACATCTAGTGAAGGGAATTTGCTCAGTCAACTATTTTTATTTACTTTTTACAAATATTCATTCTTATATTTGGGAGTTTCGCTGGGAAGTTTTGATGCTCTGCCGGGTCTTCCGCAATTCCGCCAGGTTCTCAGAGAGGGATTCGTCGGCGCGCCGCATCAGGTCGTCCACATAATCGTTGCTGGCCTTGCGCATCTCTTTAAACTTCTGCTGGGCCTGGGCGATCAGTTCATTGGCCTTTTGCTGGGCCTGGCGGACAATCTCGTCCTGCATGACCATCGCCTTGGCCTTTTCCTCTGCCACACGGATAATGGTCTCCGCTTCCCGCTGGGCTTCGCTGATGATTTGGGATCGGTCCGCCACAATGGCTTTCGCCTTGCGCACCTCCGAGGGGATCTCTTCTTTAATTTCATCCAGGATCTGACGCACCTCTTCCCCATCCACAAACACTTTCCCAGCGGACAGGGGCATTTTCCAACCTTTGTCCAGCACGTCATACATCTCGTCGATGAGATCCTCAATGGTAGCCTGATTGTTGCTCATGGTGAACCCATTCCTTTCTTCACTTACACTTTGCCTTCCCCCAACGGGAATCGCATCCTAATTCCACGGGCACGGGAAGCCGTTCCCGGAAAAAGCAATCTGTCACACTCTGCACAGCCGTTCCTGGATGGTTTCCAAGATACAGGCCGGCACAAAATGGGAAATATCCCCGCCAAAGCCCGCCACCTGTTTGACCATGCTGGAACTCAAAAACATATTCCCCGCGCTGGTGGCCAAAAACATAGTTTCCAGTTCGGGATTGAGCTTTTTATTAGTCAGCGCTTGCTGGAACTCGTACTCAAAGTCGGACAACGCCCGCAAACCCTTGATCAACACCATGGCCTGCCGCTGCTTTGCGTAATCGGCCAAAAGCCCTTCCACTTTGTCGACCTCCACATTCCGCAAACCCTCCGCCTGGGTGGCGCGGCGCAAAAGCTCCATGCGCTCTTCCACCGTGAAGCTGGCG
The DNA here is from genome assembly GCA_900548545.1 of uncultured Oscillospiraceae bacterium. GTDB lineage: Bacteria > Bacillota > Clostridia > Oscillospirales > Acutalibacteraceae > Acutalibacter. Next base: position 18,866 of record URKX01000021.1, read on the forward strand.
TGTTTGGCCGGGTTTACCGGCACCGCCACGATCAGCTTGTCAAAGATTTTGCTGGCCCGCACAATGATATCCAAATGCCCCAACGTGACGGGGTCAAAGCTGCCGGGATAAATGGCAAGTTTCATGGTATCTCACTCCTCCACAGGTTATCTCCGGAGGCATCACGCCTCCCCGTCCTCCACAGGCTGGCGGTAGGCGGTGAGCATAATCTTTCCATAGCGATAGCATTTATGCTTTCGGAAAAGCCCGGCCTCCTCCGGGAGGGCCTCGTCCTTGGGATGCTCACAGAGGATCACCCCACCGGGGGCTATATGCTCCGCCACCAAAGGCAGAGCCCGTTCCAACAGGCCCGTACGGTACGGTGGATCTAAAAAGGCGATGTCAAACCGTTCCCGGCAGGTGCGCAGATAGGCGGCAAAGTCCAGGTTGACCACCTTGGCCCGGTCCCCCAGACCTGTGGACTGGATATTTTTCTCCACCACCCGCACAGACTCTTTGGCGGCGTCCACAAACACGCAGCAGGCCGCGCCCCGGCTCAACGCCTCTAGGCCGATCTGCCCGGAGCCGGCGAACAGGTCTAAAAACCGCCTGCCTTCCAACTGGAACTGGAGGATATTAAAGAGGGACTCTTTGACCCGGTCCGTGGTAGGCCGCACTTGTTCCCCCTCCAACGTAATCAGCTTTTTCCCCCTGTGTGTCCCTGTAATGATCCGCATGGCAGCACTCCCACTCCGGTGTTTTCCGATACCGAGATAGTTATATCCGCCTTATTATCCCATTAAATGGCCCATCTGTCAACTATTTGGCGGAATTTCCCCAGAATTTCCGCCTTGCTGCCCCGCTTCCGGATGGAAATGCTCCCACACTCGGCGGGCAGCAGGCTTGGTCATCCCCGGCGCGCCTTCCAGCTCTGCCAGGTCTGCTTCGCTGATGGCTGTAACGGTTTTAAAATGCTTCATCAAAGCTTTTGCCCGGGTTTCCCCGATCCCCGGGATGGAGGTCAAAGTAGAGGAGACCGCTGTCTTTTTCCGCTGCTGCCGGTGGTAGCCGATAGCATAGCGGTGGACTTCCTCCTGAATGGAACTGACCAACGTGAAGGCACGGCGGTGGGAACTGATGGCGATCTCCCCGCCGGTGAGGGCAATGGCCCGGGTGCGGTGCTTGTCATCCTTCACCATGCCAAACAGGGGCACATCAAAACCCATCTCATCCAGGATGGGCTGCACCGCCGCTACATGGCCCTTGCCGCCGTCCAGGAGGATAAGGTCGGGCATCCTGCCAAAGCCGTCCTCTTCGCCCTTCCGTTGACAGGCTTTGTACTCCTCGAACCGCCGGCGGATCACTTCCCGCATGGAGCCGTAGTCATCCTGCCCGGTGACGGTCTTGATTTTGAACTTCCGGTAGGCAGGCTTTAAAGGCCGGCCATTCTCAAAAACCACCATGCCGGCCACGTTTTCCCCACCTGCCAGGTTGGAGATGTCGTAGCTTTCAATATAGGCCGGGACCTTTTCCAGGCCCAACAGCCGGCGCAGCTCATCCAGGGCAGAGGCGTCCCGGCCGGAGGTGCCGGCCTGCCGGGCAATGTGCTCTGCGGCATTTTTCCGGCACATCTGCACCAACTGGTACTGGTCCCCCCGCTGAGGGACCAGGATCTTCACCGCCTTTCCCCGGCGCTGGGAAAGCCACTGGGTAAGCAGCTCCTCGTCCTCTACCTCCCCATCCAGCACCACCAAGGGCGGCACCCGGTCCCGGATGGCGTAATACTGCCGCAGGAACTCTGAGCGTGCTTCCGGGTCCGGCTCCAAGCCCTCGGTCAAAAAGCTTTCCCGGTCACTGAGCTTGTTCCCGGTAAACCGGAACACCTCAAAAGCGGTGTGTGCATCACCCTGGGCCAGGGCGAACACATCCTGTTCCTCCACCCGGCTGGCCACCACCTTCTGGCGGGCCCGCATCATGCCAATGGCATTGAGCCGGTCCCGAAGCCGGGCAGCCAACTCAAATTCCAGGTTTTCCGCTGCCTGCTCCATCTTTTCCGTCAGGGTCTTCACCGAGGTGGAGCTGCCCCCCTTGATAAAGTCCAGGGCCTCCTGGAAAGCCTCGTTATACTCCGCCTCGCTGACCTTCCCCCGGCAAGGGGCGCAACACTGCTTGATATAGTAATTCAAGCAAGGCCGGCCTTTTCCAAAATCCTGGGGGAATTTCCGGTTGCAGTCCGGCAGCTTAAAGATCTTCCTGGCGGAATCGATGGTTTCCTTGATGGACCAGGAACTCATATAGGGGCCAATATACTTGGCGCCATCGTCCTCCACCTTTTTCACCTCGGTGATCCGGGGCCAGGGGCCGGGGCTGACACGGATATAACTGTAGCCCTTGTCATCCTTTAACAGGATGTTGTATTTGGGCTGGTTCTGCTTGATCAGGCTGCTTTCCAGCACCAGGGCTTCAAACTCGCTGTCGGTGACGATATACTCAAACCAGTCTACATTGGCCACCATGCGCCGCACCTTGTTGTCGTGGTTCTTCTCCGAACCAAAATATTGGCTCACCCGGTTTTTCAAGGCCTTAGCCTTGCCAATGTAGATAATCTGCCCGCTTTTGTCATGCATCAGGTACACGCCCGGGCTCAAGGGGAGTTTCATGGCCTTGCGGCGCAGCTCTTTTTTCTTTTGATCCCGCTCCATCGTACCACCATCCAAAACTTGTCCTTACGAAAAAAGCACCGCTCTTCGCGGTGCCTTCCAGCTTTCATCTGCCTGTATGAAAGGGAAACCCTTACTCGGTAAAACCAGAATTCACCAATTCCACCAGGGCTTCCACGGCCTGCTCCTCGTCAGCGCCGTCGGCAATGATCCGGATGGTGACGCCACCCACAATGCCAAGGCTCAAAACGCCAAGAAGGCTTTTCGCATTGACCCTTCTCTCCTCCTTCTCAACCCAGATGGAAGACTTGAACTCGTTTGCCTTCTGGATGAAGAATGTAGCCGGACGGGCATGGAGGCCTACCTGATTCTGGACCAATACCTCTTTAGCATACATACAAATTCACTCTCCTACAAAATTTATAAAAGGGTTTTCTGCCACCGCGAAAAAGGTCTAACGGGCGCAAAGTATTGGGGATTTATTTTCATTATAGCATATTTCCTGCCGCCGTCAACCTGGATTCCCGATTTTTGGATTCCTGAACAGCTTCCTGCCGCATTTTCCGCTAGTCGTTTGTGCACCTTGCAGAGAATGTGGAAAACTTTTTGCCCATTGTGTCGCCGCAAAAATCACGCCGCCACTAGATGGTGTATTGGAAGGATGCCTTCATCATAGGAACATTTGCCCCAAGATATACATCCTTCTACAAATCCGGCGTTTCCTCCAGTGTTTGCAAAAGCTTTTTGTCTTCCTTTGTAAGCTTTGCCCGCTCCCACAAGTCCGGGCGGTTGTTTTTTGTTACGGCCAGCGCTTGGGCGCGCCTCCATTTAGCGATGTTCCCGTGATGCCCCGAAAGCAGCACCTCCGGTACAGGGCGGCCACGCCACACCTCCGGGCGGGTGTACTGGGGATATTCCAGCAGCCCGGAATAGTGGCTCTCCTCGGTAAAACAGGCTTCTTCCGACAGTACCCCGGGGAGCATACGGCTGACAGCGTCGGTGAGGATCATAGCGGGCAGCTCCCCGCCGGTGAGGACATAATCCCCCACAGAGATCTCCTCTGCACCGTATTCGTCCAACAGCCGCTGGTCCACCCCTTCGTAATGGCCGCACAACAGCAAAAGGCCCGGTTCTTTTGCCAGGCGTTTCGCGTCCTCCTGGGAAAGCACCTTGCCCCGGGGGGACATATATAGGATATGCGGCTGCCATCCCAAATGTTCCCGGATCCTGTCGATGCCCCTGGCAAAGGGCTCTGCCATGAGGAGCATCCCCTTGCCGCCGCCAAACACGGTATCGTCCACGCGGCCTCTTGCGTCTGGGGAAAAATCCCGCAGCTGGTGGCAGCACACCTGCAAAAGCCCCTTTTTCCGGGCCCTCCCCACAATGCTATGAGCCAACACCGGCGGGAACATCTCCGGGAACAAGGTCAAAATGTCCACCCGCATTTAGGCTTCCTCCCCCTCTTCGTCAAAGATGCCCGGAATGGGTAGCAGCTCGATAACGCCCTCTTCCACGCTGATCCGCTGGATCATGTGCTTCACCGCCGGGAACAGGTATTCCTTCCCGGACTTATCCACAATACGGTACACATCGTTGGCGCCGGTGGGCAGCACTTCCCGCAGCTCCCCATACTCCTTGCCGGTGGTGCCGTCCACAGCCTTTAACCCGATCAGGTCCTGGAGGAACACCTGGCCTTCTTCCAACTTCACATCGTCCCTGTCCAGGTAGAGCACTTTGCCCCGCAAGGCGTCCCCTTGCTCCACGGTGGTAACACCCCGCAGGGTAATCAACAGCCGCCCTTTGTGAACCCGGGAAGCCATCACGCCCGCATCGGTTTCCCCTCTGTCAAAATAGAGATGTTTAACCCCCGCCAGGAATTCCGGAGAATCCGCCCAGGGTTCCAGCACCAGTTCTCCCCGGACTCCGTGGGTGCGCACGATCTGCCCGGCTTCCAAGAATTGTTGTTTCATCGTTTCCCTCCGGTTTTTCCAGATAAACAAAAAAGGGCTTGCGCCCTTTCTGTTTAGTCGATCTCGACCATGATCTTCTGATCGTTGCGGGTGGCAGCAGCGCGCATGACCACGCGGATCGCCTTGGCGATGCGGCCCTGCTTGCCGATGACCCGGCCCATGTCGTCTTCCGCCACGTGGAGATGGTAAACGGTGGTGCCGTTTTCCTGCTCCTCGCTGGTGACCACGATCTCCTCCGGCTTTCCTACCAGGCCGGAAGCGATAGCTTTCAGTAATGCCTCCATAGTGCCAACTCCTTTCAAGGCGTAAGCGTGTGGTTTAGATCACGCCGTGCTTCTTGAACAGAGCTTTCACAGTATCGGTGGGCTGAGCGCCGTTTTCCATCCACTTCTTAGCCTTCTCAGGATCAACCTTCACCACGCTGGGCTCTTCCATGGGGTTGTAGTAGCCGATCTCCTCGATGAAGCGGCCATCCCGGGGAAAGCGGGAATCTGCCACAACAATGCGGTAGAAAGGAGATTTCTTAGCGCCCATTCTTCTCAGTCTGATTTTTACTGCCATGATTCATTCCTCCAAAGTGATAATTGATTGGGATTTCTTCTATGCGCCTGGCATTCCAGGCAATATTGTTCACGGGGCAGGCCCCGGCAATATCCGTTGTGCTTACATGGGCAGGTTGGGCATCCTTCTGCGCTTGCCCTTGCCCAGACCCCCGAACTGTTTAAGCATCTTTTGGGTCTGGCGGAACTGGTTCAAGAGCCGGTTCACGTCCTCCACCTTCATGCCGCACCCGGCAGCGATCCGCTTTTTCCGGGAGGCGTTCAAACAATCGGGATGGGAACGCTCATAGGGCGTCATGGAAAGGATAATGGCCGCGCTCCGGTCCATCACCCGGTCGTCAATGTCCACGTCGTCTAATTTATTCCCCACACCGGGAAGCTTGGAGAGGATCCCCTTGATGGGACCCATTTTCTTCACCTGCTGGAACTGTTCCAACAGGTCGTTGAGATCCATCTTGTTCTGCATCAGCCGCTGGGCGGTCTTTTGCGCGGCTTTTTCGTCCAGCTTTGTCTGGGCGTCCTCAATCAGGGTCAGCACGTCGCCCATGCCCAAAATACGGCTGGCCATCCGGTCCGGGTGGAACACTTCCAAGTCTGCCAGCTTTTCGCCAGTACCCGCAAACTTGATGGGCTTGCCCGTCACCGCTTTCACGGAAAGGGCCGCGCCGCCTCGGGTGTCGCCGTCCAGCTTGGTCAGGATCACACCGGTGATATCCAACAGATCGTCAAAAGTCTTGGCCACGTTCACGGCCTCCTGGCCGGTCATGGCGTCCACCACCAGCAAAATGTCCGTGGGCTGCACCGCTTCTTTGATGCGGCGGAGCTCCTCCATCAACTGCTCGTCGATCTGCAACCGGCCGGCGGTATCGATGATCACATAGTCGTTGCCGTAGTCCTTGGCGTGGCGCACCGCCTCTTTCGCGGTGAGCACCGGGTCCTGGGTGCCTTCCTCAAAAACAGGCGCCCCGGCCTTTTCCCCCACCACCTGCAACTGCTGGATAGCGGCGGGACGGTAAATATCCCCTGCCACCAGCAGCGGCCGATGGCCCTGGGACTTCAACTGATAGGCCAGCTTGGCAGCATGGGTGGTTTTACCGGCGCCCTGCAGGCCGCACATCATGATGATGGCAGGAGGGTGGGCGGGCATTTTCAGCCGCTCTTCCGTGCCGCCCATGAGGCTGGTCAGCTCTTCATTGACGATCTTAATAACCATCTGGGCGGGGGTGAGGCTTTCCATCACCTCGCTGCCCACGGCCCGGTCGGTCACCTTTTTGGTGAACTCCTTGGCCACCTTGTAGTTGACGTCGGCTTCCAGCAGGGCCAGACGCACTTCCCGCATGGCTTCCTTCACATCTGCTTCGGTAAGCTTGCCCTTGCCGCGCAGCTTTTTAAAAGAATTGCTGAGCTTCTCCGCCAAACCCTCAAATGCCACTGGCTTTCCCTCCTGGATAAAATTTTCTCTGTCACACGCCCGCTTTCGGGCCTTGTTCTCAAAAACAGGCGTTACGCCTCTACCGAGATTTCCTGGGCACATTCCAAGATCTTGCCCACATTTTCATCAATGCCGGCCACTTGGCCGTTTTGCTCGTTGAGATCCTGAATGTTCAGGGCACAGTCGCAGATCAGCGTCAAAGCCTTTTGGATCTCCTGAAAACGCCGGGCAAGCCCCAGACGGTCTTCCATTTCCAAAAGCTGCTGCTCGGCGCGCTTGATGGCGTCCCGCACACCCTGGCGGGTGATATCCCGATCCTGGGCGATCTCTGCCAAAGACAGGTCTTCGTTATAGTAGGCGTCCACCACTTCCCGCTGGGTATCTGTAAGCATATCCCCGTAAAAGTCCAATAAAAAGCTGACACGCAAATCCTTGGCCACGGCGCCGCCCTCCTTGCCTCTGGGATAATGCCCCTGTTCGGGGGCTTTTCACCCTTTCTGTAAAGCGGTTTTCTTTACAGCACTGAGATTATACACGATTCCCGCAAATTTGTCAACAGGGAAAGGCAAAAAAGCGCGGGCTTGCCCATCTGCCGGAAACGGATCCCCCAGATCCGGAAAGACGCCACTTTATCTAAAAGATCAAGATAAATGGATTTCGCGATGATTTACATTTCAAAAAGGAGGTGTTATAATTGGGAAAGCCGATTTTGCCTTTCTATATTTGACAAAAGTACAAAAGACAGGGAGGAATACCCATGCTCTATTTCAACTGCGACTATACGGAAGGGGCACACCCACATATCCTGGAAAAAATGCAGGAAACAAACCTGGAACAAACCATTGGCTACGGCGAGGACGAGTACTGCGAACAAGCCCGGGCCCTGATCCGCCGGGAATGCGGCCGGTATGATGTGGACGTCCACTTCCTGGTAGGCGGCACCCAGGCCAACTTCACTGTGATCCGCGCCTCCCTGCGCTCCCATCAGGGCGTCATCGCCCCGGTGACGGGCCATATCAACGGCCACGAAACCGGCGCCGTTGAGGCCACCGGCCACAAGGTGCTGGCCCAGGCCTGCGGGCCGGAAGGCAAGCTCACCGCTGACCAGGTGGAACAGGCTGTCACTGCCCACTGGACCGACGAGGCCCGGGAACACCTGGTGCAGCCCAAAATGGTGTACATCTCCCATCCTACGGAAAACGGTGCTTTATACACCCTGGCCGAGCTGGAAGCCCTGAGCCACACCTGCCGGGAACACGGCCTGTACCTGTTCCTGGACGGCGCCCGGCTGGGTTACGGCCTCACCGCCCGGGGCAGCGACGTTTCCATGGCGGACTTGGCCCGGCTGTGCGACGCCTTTTACATCGGCGGCACCAAGTGCGGCGCCCTCTTTGGAGAAGCCGTGGTCATTGCCAACCCCCAGCTGAAGCCGGATTTCCGCTATTCCATCAAGCAGAACGGCGGGATGCTGGCAAAGGGCCGGCTTTTGGGGATCCAGTTCCTCACCCTGTTTGAGGACGACCTGTACTATGACATCTGCCGCAGCGCCAACGAGCAGGCCTACCGCATTGCCGAAGCCTGCCGGGAAGCTGGGTTCCCCTTTTTTGCCGAGTCCCCCACCAACCAGCAGTTCCCCATCTTCCCCAACCGGCTGCTGGACCGCCTGAAAGAAAAGTACGTCTACTCCACCTGGGCGAAGGTGGACGAAGGCCACACCGCTATCCGCCTGTGCACCAGCTGGGCCACCCGGGACGAGGCCGTGGAACAGCTGACCGCCGACATCCGCGCCTTGGGCAAGGAGCTGTGAAGACACCCTTGCTCAAAAAAGCAAAAAGAAGCCAGAGCATATTGCTCTGGCTTCTTTTTGCTTCTCATCGGAAGCTTTACAGCTCCAAGCCCTGGTAGTTCTCCTGGAGGATCCCGCAGGAATCCCCAAAGTGCCGGCGCTCCTCTTCAGTGAGGGAAAGTTCCAGCACCCGGTCCACGCCGTTGCGGTTGACGATGCAGGGCACCCCCGCAAAGACATCCCGCTGGCCGTACTCGCCCCGCAGCCGGGCGGAAACCGTCAGCACGCTGTTCTCGTTGGAGAGCACCGCCCGGACGATCCGTACCAAAGCCATACCAATACCGTAATAGGTGGCCCGCTTGGCCTGGATGATCTTCTGGGCGGCGTCCCGCACCTCCACACTGATCTTCTGCATCTCATCCAAGCAGAATTTCCCATTGGACTGTTCGCAAATATCCATCACCGACTTGGTTGCCACCATGGCCTGGCTCCAGGGGACAAACTCGCTGTCGCCGTGTTCCCCGATGACGTAGGCATGGACATTGCGGGGATCCACCGTGAAGTAATCCCCCAGCAGGTACCGCAGCCGGGCTGTATCCAAGGTGGTTCCAGTGCCGAACACCCGGTTGGAATTAAAACCGGAGAGCTCGTAGGTGACCCGGGTCATAATGTCCACCGGGTTGGTGGCCACCAGGAAGATCCCCGAAAACCCGGAATGGGTGATGGGCCCAATGATGGACTGGAACACCGCCGTGTTCCGCTTTAAAAGGTCCAGCCGTGACTCACCGGGCTTTTGGCTCACACCAGCGCAGATGACCACGATATCGGCATCAGCGCAGTCGCTGTACTCCCCGGCGTAAATTTTCATGCTGGAAGGTGCAAAGGCCACCCCGTGGTTCAAGTCCATGGCCTCCCCTTCGGCACGGCTCTTGTCAATATCCACCAGCACAAGTTCGTCGCACACCGCCTGGTTCAAGGCAGAATAAGCAAAGCTCATGCCCACCATACCTGTGCCCACCAACACGATTTTCCGTTTGTTCAAGATCATCCCGCTCACGCTCCTTTGTATCTTCCGCAGGCGCTTGGCCTGCCGCATTGGTTTTGAATAGTTTTCCCAATGAAAGCCTCTTCCTTGGGGCCAATCCTATTTTACCGTTTTTTTCCAAGAACCGCAACATAAAAATAAGAATTTTTCTTACTTATATGATTTTATGCCCTTTCTCCCTTTTCCATTTCTTTTTGACACTCGTGCCGCAAGCAAGCTTGTCCATCTAAAAACACACCCACAAACCGACAGGTCTTGCCTATTCCCTGGACTATAATAAAGTTGAAACGGGGGGATGCCGGTGACCGTTTATGCCGATGTGTTGGTGATCGTCAACCTGTATGTGGACTTTTTCCTGCTGTGGTGCACGCAACACGTACTGCAGCTGCGGGCTGGCCCTTGGAGGATGGTCCTGGGGGCTTTTGTGGGCGGACTGTGCGCCCTGGCCTGCCTGTACCCTCTGCCCTGGTGGGGTTCCCTGCTTTGGGGAGGCGCCTCCGCAGCCCTGGTGACAGCGGCGGCTTTTTGCCCCTTGTCCCGGCGGGGGTTTCTAAAAACCGCCCTGTGTTTTTGGCTGTTCTCTCTGGCGCTGGCGGGGTTCTTCCTGTTCCTGATCCAATGGGTGGGCACCCAGAACGTAGCTTTAGTGGGCCACACCATCTATCTCAACCTGTCCCTGCCCCTGCTGTTCCTCTTTACCGGTGGGGCCTATCTGGTGTTCTGGGTGTTTCAAAAGCTCTTCCACAGGGAGGACTTTTCCCAGCGGGTCTGCCGGTTCCAACTGGAACACCGGGGAAAGACCGTCACCTTGTGGGCCAAGGCGGACACCGGCTGCAACTTGCGGGAACCCTTTTCCGGGCTGCCGGTGATTGTCTGCCAAGCGTCCGCTTTGAAAGGGTGGCTGCCTGCCCCGTTGGAGGAGTGGGAAGCCCATCCGGACACGAGCCTTCCGGGCAAGGAGTTCCGGTTGGTGCCCTTTGAAAGCGTGGGAGGCTCCGGGGTGCTGCCCGCCTTCCGGCCGGACCAAGTGCTTCGCCTGCCGGAGAAAACCCCCATCCCCTGCTACATAGCCCTATGGGATCACCAATTCCCTCCGGGAGGGTTCCAAGCCCTGTACGGCCCGGACCAATTCCCCCAGCACTCCCCCGCCCCATAAATCGTTTCCAAGGAGGTCCTTCTATGCTGCATTTTTTCCGCAACCTATTTAACCGGCTCATCGGGCTCCTCATCCCATCGGAACCCCAAGGCTGCCACTACATCAACGGCCCGGAAACGCTCCCTCCCCCTCTGACAAAAGAGGAGGAAGCCCAAGTGCTGGAAAACATCCGGCAAGGGGTACCCGGCGCCAGGGAGCCTCTCATCACCCACAACCTACGGCTGGTGGTGTACATCGCCAAGAAGTTTGAAAGTCCCGGCGCCAGTGTGGAAGACTTGATCTCCATCGGCACCATTGGGTTGATCAAGGCGGTGAACACCTTCCAAGTGGAACGAAACATCAAGCTGGCCACCTATGCCTCCCGGTGTATTGAAAACGAGATTTTGATGCACCTGCGGAAAAGCTCCCAGCTGCGCCACGAGGTATCCATTGACGACCCCCTCAACGTGGACTGGGACGGCAACGAACTGCTGCTTTCAGACCTACTGGGCAGCGAGCCGGACACCGTGAACCAAGACATCGAGCGGGAGGCGGAACGGGTAATGCTCCTGCGGGCGGTGGAACGCCTTGCCCCTCGGGAAAAGAAAATCATGGTGCTGCGATTCGGACTGGGGTCCGGCCGGGAGCACACCCAAAAAGAAGTGGCCGACTGCCTGGGGATCTCCCAATCCTACATTTCACGGCTGGAAAAAAAGATCATCCACCGGCTGCGGCGGGATCTGGAAAAAGCCGGGGCTGCCTAAACCAAAACCACCCGCCCATCCCCTTGGGGACCGGGCGGGCTTTGTTTTTGCAAAAAGAAAAGCCCCGCCGCAGGGGAGAGCGGCAGGAACTTTTCAAAATAGATAAAAGGAGAATCTACAAGGGCTGGAGGAGGGAGTGTTATCAGCCCTTGCGACGACGGAAACCAAAGAAAGAACCCATCAGAGGTTCAGGACGGCCCACCATCCGGACATCCTCCTGGAACAGCGCCACAGGCTGCAAGCCGGACTGCATCACTACAGAAGAGGGACGCTGGGGCATACGGGAATACTCGTAATTGTCTATTTTCACAGGCTGCTCTACAAAATTGAACATAAAAATCAAATCTTCCTTTCTTCCGCAAAGCAGGGATGATAGTGTATTGAATATGTATCTGTGTGGAGGACAATTTCCACCGAGGCCGGTCTTCAGCCTCTCTTCCTTACACGCATATCATAGCATATCCCCGTTAGATTTTCAACATCTTTGTGCGATTTTTCTAAAATATTTTCTTCAAAAGCAAAAATTCATTTTCAAAAGCATTTAGGCGTTTTCCAGGGGAAAACACTTTCTTTTTGCAAAACTATCTCCAAAAAGTTGCAGATGCTCTGTTGCGGCATTACACTAAAGCTGCTAACAAACAAAAAAACGCCTGGAAAAGATCCGTCTACCAGAACCTTTCCCAAGCGCTCAGTTTTTATTCCTGCCAAGGCTGGATTGCCAAGTTACGCACAGCCAGCCCCTGGCTGTTGGCATACCGAACCGTGTAAGCAGTGCCGCCCCGTCCCCTCTTTTGATAGCAAAGGCAATAGGCACTGTGCTCCACTAAATAGCGGTTCCGCTGGAACATACAGCCTTGGGTATACCGGCCGGCAATGTACACCACACGGTCTGCCTGCCGTAGCATAGCACGATAGACGGATGCATCCCGTTGGCTCCACTGCTCTTCCTGGCCCACATAGGGCAGCACCAATTCCAATTTTAGGCCAGGGTACCTCTCACCACGCGCCCGGAGCACCTCCTGGGCCGCAATGGTGTCAAAACCCAAAGCACCTCCTGCCAAAAAGGTGGTGATGCCTTTTTCCTCCACCAACGCCACAATCTCTTCCCGCAATCTGCGCCGCAGCCAGAGCATCTCCTGCTCGGGAATGCGCCGGTGCCCCGTAAAACAGCAACTTGATTTTCTTTCCAAACGCAGCGCCTCCTCTCCCGCTTCCCTCCATCGGAGAATCCATCCATTCCAACAAAACCCCGCAGCTGCCCCCCTCTTCCTAAAGGATCGGCCTAAAGCCCTATGTTTTTCTTTAGCATATCAGTTGGCCGGGGCAAAGTCAAATAGAAAAGGGAAATGAATAAAAAAAGGCTTGCTGCAAGTTGCAGCAGGCCCTTTTACATTCGTGCTATTTGAAACCAAAAGGGAACTTACTTGGTGCCTTCGTACACAGCCACAGCGCAGGCAACGGTAGCGCCCACCATAGGGTTGTTGCCCATGCCCATCAGGCCCATCATCTCCACGTGGGCAGGCACAGAAGAGGAACCAGCGAACTGGGCGTCGCCATGCATACGGCCCATGGAGTCGGTCAGGCCGTAGGAAGCGGGGCCGGCAGCCATGTTGTCGGGATGCAGGGTACGGCCGGTGCCACCGCCGGAAGCAACGGAGAAATACTTCTTGCCATTCTCCAGAGCCCATTTCTTGTAGGTGCCGGCAACCAAGTGCTGGAATCGGGTGGGGTTGGTGGAGTTGCCGGTGATGGACACGTCTACACCCTCGGCCTTCATGATGGCCACGCCTTCCAAAACGTCGTTGGCGCCGTAGCACTTGACAGCAGCGCGCTCGCCGTCAGAGAAGGGTTTGGTTTCCACAACCTTCAGTTCACCAGTGAAAAAGTCATAGTCTGTCTTCACATAGGTAAAGCCGTTGATACGGGAAATAATGTAAGCAGCGTCCTTGCCCAAGCCGTTAAGGATGATGCGCAGGGGCTCCTTGCGGGCGCGGTTAGCGGTCTTGGCAATACCAATGGCGCCTTCCGCGGCGGCAAAGGACTCGTGGCCGGCCAGGAACGCGAAGCACTTGGTTTCGTCCCGGAGCAGCATCGCGCCCAGGTTGCCGTGGCCCAAGCCCACGTTGCGCTGCTCGGCCACAGAGCCGGGCACGCAGAAAGCTTCCAGGCCGATGCCGATGGCCTCGGCGGCTTCGGCAGCGGTCTTCACGCCCTTCTTGATGGCGACGGCGCAGCCCAGGGTGTAGGCCCAGCCGGCGTTCTCAAAAGCGATGGGCTGCACGCCCTTTACGATATCATAGGGATTAAAGCCCTTGCTGAGGCAAAGGTCCCGGGCCTCTTCCAGGCTGCCAATGCCGTATTCGGCCAGGCATTTTTCGATTTTCGGCATTCTTCTTTCTTTGCCTTCAAACATGACGTCATTAGCCATTTGCTTGTCCTCCTTAGTTCATCCGCGTGGGGAATTATTCTTCTCTGGGGTCGATGTACTTGGCAGCGCCGTCGAACCGGCCGTACTGGCCAATGTTGTTCTTATAGGCCTCGTCGGGAGAAACGCCGTGACGAATGTCCTCCAGCATCTTGCCCACCTTGACAAACTGATAGCCAATGACCTCGCCCTCTTCGTCGAGAGCCATCTTGATGACATAGCCTTCAGCCATTTCCATGTAGCGAACGCCCTTGAGCCCAGTGGAGAACATGGTGCCCACCTGGGAACGCAGGCCCTTGCCCAGGTCTTCCAGGCTGGCGCCGATGGGCAGGCCGTCCTCAGAGAAGGCGGTCTGGCTGCGGCCGTAAGCCAGCTGCTTGAAGATCTCACGCATAGCTACGTTGATGGCATCGCACACCAAGTCGGTGTTCAGGCACTCCAGCAGGGTCTTGCCGGGGAGGATCTCAGCGGCCATAGCGGCGGAATGGGTCATGCCGGAACATCCCAGGGTTTCCACCAGGGCTTCCTGCACGATGCCTTCCTTCACGTTCAGGGTCAGCTTGCAAGCGCCCTGCTGGGGAGCGCACCAGCCTACACCGTGGGAAAGGCCGGAGATATCGGAGATCTGGTAGGATTTAACCCACTTGCCTTCCTCCGGGATGGGAGCGGGGCCATGATGGGGACCCTTCTTCACCGTGCACATATTTTCCACTTCATGGGAATAGTTCATATTGGTACTCCTTTCGGTTTCAGTTTTCTTCCGGGCTGGCGCAATGCCGCCCGGAATACCAATCTGTGTCCATTATAATCGGAAAAAGGCTGTTATTCAAGAGCTTTGCCGAAATTTTAACAGGCGGCGCCAGCTTCTCTCAGCACGTCTTCCGCTTCCAGGGTGATAGAGCCATCCTCCCGCACAAAGCAAGGGATGCCGATGCGGCCGGCGTCTTTGGCCTCCTGCAATTCCTCCCGGGTATCCCGCAGTTTTAAAAACTCCCGCAGGTTGTCGGTGCTCTCGGTGATCTCAATGAATTCAAAGCCCTCAAAGCTCTTTTCGGCAAACAGGGCTTTGGCCTCCCGGCATCCGGAGCAGATGTGGGAACCGTAAAATTTCACCATGCTTTTCCCCCCCTCTCCTTTGGGCAGGTCCGGCTCACGCTACCGGACCTTGCAGTTGCCCATGCTGATTTGGAAAACTCTTCCTTGCCCATGTCGCGCAAGCAGCTCTCGACAAAGCGGCAGATGCCCCCATGGCACACCGTCAGCACATTCTTCCCCGGGCATCTGTTTGCCTGGGGCGGGCCGCGTAAAAGCGCATGGCATGGGATCACCTGCTGAAAAAACGTCGAGCAAAGATATCATAGCACACGGGGGCAAAAAACAAAAGGGGAAGTTTTTCAAGGCAAGCCCCGGCGCTAAAAAAGGGAAGAGGCCACAGGCCCCTCCCCTCTTTCCAGCGGTTTATTCTTTTTCGGTGGAAGCCCCCATGGTTTTCACCATCACAGCCTTCTGGGCATGGAGCCGGTTTTCCGCCTCCTCGAAAATATACTGTGCGTTTGCCTCAAACACTTCTGCCGTGATCTCCTCCCCGCGGTGGGCAGGCAGGCAATGCTGCACCATGGCGTCGGGCTTGGCCTGGGCCATCAGTCCCCCGTCCACACAGTAGCCTTTGAAGGCAGCCTCCCGGGCAGCCCGCTCCTCTTCCTGCCCCATAGAGGTCCACACGTCGGTAATGACCACATCGGCGTCCTTGGCAGCTTTCAAGGGAGAGTCGGTCAGCTCAAACTTATCGCCGTACCCGGCGGCAAATTCCAAGATCTCCTGGGGCGGACGGTATCCCTCAGGGCAGGCCGCGGAAACGCTCATGCCCACCTTCAGGCCGCCCACGATCAGGCTGTTCATCATGTTGTTGCCGTCGCCGATGAAACACATCTTCAACCCTTCCAAAGAGCCTTTGTACTCCCGGATGGTCATCAGGTCCGCCAACACCTGGCAAGGGTGGCAGAAATCCGTCAGGCCGTTGATCACCGGCACGCTGCCGTACCGGGCCAGGGCTTCCACCTCATCCTGGCCAAAGGTACGGACCATAATGCCGTCCACATACCGGGACAGCACACGGGCGGTGTCCTGGACAGGCTCGCCCCGGCCGATCTGGGAGCCCTCAGCCCCCAACACCACTGCGTAACCGCCCAGCTGGTTGATGCCCACCTCAAAGGACACCCGGGTGCGGGTGGAAGATTTCTCAAAAATCATCCCCAGGCACTTGCCCTTGAGATAGGGGTGCTCGATGCCGTGCTTTGTTTCATACTTCAACTGATCAGCCAGGTTCAAAATGTCCAAGATCTCCTCGCCGGTCAGATCCAACAGCTTCAACAGATGTTTCATGGGTTTCATCCTTTCTAAAAGTCACCGCCGGTTCCCGGCAAGCATAGTCCTTCTCACTGCTCCAGGACTTTCTGGAAAATGGCCAAGCCCTGGTCCATGTCCTCCTGGGTGATGGTCAGCGGGGGCAAAAACCGCACCAGCTCTTTGGCAGTGAGGATCAAAAGCCCCTGCTTGGCGCATTCCACCAGCACATCGTGGGCATCTTTGCCCTTGAGCTTCACGCCCAGCATCATCCCCTGGCCCCGGACATATTCCACCTGGGGCATGGCCTCCAGCTTTGCCTTCAAGTAGGCGCCTTTTTCCTTCACAGCCTGGAGGAAGGCGGGGTCACTGACCCGGCGGACCACCACCCGGGCGCCGGCGCAGGCCACCGGATTTCCGCCGAAGGTGGAGCCGTTCATGCCCGGCTGGAGGATATCCCCCAGCTTCTCCGACACCAAGCAGGCGCCAATGGGCAGGCCCCCGGCCAAGCCCTTGGCAGTAGTCACCACGTCCGGATGGACGCCATATCCCTGGTAGGCATAGAAGGTGCCCGTGCGGCCCACACCGGTCTGCACCTCGTCGATCATCAGCAGCACGTCATGCTGGTCGCACAGCTTTTCCAGACCCTTTACAAAGCTCTCCCCCATAGGGATGACGCCGCCCTCACCCTGGACCATCTCCATAAGCACAGCGCATACCGAACCGTCCAGCAGCTTCTCGATTTCCTCCAAGTCACCGGCCTGGGCGTAGACAAACCCTTCCGTCAAGGGCAGGAAGTCCTTGTGGAAGCCCTCCTGGCCAGTGGCGGCCAAGGTGGTCAAGGTGCGGCCGTGGAAGGAATTCACTAGGGTGATGATTTTATAGGCGCCCCGCTTCTCCCCATACTTCCGGGCGATTTTAACGGCACACTCGTTGGCTTCGGCGCCGGAGTTGCAGAAAAACGCCTTGGCCATGCCGGAAGCCTGGCTGAGCTCCTGGGCCAAGCCGGTGTTCTGGGGGCTGTAGTAGTAGTTGCACAGGTGCTGGATCTTCCCCGCCTGCCCCCCCACGGCAGCTGCCCACTCCGGGTCACTGTAGCCCAGGGCGTTCACGCCGATCCCGGCGGTGAAGTCAATGTATTCTTTGCCGTCCACATCCCAGGCCCGGGCATTTTTGCCCTCCACCAGGGCGGCGTCCACCCGGCCGTAAGTGTGGAGGATATAAGCCTGATCCTGGTCTTTGATCTGTTCAAACGTCATGGAAAATCACTCCTTGCAAGATAACGGCCCAGCGGAGCCTTAATCAATAGAACATGGTGCCGATGCCTTCGTCGGTGAACAGCTCCACCAGGATTGAGTGGGGTGTCCGGCCGTCGATGATGTGGGCCCTGCCCACGCCCCGGCGGACAGCGTCCACACAGCAGTCGATCTTGGGGATCATGCCCCCGGAGATGATCCCCTCTTTCTTCAGGCGGCTCACATCGCTGACATTCACCACTGGGATCAGGGTGCTCTCGTCGTCCTTGTCACGGAGCAAGCCACGGACATCCGTCATGAGGATCAGCTTCATAGCACCCAGGGATGCCGCAATCCGGGCAGCAGCCACATCGGCGTTGATGTTGTACACTTCCCTGTGATACCCGGCCGCCACCGTGGAAACAATGGGAACATAGCCGTTGTTGGCGGCGTTTTGCAAGATATCGGTGTTCACTTCCCGGATCTCCCCCACAAAGCCCAGTTCCGTATCCAACTGGTCCGCTTTTAAAAGGGAGCCGTCCAAACCGCACAGGCCCACCGCTTTGCCGCCGGCATCCTCTAGCCGCTGGACCAGGTCCTTGTTCACCTTGCCCGCCAGCACCTGCTGGACCACGTCCATGGTTTCCTGGTCGGTGACCCGCATCCCGTTTAGGAACTTGCTCTCCTTCTGGATTTTTTTCAACATGGCATTGATCTCCGGCCCGCCTCCGTGTACCAGCACCACGTTGATGCCCACCAGCTGCATCAGCACGATGTCGTTCATCACATCGTTTTTCAAGTTTTCATCGATCATGGCGTTGCCGCCGTATTTGACCACCACGGTCTTGCCCGCGTATTTTTTGATGTAAGGCAGGGCCTGGACAAGCACCTTGGCCCGCTCGTTGTTTGGAATTTCCACGTTGTGTTCCCCCTTGTTGGATTAACCCCCGGTAGACTGAAAGAGCAGCAGCCCGATGGCCACGGAAAACAGCGCCAGCAACAGCCCTGCGGCAACCAGCGCCCCCAACAGGAAGCGCCGCCAAAACCGGGCCATTCCCCGGCGTTTTCCCACCAGGTAGAGAAAGATCCCCACCAGCAGCAGCACCCCCGCCAGGAACCCCAGCTCCAGGGCATCCGCCAGCAAAGCTCCCCCCGCCAAAAGCAAGATGAGGAACAGGGCCACCGCCACATAGAGCAGCCCGCCAATCACCAGCGCAGCCACTTCCCACAGGCCCAAAGGCCTTCCGCTTTTCTGTTGTCCCTTCATGGGCTCCCCCTTTGAAATCGCTTTAGGTGCGGTAATCACCGTTGATCTTCACATAATCGTAGGTCAGGTCGCAGCCGTAAGCTTCGGCGGAAACCTCCCCCATATGCAGGTGGATGAGGATTTCAATGTCGTGCTCGTGCAGGACTTCGGAGGCCTCCTCCTCCGAGAAGGGGATGCCCGCGCCGTTTTTGCAAACGTCCACCTGCCCGGCGGCAGAGCGGAAGCTCACGCCGATCTTCTCCACGTCCACAGGCGCGCCAGAGTACCCGATGGCGCACAGCACGCGGCCCCAGTTGGCGTCCGCGCCAAACATGGCCGCTTTCAATAGGCTGGAACAGATCACGCTCTTGGCCACGGTGCGCGCGTCCGCGTCGCTGGCCGCGCCGGTCACCTTGCAGACCAAAAGCTTTGTCGCGCCTTCGCCGTCCTTTGCCACCATACGCGCCAGGCGGATGGCAATCGCACGCAGCGTCTCCGTGAAGAGATCGAACGCCTCCGTCCCCTCTTCAATCGGGTCGTTTTCGGCCAAGCCATTTGCCAGGATGGCGGTCATATCGTTCGTCGATGTGTCCCCGTCGATGCTGACCATGTTGAAGCTGTCCTTCACTGCGATGCGCAGGGCGCTGTCCAGCACCGCTGGGGCGATGTTCGCGTCCGTTGTCAAAAAGCACAGCATGGTCGCCATATTGGGATGGATCATGCCGGACCCCTTGGCGATGCCGCCCATGCGGACCGTCTTCCCGTTGATGGTGACTTCGGCCGCCGCCTCTTTGACCACCGTGTCCGTGGTCATGATCGCCTTGGCCGCATCTGCGGAACCGTCCTCTGTGAGGGACTCCGCCAGCTTCGGCGTGGCCTCCAGG
>URKX01000022.1 GCA_900548545.1 uncultured Oscillospiraceae bacterium
AATCAGTTGTGGGTATTCTGGAACGGATGGAGTACACCGGCTGTACCTGCAATTTTAAGACCTATTCCAAGTCCTACAAGCTGAAGAAGCGGATTCCCAATTTCAACTTCGTAGATGACGTAGAGATTCCTGTGAGTTCCGAGCCCATCGTTGCGGAATCTACTCCTGGATGCAGAAAAACGGTGTGACCATAATGGTCACACCGTTCTATGCCCCTGGCAAAGCTAAATAGTACCTATCACTTATTAAGCCTTCCGCTAAGGGGATTTTTTCTTGTTTATGAGGTTTTTACACCCGGCTGGTGAGGAACTTTACCACAGCCATTTTTACTTCGGGATCCTCCCCGAAGGGGCCATTGTTGTTGCACAAAAGCAGGGACTTCACGCCCTTCTCCGTGTAGGCCTTGAACATCCGCACACTCTGGCCCATGGGCACCTGGACGCCGTAGTCGAAGATGCCGTGGACCAGGCAGAGGGGCGCACTGTGCTCCGTCACGTGGGAAATGGGGCTGGCCTCCCAGGCGGCGCGGGTCAGCTCTTGATACTGGGGATCCTGATCCCACAGGTGGGCTTTCACGTCCGCCATACCCCGGCCCATGCCCACGTGGCCCAGCATACTGCCCAAGGGGGCGAAGGGGCCGTCGCACTGGTTGACCTTATTGGGCTGGGATGGCCACACCCAGGCGGAGTCGTCCCCAAAATGGAAGAAGTCCGTGAAGGAGAAGTAGGCCGCCGCCGCTTTCACCGAGCAGTCCTGCTCCAGGCAGCCGCCGATGGCGCCCTCCTCAGCGGAGTCGCCGTTGCAGGCGGCCAGCATGGCAGTGAGGTGGCCGCCCATAGAACAGCCGATCAGCCCAAACCGCTGGGGATCCAGGCCCAGCTCCTGGCTGTGGGCTTTCAGGTACCGGATGCAGGCCCGGCTGTCGTCCCCAGAAGTGGGCCAGCGGTTGGGCGGGCACAGCCGGTAATCAATGGAAGCCACTGCATAGCCCCGCTCCAGGAAGGCGTCCACGTCCGCCTCAAACTGGTGGTGGTTCCCGCCAAAGCCGTGGATGTTCACCAGGCAGGGCAGGTTCTTCCGCTCCCCTTGGGGATAGAGCAGGTCCACAAACAGGTCAAAGGTGTTGCGCAGCTGGATGTTGGGCTCGCCTTTGGCGCCCTTGCCCACTGGCACCGTGGCCACATAGAGGTTCTTCACGCCGGCGTCCCGCAGACGGAACACAGGGAAAAGGGGGATCTCCCCGCTCTGGTCGCCGAAGGCATAGCGGTCCGGCAGGGAGGCTTTCCCGGTAAAGGCAAAGGGACCGTTTTCCACCGTGGCGGTGGCCTCCAAGCCGTTGGTTTCCACCCGGACGGTGAAGTCCTGGGTCTGGTAAACCATGACCCCATCCCCCTGGGGATACGCCTGGACACAGGGGTACTGGGCAAAGCGGCCGTCCTGCTCCACATACACCGCCCGGCGGAACACGTGGAGGTTCTTCCCCTCCCCGGCAAACACCGTAACGGTGGGTTTAATCACCGGCAGGGTCAGGGCGGAAAGGCAACCTTCCCCGGTCCAGACCTGGATAGTGGGCATCTCTTCCGGGAAGCCCTCGGGCTGCTGGAACCCGGAACCGCCGCAGGAAATGCTCAAGCGCAGCCGGCTGCCGGCGGGGATCACCCAGGAGGTGGCCTCCAGGTGGAAGGAGAGCTTCATAGGCTCGGTGGCGGAAAGTTCCACTTTGTCCTCCCGGTAGCCCCGATGGTAGGGCAAGCCCAGGGAGTCGTAGATGGCGTTGCGGTGGGTCTTGGCGTGGGAACCGCGGATCATGCCCTCGGTAATGAAGTGGCTCTCCCCTTCCGGGGTGACCCACTCCAGGGCGGCGATGAAGTTGCCGTCGGTGTGGGTGGAGGTGACCCACAGATCCAGAATGGGCACGCCGGTGATCTCCAGGTCTTTGGGCAGGGGCGCAGAGGTGAAGGCCAGGGATTTGCCATCCTCCGGGGTCATGTCCCGGGTGATGTGACGGTTCATGCGGCCCATCTTCTCATACAGCTGGATGTCCTCCCGGACGGTGTAGGACAGGCTGCCCTTCTCGGTGGGGGCCTCCTCCAGGGTGTTCCCCGCGCTCAAATACAGCTTGGGGAAGGTGGTGCCCTCCACGGGGAAGTCGGCAGAGCGGTGCCACTCTTTTCCCGGGGTATCCCCCATAGTGTAATAGGTGATGGGCGGCTCTTCCAGGCTGCCGGTGTCCTCGCCCTTGAGCAGCTGGTCGTAGAACCGCAAATGCTCCCCGGCCCAGTCGTAGTGGGCGTTGGGGAAGTCGGAGAGATCCCGGTAGATACAGCAGTGGCCCCAGGGGCCCAGCAACAGCTTGCCGCCCCAGCTCTTCCAGGTGAGGATCTTGTTGGTGCAGCCGGGGTCAAACCAGGAGCCGATGCTCCACACGGGGATGCGGCCAAAGCGGACGTCATCCATCCGCTCCCATGCAGGGATGTCCAGGTTGGGACGGTATCCCAGGTAGGGATGGACGTCATCCCGGTACATATTGGGCAGGTGCTGCCCCAGGAAAGGCAGGTTCCGCTGGTGGGCCATCTGTGCCTGATGGGCCAGGGGGTAATCCGGGGCGGGGTCTTCGTCCACCGGATCCCCCAGGGGAGCCAGGGGGGCGCCGTCAGGCCGGGTAGGATCCTGGCTGTTCCCCGGGGAAGCCAGCACGCTGCCCGGTACAAAGGGCAGGGCGCTGACGCCGTTGGGAAAATCCTGGTCGTAGAAATCCATGCTGCAATCGCAGGGGGCCGAGGCAAACAGGTGCTCCGGCTGCTCCAACAGAGTGATCTCCTGGATCATGCCGTGGTTAGAGCCGCCGTAGGTGCCCACCTTGCCGGTGCACCAGTCCTCCTGAGCCAGGGCGTTGATGACGCACTCCATGTCCTTGCCGTCCCGGGGACCGAAGAAGCCATCATACACCCCAAAGGATGCCCCCACGCCCCGAACTTCCACAAAGGCCACCGCATATCCTGCCTCCAGGAATCGGAGCACTGCCTCTTCGTCCCCTTCAAACATCCGCCGCCGGGGGGA
This sequence comes from uncultured Oscillospiraceae bacterium, assembly GCA_900548545.1. Classification (GTDB taxonomy): domain Bacteria; phylum Bacillota; class Clostridia; order Oscillospirales; family Acutalibacteraceae; genus Acutalibacter. Next base: position 3,061 of record URKX01000022.1, read on the forward strand.
ATTGCCCGCCTTCAGCAGCAGGGGGACTTTTTCGTGGACATCTGGGCGATACAGGTCCACCGCCAGCTTGGTTCCATCGCACCCCGGCAAATACCGGGAAGTTCGCGTGTAGTTCATGGTCGTTTTCTCCTTCCTATGTTGCAGCCAGCCTCTAAAAGCACGGCTGTCCACTTCTCTTTTTTGCGCGGTCAAACCACTGGCTTGCCGCAGGCCCGGACAATCTGCCGCAAAGCCTCCATATGCTCCTCTGTGGGCACCTGGCCGGGAAAGGGCTCCTCCCCCAGCTGCTGGCGCTTGCCCTCCCCCAAATTGTGATAGGGAAGCAACTCCACACGGGTGCACCCCAAGGTGGCTTTCGCCAGGGCAGCCAGCCCCTCCATATTCTCCGCGGAGTCGTTCCAGCCAGGGATCACCGGCACCCGCAGCCAAATCTCTTTCTCGGGAAATTCCTGGGAAAGCCGCCCCAGGTTCTCCAAAATCAACTGGTTGGACTGGCCCGTGCAGCGCTTGTGGCCTTCCGGGAGGGTGTGTTTGCAGTCGTAGAGGAACAAGTCGCAGAAGGGCGCTAGGGACCCCAGGGCCTCCCAGGAGCCAAACCCGCTGGTTTCCACAGCGGTACGCAGGCCCCGTTCTTTGGCAAGGCGCAGCAGCGCCAGGGCAAACCCCGGCTGGGAGAGCACCTCACCCCCGGTGAGGGTCATGCCCCCATCGTTGCCGTAGAACAGGCGATCTTCCATCACCTCTTGAAGCACCTCCCCCGCCGTAGCCACCCTGCCGGAAAGCTCCCTGGCTTTGTGGGGGCAGGCCGCCACACAGGCGCCGCAGCCGGCGCATTTGGCGCTTTCGGTGCGGATGGCACCCTCTTCCCGGGTGATGGCCCCCATGGGGCAGGCGGCTTCACAGGCGCCGCAGCCGGTGCACTTTTCCCAGTTCCACAAAATCTGCGGGCGCTTCTGTTGGGACTCCGGGTTGGCACACCAGCGGCACCGAAGCGGGCACCCCTTTAAAAACACGTTGGTGCGGATCCCCGGCCCATCGTGCAGACAAAAATGCTGTAAATTAAAAATGACCCCTGTCACAGACTCAAGTGCTCCCATGATGTTCCCCCCGGTCGTCGTCCACCCGCTGCTTGAACACTTTTTCAGCGTACTCCAGCAGCTGGCAGGAAAGCAGCAGCCGCTGGCACAGCAGGCCGTCGGAAAAGTCGAAACTGACCATTTCCGAGATCTTTTTCAGTTTGTTCATCACCGTATTCCGGTGCATATACAGTGCTGCCGCTGTGCGCTGGACATTGCCCCCAAACACCAGGTAGTGGTACAGCACCTGACGCAGGTTGGTGCCGTGGCGGGTGTCGTACCGGGCAAGGTGGATCAGTGCCGGATGGGCCAAATAGCAGATATCCATGTGGCCGTTGCGCCGGACATATTCCTGCACACAGTAGTCCAGGACGATCATCACCTGGTACTGGTCCAAAAGGCAGAGGGTGTCCTCCCGTTCCAGGCGCTCCCGCAGCCGGAGCATATGGCGCATCATCTGGCAGATGGTGCGCAGCATACTGCAGTCCCGGGTGGCGTTGCCAATTCCCGCCACGCACCCCAGCTTTTCCAACGTTTCCTCCATGCCTTCTGGAAGAGGGAAGTGGAACAGCTGCTCCTTGTGCTGGCGCACCACGGCGATCTCCCCTTCCCCGGCAATAACCAGGTCATCCGGGAACCAACGTGCCGCCCACTCTTCCAGCTGGGGCGGCAGGGCCATGTGGTTTTTCTGCTGAAGCAATAGCAGCTGCACATAGGTGTTTTCCTCTTTGCCGAACAACCTCTGGCGGATCTCCCCGGAGGACACCAGCTGCCGGGAAAGCACTTGCTTCCACACGTGGGCGGGGTCCAGCTGAGGGGCTTCCAACAGGCTGCTGATACGGTTGTACAGCGCCGCAATGGAAAGCCTGGACAGCATGACACATCCCGGGAGCCTGTCACGGGGCAGCTCATACAGCTGGCCGGCCGTGGTTTCCGCCAGCAGCAGGATGCTCCCCTGGTCCGGCTGCCATGTGGAGGCAAGCTCCCTTGCCTGGGCCAGGCTGCCCAAATACAGCACCTCCCTTTCCAAAGACTGCTGGCAATCCAACAGCTGTACCTTGCGGAACGAAGCGCGCTCCTGCCCCCCTTGGTAAAAGCTGGCCGCGCTGCCCAATTCCTCTTTGATCACCCGGATATCCATCCATATCCCTCCTGGCATTCCCGTAATCATCTTACTAAAAAGTATTTCACAATTCCAGCCGGATTGCAAGAGTTATATACCCAGCCCAAATTTCCCCCTTCGTTTTGTGCCCGGCTGCCAAATCTTGTCCATCCCCTTGCCAGAAGGGATGCTTTGTGGTTTGATGGAGGCACAGAATTCCCGGGAAAGGATGGTATTCTCCCATGACCGAACGTGTAAAGCGCATGAAAGAAAGCCTGCGCGTCAACAAATACCCCCTGTGTGTGGAACAGTTCCGCCTGGCGGTGCAATCCTTGGAGGAAACCGCCGGCCAGCCCATGCTCCTGCGGCGCTCCAAGCTCCACGCCCACGTGCTGGACAACCTCCCCATTTTCATCGAAGAGGACGACCTGCTGTGCGGCTCCGGCGCCAGCAAGCCCTTTGGCCTGGAGATGCAGTATGAGTACGGCGTGTGGACCCCCGACGAGGTGGAGAGCCTGAAGTCGGAGATCTACACCATCTCCCCCGAAGACGAGGAGGAGCTCTACCGGCTGAACCAGCGCTTTGCGGAAAACAGCCTCAACAGCAATCTGATTGAAACCATGGGCAAGTCCCTGGGGGAGAGCGACCGGCTGTGGCCCTTTATGAAATCCGGCCTGATCCTCCCTCCCTGGAAAGACAAGCGGGGCGGCTCCGGCGGCGGCTTTGCCATGAGCGGCTACGGCTTGGGCCCCGGGTTTTCCCTGGTGTGCGTGGAGTACGAGCAGATCCTGCAAAAGGGCGCCAAAGGCATCATTGAAGAGGCCAAACGCTGCCTAGAGGAGCTGCGGTACTACGAGATCGACAGCATCGAGAAGCGCAATTACTGGGAGGGCGTCATCCTGGTGTTTGAAGCTTGGGTGCGCTTCGCGAACCGGTACGCCGGCCTGGCCGAGAAGATGGCCGGGGAGGAAACCGACCCCCGGCGGAAAGCCGAGCTTTTGGAGATGGCCCGCATCTGCCGCAAGGTGCCCTATGAGCCCGCCGAGACCTTCCGGGAGGCGCTGCAAGCTTTCTGGTTCACCTTCCTGATGGTGTGCCCCTCCCCCACCTCCACCGCCGGCCGGTTTGACCAGTATATGTACCCCTACTACAAGCACGACATCGACGCCGGGCTCATCACCGACGGCCAGGTGCTGGAACTGCTGGAGATCATGCGGTGCAAGGTGATGAAGATCAACCGGGTGTCCGGCAAAGCCAACCGGGCCAAAAACGCCGGTATGGCCAAGTGGTACAACTGGACCATCGGTGGGCAAAAAGCCGACGGCTCCGACGCCACCAACGAGCTGACTTACCTGCTGCTGGAAGCTGCCAAAGACACCCACCTGCCCCACCACACCCTGACGGTGCGGATCCACAAGAACACCCCGGACCTGCTGCTGGAAAAAGCCCTGGAAGTGGTGCGCACCGGCCTGGGGATGCCCGCTTTCATCGGGGATGACAGCTACATCCGCTTCTTCACTGAGGACAACACCCTCACCGTGGAGCAGGCCCGCAACTACTGCGCCACCGGCTGCGTGGACGGCAACATCCCCGGCGTCACCCGCACCCAAGTGGCCTGCTTTTTCATCATCCCCCACGCCATGGACGTGTGCCTGCACAACGGCTTCTGCCGCTACACCAACGAGATGGTGGGCATCCAGACCGGCGACGTGACCAAGATGGAAACTTTTGAAGAGCTGAAAGAGGCTGTGTTCACCCAGATCAAATACCTGATGGGCATGGCCGCCGAGCGGGTCAACGTGGAGATGATCGCCGAGCGGGAGCTGTTCCCCGATGTGTTCCGCTCCGCCTTGATGCACGACGGCGTGCGCTGCGGCAAGGATATGTTCAACCGCCGCTTTGCCTTTGAAAACGCCGGCCTGATCGGCGCGGTGGGCGGTGTCAACGCCGGCGACTCCTTGATGGCCATCAAGAAGCTGGTGTTTGACGAGAAGAAGTACACCATGGCCCAGCTGATGGAGGCCCTGGACGCCGACTGGGAAGGCTTTGATGAAATGCGCGCCGACTTCCTGGCAGCCCCCAAATACGGCAACAACATCCCCGAGGTGGACGAACTGGTCAACGAAGTGTACCAGCTCCACAACGAGGCCTGCCGCAGCTACCCCAGCGCCTACGGCGAAACGGTGAAGCCCAACGCCATTTCCATCTCCGCCCACCAGCCTGGCGGAGCCCTGACCGGGGCCACCCCAGACGGCCGCAAGGGCGGCGAGATCCTGGCAGACGCCTCCATCTCCCCCAGCCACGGCAAGGATCTGCGGGGGCCTCTGGCCGTGTTCCAAAGCGCCATGCGCATTCAGCAGGATCAGTACCAAGGCACCCTATTCAACATGAAATTCCATCCCTCCGTGCTGAAGACTTCCGCCGACCTGAACAAACTGGCAGGGCTCATCCGCACCTACCTGACCCACGGGGGCAAGCACATCCAGTTCAACGTGGTGGATCGGGAAGAAATGTTGGACGCCCAAGCTCATCCCGAGGAGCACCCCGAGCTGACCGTGCGGGTGGCGGGCTACAGCGCCTATTTTACCCGCCTGCCCAAGTCCATCCAGGACGAGGTGATCGAGCGTACCTCCCAGGCCCTTTAAATACTATTTTTGAAAAACAGCAAAAAACGTTTGAAAAACAGTGCCGATGTGTTTTCACGACGCACCGGCTCTTGTCATGTATGGGAAAATCGGGTAGAATAAAAACGCAGCAACACGCCTCTCAATCTCTATAGAAAACAGCAAGGAAGGAGCCATACAGATGCTTGCAAACCACAAGATCTTATTCGACAAAATCAACGTCCGCGGCATGGAGCTGAAAAACCGTTTTGCCATGGCCCCCATGGGCCCCCTGGGCCTGGGGGACGCCAACGGCGGCTTCAACCAGCGGGGAATCGACTACTACACCGAGCGCGCCAAGGGCGGCACCGGCCTGATCATCACCGGCGTTACCTTTGCCGACAACGAGGTGGAAGAGCACGGGATGCCCAACTGCCCCTGCGCCACCTACGACCCCATCCAGTTTGTGCGCACCGCCCGGGAGATGACCGAGCGCATCCACGCCTATGGCTCCAAAATCTGGCTGCAGATGTCCGGCGGCTTCGGCCGTGTGACCATCCCCACCAACCTGGGCGAGTACCCCCCTGTGGCCCCCTCCCCCATCATGCACCGGTGGCTGGACAAGGTCTGCCGGGAGCTGACCGTGGATGAGATCCATCACATTGTCAAGCAGTTCGGCAACGGCGCCTTCCACGCCAAACGGGCCGGCTTTGACGGTGTGGAGATCCACGCTGTCCACGAGGGCTACCTGATCGACCAGTTCGCCATCTCCTTCTTCAACCACCGCACCGACGAGTACGGCGGCTCCCTGGAGAACCGCCTGCGCTTTGCCAAGGAGATCGTGGAAGAGATCAAATCCCGCTGCGGCGAGGACTTTGTGGTGGCTCTGCGGTACAGCCCCAAGAGCTTCATCAAGGATTGGCGTGTCGGCGCACTGCCCGGCGAAAAGTTCGAGGAGAAGGGCCGCGACATCCCCGAGGGCATTGAGGCTGCCAAGCTGCTGGTGAAGTACGGTTATGACTGCCTGGATGTGGACGTTGGCAGCTACGACGCCTGGTGGTGGAGCCATCCCCCCATGTACCAGAAGAAGGGCCTGTACATTGAATACGCCAAGCTGGTGAAGGACGCTGTGGATGTGCCCATCATCTGCGCTGGCCGTATGGACGACGCCGACATGGCCGCCAAGGCTGTGGAAGACGGCACCTGCGATATCGTATCCCTGGGCCGCCCCCTGCTGGCCGACCCTGACTATGTCAACAAGCTGAAGGCCGGGAAAGTGGAGTCCATCCGCCCCTGCCTCTCCTGCCAGGAAGGCTGCATGGGCCGTATCCAGGAGTACTCCGCCCTCAACTGCGCTGTGAACCCCGCCTGCTGCCGGGAGCGCATCGCCCAGCTGCTGCCCACCACCACCCCCAAGAAGGTGTTGATCATCGGCGGCGGCCCTGCCGGCTGTGAAGCTGCCCGTGTGCTGGCTATCCGCGGCCACAAGCCCGTGCTGTGCGAGGCCCGGGACACCCTGGGAGGCAACCTGATCCCCGGCGGTACCCCGGACTTTAAAGAGGACGATCTGGCTCTGGTGCGCTGGTACGCCCACGAGCTGAAAGAACTGAACGTGGAAGTGCGCCTGAACACCAAGATGACCGCTGAGGACATCCAGAAAGAGGAGTTCGGCGTGCTGATCCTGGCCACCGGCTCCATCCCCAAGCTCATCCCCCTGGAGGGCAACGTGCTCACCGCGGAAGATGTACTGCTTGGCAAGGCCGATCCCGGGCAGTCCACTGTGATCGTAGGCGGCGGCCTGGTTGGCTGCGAAACGGCCCTCTGGCTGCGGGAACAGGGCAAGGACGTGACCATTGTGGAGGCTATGGACAAACTGCTGGCTGTCAACGGCCCGCTGTGCCATGCCAACTCTGAGATGCTGGAGGCTCTGGTGCCCTTCAAGGGCGTGCAGATCAAGTGCGGCTCCACGGTGAAGAGCGCCCAGCCCGGCAACGTGGTCATCGCTGGGAAAGACGGCGATGAATCCATCCCTGCCGATTCCGTGATCCTCTGTGTGGGATACAAGTCTGAAAACGGCCTGTACGACCAGCTGAAGGACAGCGTGGATGCCATCTACCAGATCGGCGACGCCAACAAGGTGGCCAACATCATGTACGCCATTTGGGACGCTTACGAAGTGGCCAGCACCCTGTAAACCTTTTTGAATAGCTTCCAAAGGGGACTGTTGCTTTTTGCCGCAGCCCCCTTTTTGTCGATGGAATTGCATCCTTTTATGGTTTCCCCGGCCCGGTGTCAGATACAAGGGAACCTATATTTGTTAAATATTTTTTAAGCGGCTCCAGCTGCTTGCAGAAAAGGGGAAAAACTCGTATAATTGTTTCTATAATTCCTTTTTTGGAAAAGAGGCTATCCCATGAGCAAATACAGCGCCTTGCTGGCCTGGTGGCAATCCTTTCACCTGCGCAGCGCCGGGGATTTCGAGCGGTTGCTGAAAGACTTCAATCCCTGTTTCTCATACAACTCCTACCTGCTGGAAGGCGGGGACATAGAGTTCCACACGGTCCAGGAATTTTTCCAAACAGGGGCAGTTTCCCAGTTTACCGGAAACCCTAAAGACCTGTTTGTCCTCTCCAACCACAAGTTTTGTTACGATTACCTGCGTGACCGGGTACTGGCCCGTGACGAGCTGGATACCACCATGGTACAGGAAGTCCACCGGATCCTCACCAGCGGCGTATACGACCACCCCTTGTACCTCAACCTGGGGGAACGGCCCGGTGAACTGAAAAAGCAGGACTTCGTCACCGCCGTCAACGCGGTGGGTTCCCCCGCCCAGGATGTAGAAGAGGAATTGGACCGCTTGACGGAAGAGATCAGCGGCTACTGCGGCCCGCAATTGCTGGGGGAGGCCGCTTATTTCCACTGCCGCTTTGAGCACATCCACCCTTTTGCTGCTGGGAACGGCGCCACAGGGCAGATCTTGGTGAACTTCTTCCTGCTCTCCCGTGACCACCCACCCCTGGTATTTTTTGCCCAGGACAAGGAAGAATACTTCCATTGCCTCACTGTCTACGACCACACGAAAGATTTCCAGCCTATGGCCGCTTTTTTAGAAAAGGAACTTCTAAAAAGCTGGACCCTTTAATCCCATTTTCCCCAAAAGGAAGAAAGGACTGTTTATCATGCTGTTGCTCTGTTACCCCAAGTGCTCCACCTGCAAAAAAGCCCAAGCCTGGCTGGACAGCTACGGCATCTCCTATGAGTACCGCGATATCAAGGCACAGAACCCTACCCAGGAAGAGCTGCGTCAATGGCACAGCCAAAGCGGGCTGCCTTTAAAGCGGTTTTTCAACACCAGCGGCCAGCAGTACCGCGGCCTGGGGCTGAAAGACAAGCTGCCCGCCATGAGCGAAGAGGAACAACTCGCCCTGCTTGCCACCGACGGGATGCTGGTAAAACGGCCCATCCTTCTCACCGGCAGCCGGGTACTGGTGGGCTTCCAAGAGGCTCAGTGGGCTGAAACCCTGCTGTAAGGCTGCTTTGCGTCCTGCGCTTCCAGCAGGGGAGCAGCCACACCATGCTGACCGGCTCATAGATAATTCCCCATATACAACTAAAAAAGGGGCTGTTGCAACCTGCAACAGCCCCTTTTTCAGGCGGATTGGGGATCATTATTCCTTTTTGCTGTTGATGATCTTAGACAATTCTTCCATGAAACTGTTGATGTCCTTGAATTGGCGGTACACCGAAGCAAACCGCACATAGGCCACCTCGTCCACATTTTTTAGCTTCTCCATGGCATAGGTACCAATACGCTGGGAGGAAACTTCCCGGTCCAGGGAATTTTGCAGCAGGTTTTCGATCTCGTCCACAATGCGCTCTAAGGTATCCATGGAAACGGGACGTTTTTCGCAGGCACGGAGCAATCCATTCAAAAGCTTGCTGCGGTCAAAAGTTTCCCGGGATTTGTCCTTCTTAATCACCACAATGGGAACATTTTCGATCACCTCATACGTGGTAAAACGCTTGCCGCACTTCAAACACTCCCGGCGGCGGCGGATCCGCTCCCCCTCGTCAGTAGGACGGGAATCGATTACCCGGCTTTCGATATAGCCGCAATAAGGACATTTCAAAACAAAGCACCTCCTAATAGCATTCCCTAGGTCCCCACAGGGCTTTGGAGGACCTGTAATCATCCTTGTGTTTTATTATAACGCAAAAAGGCGCAAAAAAGCAAGAAAATTGTCAGGAAAAAGAGGATTTAAAGATTTTTTTTGTGAAGTATAGAGAATCTTCCAGTTCCTGAAATTGGGAAAAACTGGTGCGGTAAACCTCGGTGACGACCGTTCCGGCAAACCCCTGCCCTTCCAGCAACCGTCGGAAAGCTTGGTGGTCAAATTGCCCGGCCCCAGGCAGCAAACAGGGACTACCCTCGCCTTCATCGCTCAAGTGCACATGGACCAGCCGCTTCCCCATAGCCCTGGCCATTTCCTGGATGGAGGCTCCCGCCATCCGGCATTGTTTGACATCCAGCACAAACCCGCAGGAATCCCCCAGATAACGGGCCATCCCCGCTACAAATTCCACCGTTCCCGCCCGGTGCTGCCGTACATTCTCCTGGGCAGGATAGGCTCCTTCTTCCTCTCCCAGGCGGTACAGACGCCCAAAACGTTCCCAATAGCCCTCGTCGGTCAGTTTGCCGTGGCCCTGAGGCTGGCCATGGATCACCACATACTTGCCTCCCAAATAAGCGGCTGCCGCCATATACCGGCGGTAAAAGTCAAACGCCTCTTGGGTACGGCGGGGGTAATCGCCAAACAGCAGGGTGGACTCCGCCGCAGAACTAAAGGGATGCACTGACACAAAACTGGCCCCGTAAGCCTCTGCCCGGCGCTTCAATTCCCGTAAAAAGGGAGTTCCCAACTCCTCCATGCAGTTGAAAAACACCTCAAACCGGCGGTAGCCCATGCGCAGCAGCAGTTCTAACGAACGCTCGGTTTCCATGGGATACAGGCACGCTGTGCTCACTCCTGTTTGCAAACTGTCCAACCTTCTTTCCCCATTGGCATTCGGACTCTGGCTTCACTCGCCTTTCGGTTTCTTTCCCGGCTCCCGGCCCAGCTCGCAGAGTATCCGCTCGGCTGCGGCCCGTTTGGCGTTGGCCTCCACAGCCAGCAGCAGCGCCGCCTGCTTTAAATCCGACTTGGTGCGGCAAGTTTCCTCTAAGGCCCGGCAAGTTTCCTGGACCGCCTGGGTGTGAGCCCCGCGGAACAGCTCATACGTTTCTCCGGTGATCTCCCAGCCGGTGAGCAGTGTCTTGATATCCTGGATGGACAACACCTGCTTGAGCATACAAACAGCCATTAGGCCGGCCAAATGCTCTTTGGTGTACTTCTTCTTGTCGGGATGGGGGATCAGCCCGTTTTTTACATAGTTGTTGATCATAGAACTGGTCAGCAGGCTGGCCTCCTCCCGCTGGAACAGCTTCAGGCTCTCCCCCAGGTACAGGATCACCTGGTCCATATAGAGAGGGATAGCAGGCAGTTCCTCCCAAGCGGGAGGCGCGGCTGTTTCCCCTTCATTCGCCCAGGCCGCAACGGCGCTGGCAGCGCGTTCCATATCCATGGCGCTCTTCCTTTCCCAAGGTATGCTTGCCTTGTCCCCAAGGTGAGACAGGGCAATTTATCCCTTCCAGTTTACAGGGAATTTACCCGCTTGTCAAATGGGGCGGTTGCTTTCCCCACCAAGATACGGTACAATAGCCGTGAAGAAAGGTCTGCCCCACCAGGCCGAGGAAGCGTGGGGCAGCTTGCAATCTAGAAATGAAAAAACGGATTTTTCCGTAGAAAGGCATAGGAACTCCATGGCAGCAACCAAACAAGAACTTCTCACTTTAAGGCAACAAGTGATGGAGAAAGATTTCTCCCGCATGAACGACCGGCAGAAAGAGGCAGTGTTCTCCACAGAAGGCCCTCTTCTAGTACTGGCCGGCGCCGGCAGTGGCAAAACCACAGTGCTGGTCAACCGCATTGCCAATATCATCCGCTATGGGCAGGCTTACCACAGCCCTTTCCTCAGTGGAGATCTAGCCCAAGAAGATGTCGAATCCTGTAAAGCTTACTTGCTTAACGGCGAATTGTCAGACACAGTGCGTTCTAAGCTTGCAGTATCCTCTTGCCCTCCGTGGCGTGTAATGGCAATTACCTTTACAAACAAGGCTGCCGGAGAGTTGAAAGACCGCCTGTGCTCCATGCTGGGGCCGGGCGGCGAGGAGGTTTGGGCCTCCACTTTCCACTCCAGCTGCGCCAGGATCCTCCGCCGGGACGGGGACCGGTTGGGGTACACCTCCCACTTTACTATCTATGACACCGACGACAGCCGGCGGCTGATGAAAGAGGTTCTAAAAGAGCTGGACATTTCCGAGCGGTCCCTGTCCCCCCGAGGGGCGCTGGCAGAGATCTCCCGTGCAAAGGACCAGCTCACCTCCCCCGAGGAGTTCCAGCAGGGGGCCGGGGACGACTATCGTTTAAAGCAGATTGCCCGGGCCTATCAGCTGTACCAGCGCCGGCTGGAGGACTCCGACGCCATGGACTTTGACGATCTGATCGTCAACGCGGTACGGTTGTTCCGCCGGTGCCCCGATGTGTTGGAATACTACCAGAACCGGTTCCGCTACTTGATGGTGGACGAATATCAGGATACCAACCATGCCCAGTACGAGTTTGTCAGCCTCTTGGCCCAAGCCAGCGGCAACTTGTGCGTGGTGGGCGACGACGACCAGAGCATCTACAAGTTCCGGGGGGCCACCATTGAGAACATCCTCCACTTTGAGGAGGATTTCCCCGGGGCCAAGGTGGTGCGCCTGGAGCAGAATTACCGCTCCACCCAGAACATTTTGGATGCTGCCAACGCAGTGATCGCCAACAACCAGGAGCGCAAGGGGAAGACTCTGTGGACCGCCGCCGGCCCGGGGAAAAAAATCGGCCTGCACCTGGCCGACAACGAACAGGACGAGGCTGACCGGATCGCCCGCACCATTCTGGAAGGGGTGGCCAAAGGCCGGAAGTTCTCCGACTACGCTGTGCTGTACCGGATGAACTCCCAGTCCCAGGCATTGGAGCGGATGTTCGCCAAGCAGGGCATCCCCCACCGGATCATTGGCGGCACCCGGTTCTTCGACCGCAAAGAAGTGCGGGATATGATCGCTTACTTAAGTGTCATCAACAACCCTTCCGACGAGATCCGGCTGCGGCGTATCGTCAACGTGCCCAAGCGGGGCATCGGCGAGCGCACGGTAGACCTGGCCGCCCAGATCGGCCAACAGGTGGGAGAGTCCTTGTTCACCGTGCTCACCCATCCCAAGGACTATCCCGCTATCTCCCGGGCGGCCAACAAGGTGGCACCCTTTGTTTCCATGATGGAGGAGTTCCTGGAGAAAAACCAGGGGGGCCAGCTGCTTCCCAGCGAGCTGTATGGAGAGCTGTTGGAACGGCTGCAATATGAGGAGTATTTGAAGCAGGACGAGCCGGACAAAGCGGAAGAACGCATGGAAAACGTCCAGGAGCTTTCCTCCATGCTGCGGCGGTATGAGGAAGAGGCCGGGGACGAGGCCAGCCTCTCTGGCTTTTTGGAGGAAGTTTCCCTATTCACCGACCTGGACAACTACGACCAAGACACGGACAGCGCCGTGATGATGACCATTCACTCTGCCAAGGGTTTGGAATTCCCGGTGGTGTTCCTGCCCGGCTGGGAAGAAGGCGTGTTCCCAGGGGTGGCGGTGCTCTACAATCCAGAAGAAGTGGAGGAAGAGCGGAGGCTTGCCTATGTGGCCATCACCCGTGCCCGGGAGGAACTGTATCTCTACCATGCGGAGAGCCGTATGATCTTCGGCACCACCAACCGCAACCGGCTCTCCCGCTTTGCCGGGGAGATCCCCGAAGAGCTGTTGGAGCACACCCGCTCTCACGACTGGAGCCGCCCCTCTGTGGGTGGGATGTCTGCCTTTGGCAGCAGGGCATCTGCCCGCCCTGTGGCCCCGGGGGCTGCCCCGCAAAGCGCCGCCTCCCAGCCCGGGAAGGCCAAGCCTCTGTTTACGCCCCATCCTGTGAAGCCTGTGCCCACCGGCACCTATAAAGCGGGGGACACCGTATCCCACAAAACGTTCGGCCAGGGGTTGGTCCTCTCGGCCACGCCCATGGCCAACGACACCTTGCTGGAGATCGCCTTTGAAAAGGTGGGCACCAAAAAGCTGTTTGCCAATTTTGCAAGGCTCACAAAGCTGTAAGCCGGCACCAAATCCTTTGGGGTTCATACAATGGAAGGAGAAACCCCACAAGGAGGAGATATCATGGCCGAAAACGAATGCACTCCCGACTATGATTGCCGGGAATATTTCAAAGAAGCCGTCTGCATCGACGCCCAGCGGGTCTACGACTCCTGCTCCGAATGCTACTAACGCTTTAGAGGACATTTCTCTAACAAAAAAGCCCCGGATCTCACCAGAGAAACCGGGGCCTCAGTCGAGCAAAATTTTTGCTGATCTATTGCTTTTGTGTTCACCGCATGATACACTGTACTTGAAAATTGAGAATCATTTTGATAACTCGGCATATACTACAAGAAATGGAGGGATTTAGTTATGACAGCCAACACTGGAAGAAAAAGCAACGTTTATCTTCTTGGACAAAAGAAAAATGAAAACAGAGAAGTCCCCACCGTTTCTAAAGATCTTCTGGAGAAAGCCAGACAGGTCGCTCAAAAATACGGGATTGGGACAGATAGGCGTGGAAGATAATCAAAATAATCGATTTAGACTATTTACCAAAGAATTGCACGGGTTAGCCTCTGATTTCGAGGTTGACCCGTCTTCTTGTGGAAATCCGGAACATTACAGGGAGTACCTGCTTTATCGAGCTTTATCCGATAATGCCAGTGGATGGTCTACTACCCATGTCATGCTTAGCGAAAACCTGAAGCACATTGCAGGGTTTATCACACTCAAAGCATCCACTGTACTGTCAGAGATAGACTACAAGTTGTTTTCCGGAGAACCAGCCATTGAGATTTATAATCTGGCCGTCGCAAAGGGTTTTCAAAAACAAGGATTAGGCAGAGAGCTTGTGTTGCTCAGTATTGCGATGGCACAAGAGGCCAATGACTTGCATTTTGGTGTTCGAAATCTAGTGTTGACAGCAGATCCCAAAGCTGTTGGTTTCTATGAAAAGTGCGAATTTTTTCCCCTAAGCCAATACTATATGCTCCCAAAAGACTTGGAAAACGCCTCTTGTGTGCCTATGATTATGAAACTTAGAACATAAAAAAGCCCCTGAGCACCAAACCGGTTCCCAGGGGCCTCTTTATGCCTGTTTACTTCTCCCGCTCGTTCATGAGCACCGCCGCCACCTCCTGGCGGGTGATGGGGCTTTGCGGCCGGAAATTGCCGTCCGCGTCGCCGTTCATCAGGCCCTCAGCCTTCACAAACTCCACGGCCTCCTTGGCCCAGTTGGAAACAGGCTTCTTCGCCAGCTCGTTAAAATATGCCTCGATCTCCTGCCGGGCGATCTTTTTCACTTCCGCTTCTGTCAATTCAGGTTCCTCCTTGTCCATGGCCCGCACCAGGGCGGGATAGTCTTTATAGGCCCAGTTGCCGTCGAAATTCTTGCCGCCGATGCTCCATGTGCTGGTGTACTGCCAGATTCCATAGGGCTTTTTACACTGGCATTCGCTGTAATACTGGGCCACCCAGCGGTCGTATTGGTCAAAGCCGGGAGCGGTCAGGTAGTTGTTCCACCAGTTGAGGGAGGCGTACACACCGGCGTACAGCCCGGCGGCCTCGATGGTGTCGCAAAACCCCTGGGCAGCACCCAGCAGGTCGCCGCCAAAGGTGGAGTTGTCCTCCATGTCGTACCACACGCCGTACAGGGGCTTTTTCCCACCCAGCAGCCGCAGGCAGTGCTTGGCCTCGTCCACGCCCCCCTGCCTGTCCCGTGCGTAAGCGTAGTGGTACGCGCCCCAGGGCATCCCGGCGGCGTCAGCCTTCTTCACATTCTCGGCAAAGCGCTTGTCCTGCTGGCCTGGGTAGTCGATGCCAAAGCCCGTGCGGATGATAGCGAACCCCACACCGGCATTTTGCAGCGCCTGGAAATCCACGCTGCCGTTAAACTCGGAAATATCCACGCCTTTGACGGCCATTATTCATCCTCCTTCGGCTTGTCGTAAGTAAGGGCCTGCTTGCTGTCGCCAAACCCCTTGGTAGTGGGGTCGGTGACAACGCCCAGAATGGCCAGCACGGCAAACACCGCGTTGACCACGGCCAGCAGCTGGTTGCCCAGCTCCCCAAAGTCCAGGGTGAAGCCGAACACCGCCGCCACGGTCTGGACCAGCAGCAACACGGCGGGGACCAGGGCCAGCCAGAAACTTTTGTTTTTGATCCGAGCGATCCAGTTGATTTTCAAGATACATTCCTCCAATCCATTCAAAAATAGCAGTACGCGCAACAGCGCGTAGAAAACAGCGCCGCCCAACACGTTCAAGGCCGGGGGGTCTCCGCCAGGAAGTCCCCTGTGATGAGCAGTTCGTCATACACCCGCTCGATGTTGGCCACCGCGTGGACGCACCGGGAGTTTTTGTACTCCGGGTGGCTCTTGCAGTAGTCCTCATAGTTGTCGATCACGCCCAGGATCTCGATGAAGTCCTCCCGGGTGTGCTTCTGGTGCTGTAAAAGTTCCCGGTTGAACCCCAGGATCTTCGACCGGCTGTCCGTGAGGATGTGGCCTTCCAGCTGGGCCTTGGTGTCGTTCACCTCTTTGAGCACCTCCCCGTTGACGGCCCGCCCCAGGGCCTTGGCAATGGCGCTCCACGGGTCAATTTTTACAGGGGCGATCTGGATCAGGGTCAGCAAGCCAACCAGCCCCAGGCCGCCGCCTAAAAGAAGCTCGTCCAGGGTCAAGAGGCCACCTCCCATGCCTGGGGGTAGTCCTCCGGGCTGAAATTGGTGTCCTGCTTGCAGCGGTAGGTTTTGCCGTCGGTGTAAACCATGTACTCCCCGGCGCGGTACAGATCGTGGCTCCCCTGCACGGGCACGAAAGGCCGTGCGGTTTCCACGCTTTTGCCGTGCAAGGGCCGGTTGAAGGTGTACCAGGCAGCGTTCCCCGGCGCGATATCCGGATAGGTTTCGTTGTCGTAGGCTTGGAAAACTTCCCAGGTCTGCTCCCATTCCGCGCCCAAACTGCCGCCAGCGTGGGTATTGTAGATATCGCCCACAGCGTAGGAACCCGGCTGCCAGTCCTCATACAAGCCGCTGACTTTCAGCTTTGTGTCTTCTTCCTCAATGCTGGCTAAGGACAGCTTCGCGAACGCCGCCACGCTCTCCTCCACAGTGGGAATAAACGCCGCTTTGGAAAACTGGCCGTTCTCGTACTTCCAGCCTTTACCCGCCCCGGCAGGGACACTATCCACCTCTGCCAAGTGGTAAGGGGTTCCGGACACCGCCGCTCTCCCGGCAGGATAGTAGCTGTCCGTGTCGTTAGAGTACAGGGCGGTAGCTTCACTCTCTGGACAAAGTACGTCCACGCCATTGCTTTGGCGTTTAATCCAGGCAGGGTTCTCGCACACCTCGGCGATCATCCCTTTGTAGTCGCAGATCAAGTACATGGCTTACGCCTCCTTTAAAAAGTTTAAGATCCATTGCAGTTCGGAAATGCCGGCATCGTAAAAGCGCTGGTTCCAAAGCCAGCGCTTGTCATTGTTTGCGCGCCGGTAAACTTGCATGGCCGGGGTCTGCCAAAGCCGGTCGCCCCAAGGGTCCTGGGGATCGCTGTGCTGGGCGCACATTTTCAAAATCTCCTGGCACAGACCAAAGCGCTCCATGCCGCAGCCATCATCGTTTCGCGCAAAATAGGTGTGGCCACGGTGGCTGGTCACAAAGTGCAGGGGTTTGTCCCCCAGGTACAGTTTGCCGTCTTCCCGCAGTTCCACCGGGGTGAGCGCCGGAATATTGATGA
This sequence comes from uncultured Oscillospiraceae bacterium, assembly GCA_900548545.1. GTDB lineage: Bacteria > Bacillota > Clostridia > Oscillospirales > Acutalibacteraceae > Acutalibacter. The sequence goes on from URKX01000022.1 coordinate 19,844, forward strand.
CCTTTTCGCTTAAAGTCATTTCCCGGTGACGGCGGGTGGTGATGTACTCCATTATGCAGCCGCCTTTCCTACACAGAAGCCGAATGACACACACGAAGTCATCATCTGGGCGTTGATACTTGCCCCGTTGGCGGTTACATAGAAACCATGAGTCTCTTCCCATGTACTTCCGCCCCCACCAGCAAAGTTCTGGCGTACAGAAGCTAATCCCCAATTCTGTGCGGTTCCGTTAAAATCATTCTTTGTTCTATTCGAATTTGAACTGTAATAAGGAAAAGGAGAGTATCCATAACCAGGATATTTATAGTCTTGGTAGACCAGCCCTGTGCCACCTACTTCTTGTATGGTAAAACCAAACATTTCAGATTCATATTGCTGACTACTCCAATTATATTGATTGGTGTTATATGGAGTATTAACTTTCTCCTCGGTAGCAACTACTTTAGGAATAACATTTTTAAGGTCGGAACTCAACGTGTTAAATAGTTCCCCATTGATTATAAAGCTTCCTACTTGCAATTGGCTCCACCATGAAAAGGCGTGACTTGCGTAAGCCCCAGCAGCATCACAGGCTTCTTTCGTTCCGAATGTAACAGGCGCTTTCCCTCCCCCTACTACATCCATAATGTTAAATCCTAAAATTATTGCTGTTATTTCCCTCTCTATTGGATTATTAAACGAGTCTTTTAGCGTAGCTGTAAACTTTTTTTCATCACCAATAGACCAAACGGATTCTGCTAATCCCGCTAGGGCAAATTCATTTATTTCTCCCCACGTATTGTTTTCCAATACGGGATCAATTCCCCTTGGCATAGCGCTGGTAAAGTCCCCTTCGCTCACCACAAAGTCCTCGTTATAGGCAAAGGCGGCGTAGTAATAGGTGGTGTCGTTTACCACGCCGGTGTCCACAAAGGGCTGGGCCTGGTAGGCGTTGCGCACCTGGGAGGACACCACCGCCACACCGTCGTTGGGGCCGGCAGGGGCGCTGCCCGCCTTCCGGACGATCTTGGTATACGCCCACACGCTGACCAGCTGCTGGGGGTCTTGGGCCTGTTCCCCCTCGGGGGTGGCGTACTTGTCCTTGGGGTCTGTCCAGGTCAATTCCACCTTGGCGTTGCCTGCTTTGGCCGCCAGGGCTGTGGGAGCGTCCAGGGGGATCTGCAGGGTGGAGCCGCCAGGGAACATATTCATCACGGGCATCAGTTAACACCTCCTGAAACATAGATGAGAATGGGCAAATCCACCGCGGGCCGCACGCCGTCGCAGGCCAGGGTGATCGTCCCCGGCCCCTGACCCGTGGGGCAGATCACGGCTTTCCGGGCGGCGTCCCTCTGCTGTGGCGTGGCGGAACTGTCCAAGCCCACCCAGCACAGGGTGTCCGCGGCAACGCCTTCCACCGCCAGGGACTGGGTGGGGAGCTCCCCGCTCCATCCCGCTGCCGCGGCCGTGACCTTCCGGGCCGTGACGGTTCCGCTGTCCAGGCCGGCTTTCAGGCTGTCCAGGGCCTGTTTCACGTTGGCGGCTGAGGGCAATTTCTCACTTTCGTAGGGAACCTTGGAAGCATCCGGCACCTGTCCGTCGGTGAGCTTCCCGTCCGCGCCCAGGGTGGCGAGGCCGCCCGGCTTCCCCTGGGTGTTGTTCAGGTCTTTCAAATCCTCCTGGGAGGCCAAGCCTTCAAAGGCGTTGTTTATGGTGTTCACCGTCTCTTGGGCGGCGTTTACCTGCTTCATTAAGTAGTTGTAGCCGTGCTGCTGGGAAAGGCCCACGTCTGAACCAGCGGGGGCCACGATTTGGCCGGTGCTCCAATTTTCGGGCAGGTCCGCCGCCAACGGGCTTTGAATGGGTTTATCCGCCACTGACGCTCACTCCTTCCAGTACGTTGATGGTATATTTCAGCACCGTGCCCTGATCCACAGGCACATAGACGCTGGCGCTGTCCCACACAGTGCCGTCGGTTTTCAGCAGTTCCGCCGAGGTGATAGCCTCCGCCTGGGCCGCGCTGACCGGGCAGGTGATCTCCAACTGGGAGCCCGTGGCGGTCTTGGAGATGCCGGAAATGGTGACGTTCCCGTTGAGCCGGATCGCCCCGATGTTCTGGGACAGATAGCTTGTGATGTCGTTCAGCATGGCTTGCTGAATGGATTTTGTCTGCGGCGTTTTTATCACCCCCAGGGAAGTTTCGTTGGCGAAGGGATTGAGCCCCAGGCCCCAGCCGCCCAAATTGTAGTTGTACGTCCGCTGGGCCAGGCCGATGGTTTCGTTGGCCAGCACCCCCGCCCGGACCAGCGGCTTGTTGACATACACAATGTGGGCGGGCTTGATGCGGTTGATAGTAAAGGCCACCTCGGTGGCATAGCTTTGGTTTTGGGCGCTGGATTCGATGTACAGCGTGTAATTGGGATAATCCACGTCCACCGTCCACTGGCCCGGCCCGATCAGCTCGTCCAGCTTTTGATAGAGAAGCGCCAGGGTGTAGGGCGGCTTGGTGGAAATGCGGTTGAGGACACGCACCCGGTGGAATTCCAGGGTTTCCGTGGCAGGGTCGGCCACAATGCCAAAAATCCGCTCCCACCGGGACACGGCGTCCGCGTCCATGGTCTGGAAAAAGAAGTTGTCCGCCACGGCGATGATCTCGTCGGCCACGGCGTCAAAGCTGGGCTGCTCCGCCAAGCAAAGTTCCTGGTAATCCAGGATCTGCGCGTACCAGTCCGGCAGCTGTTCCAGGAGAGAAGTGTCAAGCCGCGGCATGGAGCGTCACCGTCCCTAAGATTGGCACCTGCTGGGTGGCGCCGGTCTCCGTCAGTTCCAAGTCGCTGGCCCCGCCGTTGAGCTGCACGTTGGTGGCGTTCACCACCCCGGTCACCCCCACAATGGCGGCGGTCACCCGGGCCACGTACACGTTGGCGGCATAGTCCAGCCCCGTTTCCCCCACAGGGTTGGCCCACTCCTGGCGCACGGACAGCAGGTAGGCTTCTATGGCGGCCTCCACGGCTTCCTGCACCTGGCCGGTTTGCGTACCGGCGGAGAGGGTCAGCGCGGCGGACACATCCACCGTCACCTTTTCCGAGGCGGCAATGGTCACCTTGGCCCCGATGGGCGCCAGGCCAACGCCAAGCCCCTGGTTGGGGGCCGGGTCCATCTCGTTTTGCACGGCTTCCACCAGCTGGGAGGAGGCCGGCAAAAAGTCCGCCCCCAGAATGGAGCACTTCACCGTGCCGCCCCCGTTCCAGGTGGGATACACCTGCACGGCCCCCACCCCGTCGATGGCCAGGATGCTGGAACGATAGGAGGCGATATTGCCGCCGAAGGGCCGCTCGTTGAGGGCGGTGATCAGGCGCTGGCGCAGTTCCTCGTCGGTTTCCTCGTCGTCGCCGGGGATGAGGATGTCCGTCATCTGGGCGGAAGTCAGCCCCGGGATGGTGGTGATGGGCAGGATAGAACCGGCATACTTGTTGCCGACAGCGCCAGGGGTCTCCGCTGTCAGCTGGTACTGGTTGGCCGTGTCTGTGGCGGCCGTCACCACATAGTTGATGGGGCTTGTGCTGATGATGGAGAACCGGGCGCCGATGGGCACCGCCGTGTTGAAAACGCCCAGCCGCACCGCGGCGGAAGCCGGGTAGCGGGTCAGCCCGCCGATGACGGCCAGCATATCCAGGGAGCTGCCCACGGCCGTCTGGATGAACGCCTGGCGCTGCACCTGGTCCAGGGATAGATAAAAGCCCTCCAGCACATAGGCCGCGGGCCCTAAAGCCGTTTGGATAAAGGAGCCCTCCCGCTTGTCGTAGACATCCGGCACCCGCCGGAGCATCTGGTCCAGCAGGTTGCGGTAGGTATCCTGGGAAAAGTCGATCAAGAGAGCGTCACCTCCACTGTTTGATTGAGGGGGCCGTAGACCGTGTTCACCGTCACCTGGGCGGTCATGGTGTCGCCGCTGAGGGTATAGGAGAAACCGGAGATCCCTGTCACCCTGTCGTCGATGGCCACCGCTTCACGGATGCGCCGCTGCAGTTCGGCGGCCACATAGCCGGGGTTCTGCCCCAGCAGCCCCTCCCACTGCATCCCGAAGAAGGGCTTGTAGATCTGCCAGCGGAAGCGCTCCACCAGGAGCATGACTTCCACAGCCTGGGCCACTGCCTTATGGCCGTCCGCCGTGCCGGCGATGCGGTTTGTGTCCGGGTCCCGCCACCAGGTCAAATCGGGCTGGGACTCAAACACCACGTTTTGGATATCAATGCCGTTCCCCTCGGGCAATGTGGGCATGGGGCCACCTCCTTACGATTCAAATACGCGGGACAGCACAAGGAACTTCTGCCCGTTCTGCACCCGCAGCATGAGCACCTTGTCCCCCGCTTCCAGCCCCCGGTTGAGGATGATATAGCCCCCCTCCACCGGCAGGGATTTGCCGTCCTCCTGGCACACTACCGACTCCAAAGCCGGGCCGGTGGCCCCGCCGGGGGCGGTGTGGGTGTGCCGCAGGACGGGGATCTTCTTTTCGATCACCGATTCCGTGAGGTAGAGCACCCCGGCCCGCAGGGGTTCCATCGCCGTGTTGCTGGTGATCTCCAAAGGGCTTTCAGACGTCACCGTGCCCATCACTAAGTTGGTCAGCTGCATGGCCTGCATATTTTTCTGCATGATCTGCTGCAGCGCTTGGATCAGTTCCATAAGCCCTCCTTATATGGCCAGGGTGTCAAAGTCCATGGTGTGGGATCCGTTCTCGAAGGTGTGGGTCACCTTTTCCAGCAGGACAAACTGGTCCAGGTTGATGTCCCCCAGCCCTTCCACTTTCATCAGCACCATCTGCCCGGCCCGCAGCCCCGCCACGCCCAAAGACGTGACGGACAGCGTGCGCATCCGCTGGTTGTAGTATTTCAGCGTGGCTTGGGCCTGGGCGATCACCTGGGCGTCGTTCACGTCGCCATCCACGGTCTGGTACAGCTGCAAAAGCCCCCACTGGGCGATGGTGTTTGAATCCTGGGCCACAAACACGTCCGCCCGGCCGGTTTCCTCGTTGGGGCGGGCCAGCTTCACCGAGTTGTACGTCTGCTCGTCTATGTCGGTCTTGTAGGTGTAATCCGTCAGCAAAGACTTGTCTCCAATAACGGTTTTATCGATCATATTCCCCGCTTCCTTCAAGGAAAGGCCCTTGCCGTCGTCGAAGAAAACATAGATTTTCCCGGTGTTCAGCAGGGTTTGCTGCACGGCCTCCTCAATGATGTCCAGGCAGGTCTGCTCCTCCTCGATGAGGGAAGGGATCTTATAGCCGGTGTCCTCGATGCCGGACACATCCAGCTGGAAGTCCGCCGCGATTTTCCGGATGATCTCCCCCGCCGTCTGGCCGTAAAAGGCATAGGAGGCGGAGGCTTTCAGGTAGCGCACCCTGTCGTAGCAGGTGACCTCGATCACGTCCCAGCGGTCTTTCGACTTGGTAAAGATCCAGCCGTAAAACACCAGCGTCCCGTCCACGGAGAAGCGCACCACGTCCCCCTCAAAAAAGGAGATCCCCCCGGCCTTGTTCAAGGTGAATTCCAGCTTCCCGGGCTCCCCGGTGCGGTTGGTGGTATAGGTCACGCTTTGCACATTGTTGGCAACGTTGTAGATAGGCCCCGCATGGGTGGCGATCAGCAGTTCGTAGGTCATTGATCGCTCACCACCTGCAAATTGGCTTTTGCCGTCCACCCCAAGGCCCCGCCGGATTCTGTGGTGATGTGGATAGGCTGGGCCCGGGCGGGGTCCGAAGTGACGATGCGGGACACCTTCACCCGCTTGTTGCTGGTCTGCCCCCAGGGGCTGTCCCCATAGCTGGAATACCAGTATTTCCCGTTCATGATGCAGGTGCAGCCCACGGTGATCTGGGCGGGGGGCGTTTCCCGGGCCGGTTCCGTGGCGGCGGTGGACTGGCCGTCCTCTTCCTCCTCGATCCGCATGGCCAAGGGGGAATAGTCCTTATATTCGGTCAGTTCCAGGTCGTAGTAGAAGTCGCCGGTCTCTCCCCCCCGCTCCTCGGTATCGAACTGGGTCACCAGCACCTGCAAGCCCTCGTCCTGGGTCATGAAAGGCTCCCCGTTTTCGTAATAGCGCACCGGGGTGAACAAGATGGGGGCTTTGTCTCTCATGGCGCTTTCAAAAAAATCCATGTAAAATTCCGGCGGCTGAAAGCTTCCGGAGTTGAGCACATAGGACAGGGGCCGCCCGGGGAAGAAGCTGGAAAGGGAGATCACTTTCAGCGACGGGTCCCGGGGCACCATGATGGGGCCCAAGGCCAGCACGTTGTAATCGTCGTTCTCGTTCCCACGCTCAATGGGGAATTTCTCCGGGTTGACCGGCAGCCGGATCACGGTGCCGTCCCGGGTGAAGAAAAAGCCGTAGTTGTTCGCCATGTCACACCGTCCTCGCTGTAGACTTGAAGGAGGCGGAAGAAGCCTGCTCCACCAGGATGTCCCGGATGGCGTTTGCCAGGGCTTTCCTGTCCTCTTTGGTGTTGCCCGTGTTCTGGCCGTTCACCGTGATCACCGGCGTTTGGGCGTTCAGGTTGATCTCGTTGACGTACTTCCGCTCGGCCATGTCCACCAGGGATTTCAAATCCTCCTCAGACATGGCAACTTCCTTTTTGATGGCCCCCACGTCCGAGCCAAGGGAACCGCCCACCGAGTCGCCGATGCCGCCTACAGTGCCGCCGATTCCACCGGAACCGCCGATACCGTTCAACCCGTTTCCGCCGCCCCAATCGCCCCATTCCTTCCCGCTTCCGCTGCTTTGGGAGGCGTGCTGCAACTGTTGGATTTCATCCTGGCGGCTGGCATGGTTCGCTTGCAGCTCGTTAAACATGGCGTCCAGCTGGGCTTGCCGGTCCGCTTTGTTGGCGGCGTTTTGGGCCTCCTTTGCGGCTAAATCGGAAGCCCGGGACTGGGCGTTGGCTGCCGCTTCGGCCTGGGCCGCTGCGCCAAAAGTGGTGTGAGCAATTGCCTCAATGGACACACCGGGAAGCTTGTTCAGCTGCTCAATAAACCAGTTGATCAGATCAATGGCCCCGTTTACCATGTCCTGAATGATGGTGAGCACGTTCGCTCTCATGTTATCCACAAAGTTTGCCACGGCTACCCCCGCCTGCTGCCAAGCCAGAGCCATTTGGTCTAACAGGTTCATAATCCAGAAAACGCCCGTCCAAAAGCCCAGCTTTAAGTAATCCCAGGCAGTGAGGACAGCGTCCACTACTATCAGCCAGGCAGCCTGCAAACCACCCACAGCGGAAATCCACATGGCTATAGCCGCCACAATGGCCACAATGGCAAGGATGATCCAGGTCAACGGTGAGGCAGAAAGTACAAAGTTCAAAATAGCCTGTGCCGCCGCCACAAGGCCCGTTGCCACCTGCCATGCCAGAAACCCCGCCACAATACCGGTCAGTATGGGCTGAATCACGGCCCAGTTATCAGCAATAAACTGAATCACCTGCGTTACAACCCCCAGAGCCTGGGAAGCGAAAGACGCTATGGAACTGATCGCCCCAGCAATATTCGCTTTGATCTGCTCAAACAGCGGCGAATTGATAAACTCATTGAGTTGTTGCAGCACTGGCTGGAAAGCCATAATGGCGTAGTTTTGCAGCTGGGTCATGGTCTGCCCGAAGGTCATGGGCATCTGGGCAAAAGCCGCGTTGGTCTCCTCTGCGGCACTCAGGAGCGCGTTCTTCACAATGTCCGCAGAAAGCTTCCCTTCCGAGGCAAACTCCCGCATCTCCCCGGTGCTCATGCCCAGGTAGTCCGCGATGGTTTTCGCCACGGTGGGGGTCTGCTCCAGGACGGAGTTTAATTCCTCCCCTCGGAGCGCCCCGGAAGAAAGGCCCTGGGCCAACTGTAAAATGGCCGCGTCCGCCGCTTGGGCGCTGGCCCCCGAAAGGGCGATCTGCTTGTTCAGCTGCTCGGAAAAAGCCACCAGTTCCTGGGTGGACGAAAAAGCGTCCCCGGCAAGGTTGCCCAGCTTGCCCACCATGTCCGCCGTGGCGGTGAAAGAGCCTCGGGAACGCTGGGCGGCGGCGTAGATCATGTCCGTCAGTTCGGCGGTGGTTTGCAGGCCGTCGTTCATCATGTCCAGCCGGGCGGTGGTCTGGCTCAGAGTGTCGGAGAGGTTCAGCACATTCCGCAGCCCCTGGATGATCAAATATGCCCCCGCCAGACGGGTGACGGCGCTGGTCAGGGAGGAAACGCCTTTGCTGCTTACAATGGAAGCCGAACGGAATTTATCCAAGGCGCTTTTTGCCCGGTTGGTTTCCTTGCTGGCCTTTTCCTGCCCAGTGATATAGTTTTTCAAAACCTTGGAAAACTTGTCCACCAAGACAAGCTCTTCCCGAATGGTCGCCATACCGTCACCTCTTCCTGCGGGGCTTCATTTTCTTCATCTGCTTTTCCCGGGCTTCCACCTCATGGTGGACAAACTGGGAAATCAGAACCTTCTCCCGGTAGGGCAAGTTCAAATAAAAGGACGGGGGCCAGTTGCGGTTCACAAAGCAGTAGTAGGCCAGCCATGTGTCCGCGTCCTCCCCGTCCATCAGTTTTTTGCCTCTTCCTCCACGGTGTTCATCTCAATGCCGGAAAGCTCCATAATGGCGCTGACCAAGGCGGAATACTCCCCGATCCGGAGCATTTTCCCAGGGACTTCCTCCGGGGTGAGGGTGCCGTACTTCTTGCACAGCTGCTCCTCGCGGAAGTCTGGGAACACCGTAGCCTCCACCACCAAAGAACGCATATAGAGCAGCTGGTCTTGGTACTCTTCCAGCCGCCCGTTCACCTTTCTGGTGCGGCGGGCCTTCTTCTGGCAGGCGTCGTTCTCGTCCTCGGTCAGCGACCGGATCTTAAATGGCACCGGGTTGCCGTCCTTATCCTGGAACCGTTTGGACACCACCACCTCTTTTTCCTCATACAGGGAAACGGGGTTCAAAAACGCGGATAAATTGCTCATGGATGTTCCTCCTTAGTTGCCGTAGCGGGTGGGCTCAGAAAACGCCTCAAGCCGCTCGATGCTGGAATAGGTAAATTCAAAGTCGTAATTGAGCATGGCTTCCTCGCTGTCCAAAATGGCAATGGGGATCTCCCCGGTGAGGGTGCAGCCATACACGGCGATGGTCTGGCGGCCCACAGAAGTGGCCGGGTCCTCGTTGGTCACCTGGATGGAAAATTCCGTGGTGATCCCCTTGTTGATGTAGTCCAGCACCATGTCGGTAAACAGGTTGGAGCCGTAGTAGATGTTCCCGGAACCGGCCAGGGTCACACCGTTTTGCTTCTGCTGCACCTTCTTGGTGCCGATCACCCGCATCTCCTCGGCTTCGATCTCGCCGGTGATCTGGATGTTGCGCATCCCGGCGGCCACCTGGTTGCGGCCGTTCACGTTGACCACAATGGAACCGGAAGCGCCGTTGAGCGTGTCCGGGGCAAGCAAATGCTGCGCCATAGTTCATCCTCCTTTAAAAAATAAAGAGGCAGGCAGGTGTTACCCCGCCATGCCTTTAAGAAATAGTTACATTGATATACACTTTCTCCACAGAATCCACCACGGTGAGGGCCAGGGCCACAAGGATGGAATCAATATCGCCGCCCTGCTCCACAGTGATGTCGTCGGCGTCAAACCCCTGGATGGCCTGTTCCCCCTGGAGGGCCAGCAGGTAGCTGACAATGGCCGACTTGAACATGGCGCGGCCCTGGTCATTGTTGTTCACAATGCCAATATAGTTGTTAGAAAACTCCCGGTACAGGTCGTTGGCAATGGTGGAACACAGCCGGATGATGCGGTTCTTGCGGAAGGCCCGGCCGTTCTCCACGGTGAAGGTCACCAGGGTGTTGATGTCCTGCTCCACCTTCACCGCGCCGTCCTCCGCCACCAGGGCCACCTGGCCCCCGTTGATGGCGTCCACATACTGGGAGTTGGCCATCCGGGGGGAAACGTCCACAGCGCCCGGGTACCGGGCATAGGTCAGGGACTGGTTGTAGCTTGCCCCGGCCTCCGCGCCGCCCAGCCACCAGCACACCTGCTGGGGGGTAAAGGCAGTGCCGTCGTCCATCACCGCGCCGGAGATGTTGTTGATCACAAACCGGCTGTCCGGGCTGGCCATTTCCGCGGCCACCAGCTGGCAGTATTTGCCCTCGTCCTCCACCATGCGCTCCACAAAGGATTGGAAAGCCGTCAGCACGGCGGATTCCTCCCCATCGTAGATCAGCACGTCAAACTGGTAAGGCTCCAGGGCCGTCAAAAAGCTGGAATAGGCCGCCGTCTGCACCGTGCCGTCCTGGCCCCCGGTCAGGGCGCTGGCTGTGGTGGCCGTAACAGCGCCCTCGCCGCTCCAAGTCACCCAGCCGTTTGCGGCCAGGTCGGAGACCTGCTTGGCCTGCTGGGCGTCCCGGATAACGCCGCCCACCACAGTCTGCACATTGAAAGCGTCCTCCGGTTCGGTCAGGGCGGTGATCACAATGGTGATATCGTTGCCCCGTTTCCCGGGATATTTCGCCGTTGCGGTCAAGCTGCCCACCGTGGCTTTCGCCTGGGCGGAGCCAGAAGCCGGGGGACGGTACAGCAGCACCTCCCGGGGCCCGCCGGTACGGTTGGTGCCCTTGAAGATCTCCCGTAAAAACCGGGCCGGGGCCTCGGTGATGTCGTACCCCACAAAGGGGGTGGTATCCGCCCCCGCCGCCACTGCCTGGATCTGGCCTACAGGCCCCCAGGACAGGGGTTCGCAGATGGCCACCACGCCCCGCTCCCCAATGGCCAGGGTTTCGGCCTGGTCCGTTTTAAAGTTGATGTACACGCCAGGGCGCACTTTGTTCTGGGTTTCCCAGGTACCTCCTGCCATTTACGCAACCTCCTTTTCTTCAAAAAATTTCTTCACGATCCGCCTGGCCTCGGCCAGGGTGTATTCCTTTTTGGGAAGAATAGCTTTCAAAAAGTCCGGCTGGTATTTCGTGAATTCCTTGGATTTCAAAAGCGCTTCCCGCTTAAATTTTGTCATTGAGCACCTCCTGGTCCAGGTCCATCGTCCGCATGAGGGGGTCTGCCGCGGGGGCTTCCTCCCACACCCGCAGGGCGAAGTTGTAGTGCAGGGCGTCCAAGTCGATGCGCCACTGCCGGTCATAGGTGAGAAAAACAGCCTCCCCACCCTCCGGGGACGTATAGGGGAAGCTGTCCAGGTTCTCATCTAAGATTTCCGCCGCCTGCTGGTAGAGCCGCTGCATATTGGGTAAGTTGTAGTCCACCAAATAGGTCAGGTCCAGCTGGATCTCCCGGTACTGCCGCCGCCCGATGCGCCGCCAGATCTTGGAACTCCGCTGCTGCAAAAACGCGCAGGGGCACTTTAAAGCCTGCTGCACCGGGTCCTGGTAAAAGGTCACGTCCGGGAAGAAGGGCCGCAGGTGGTCCGCCAGGGAGGCGGAAACGGTGGAAAGGGAAAAGGTCATTCGAACACCTCCCCGATGTCTTTCAACTCTTTTTTCAGCACTTGGCTATAAGTTTCTTTGGCATCGTCCACCATGTGAACACCGGGCACATATTTCGTTTTGGTTCCCACCACAATGCCGCCTTTTCCGTCCACGTTAAACGACAACATCCCTGAATAGGGATCTTTGACAAGACCTGGCACAAAATGCCTGTCCATGCGGTGGCCGTCGTTGACGTAAGAAGCGTACTCCATGTCGTTGCCCAGCACCGTGGTATAGTCGTCCCCTTGGCGTTTGGGGCTGTACTGGCTGGCGGTGGCCCAGCTTTGTTTCATGGCCCCGGTGCGGGTGTTGGCGCCCTTCAAATCCCCGCCGGTAGGGGGCGTTTTTTCCTGGGCGGCTTCCACAGCCCTCACAGTGGCGCGGACACATACCTCTTCCAGCTTTCCGGGAAACCGCTGCTCAATTTTGCGCAGCTGCGCCGCCCGCTGTTTCAGGTTCATGCAGCACCACCCTTTCCTGCCGCAGCAGCGGCGCCTCCTGATGGGCCAGGCCCGGGATCACCGCGCCGAAGGGCTCAAAATAATGGATAGGGTCGCCAGCAAAGGCCCGGATGGTTTCCACGGCCTTCCCCAGCTTCCCGCCCCTGGCGATGAGCAGTTCGTCCCCGACGCGCAAATCCACCGAGTTGGCGCACATCAGCTTGTCCGCCAGGTTGTAGCTGGCGGCGGCCTGGCTCATGTCCAGGGGCTTTTTATCGCTGTGATAGATGCGGCAGGGGATCCCGCTCGCTATCCGCTGCCGTTCGTTGGAGGTGAGGTTCCCCGTGGTGACGGGCACCACCCGGTAAATCTCCATTGTGTCGGTATACCAGTCTGTAAAATTCATGGCCACACCTCAAATCACGTAAGAGCCGCCCATGCCCACCAGCTTGGCCCGGTTCGCCAGCGTCTGGCCGTAGGTGGTGGCGTTCAGGTCGCCCCAGCCCTCTGTCCCGGCGGTGATGGCGCTGGTGTCGTAGGACACAGAGGCGTCCCCCAGCGCAGCCGAACTGACCACCCCGGTAAGCGCCCCTGAGGCTGCTGCCTGGGCCGGGTCCTCGTTGCTGGCGGCGTAGGAACGCAGGGAAAGCGTGGCGTAGTGGGCCACGTACAGCCCCGCGGCGTACCGCCAGGATCCGCCCCACCTGTCCGGCTGGATGCTCAGGTTGGCCATGTTGATAATCTCTTGGAGCATGGCCGGCGACCCCAGGAAGTTCCCCTCGGAGTTAAAAAACTGGGGGTAATCCTCCCAGAACTGTTCCAGGGTGTAATTGCCTTTGCCGCGGCCCAAATTGGCAGCGGCGGCCCTCACGCCGAAAAATTGAGGTTTCCCCCAATACATAGCGATCACTCCTCAGTCGTTTTCTTTCCGCGCCTCACCTTTACCGGGGCCTCGTCCGCTTTCTGCGTGTCCCTGTCCCGGTGGGATTCCGGCACCGTGATTTTCCCGTCCTTTACCAGTGCCTGGAAGTAGGGGGTGGCCCCCGCCCAATCGGGCACGTCCCCGGCAAACCCGGACTTGATAAAGAGGTTCCGGGAGTTGTCGGGAGCGGGGATGATCACGTTGCGCTTGGAATAGATAAACATGGAAAGGCCCCCTTAGATGCCGTCCACGTAAGCGATGGCGGTGGGATAGAAGACCTCCACCTCGGAGACGTTGGCGGCGTAGGCAGTGTCATAGCAGAAGTTGGCGGCGTTGGGCTGGCTCATGGCCCGGGACAGGGGCACAAGCTCCTCCATCTTGATGAAGCGCTCATCGTTGACGTAGACCACCATGCGGTCTTTTTCACCAGTGCCAGCGCCCTTGCACCACCGGCAGCCGCCGATAAACAGGTCGCGGCCGGTCTGCTTCTTGTAGAGGTTGTTCTCCATCAGGTAAGCCAAGATGGACTTGCCCGCCAGCTCGGTGACCATCGTATTTTGCAGGTAGGTGTACTGCTCATAGGGCAGCAGGATATGGTTGGGGATGGCGCTTTCGTCGTACTCGTTGGCGGCCCACACAGCGGTCAAGGCGGTGTTGATGTCCGCCAGGATCTGCGCGGGGGTCTTGTCCGCCCACTTGGTGGACGCCGAAGAAGCGGCCCCGTTGGACGCGGCGGTGGTCTCGGTGGCGTTGGGGTTGTTCACCAGGCCGGTGGTGCCGTAGGTCTCGAAGCCCACATAGGTGTTTTCGTCCATGTGCTTGTCGTAGGACATACGGACGCCGTCCTGAAGCAGGTTGTCCAGGGAACGCCCGATGAAGTTGGCCCGCTGCATATCCATCCACATAACGCGCAGGGCGGCGGTGAAAGCGTGGGCCTTATACAGGCCCTTGTCCACGGAAGCCTGCACAATGGGGATGCCGTTAGCGCCGCCAGCGGTGACAGCGGAATCGCCAGCGCCCCCGGTCATGCCGTAGGAAACGGACATGGCGGAAATGTATTCCACCCATCCGCCGCCGCTCTGGATGACAATGTCACGGGGATAGGTGACAGAGGTAAGAGGCTTGCGAACCAGGGGGTCACGCTTTTCCAGCTCAGACACAAGAAAAGCACCGCCGGAAGCGATGCCGGCGGCGTCCATAGTCATGACAGGGGCCGCGCCCCCGGAAGAAGCAAAGACACCCGCGTCATGGGTGCCGACATTCTGATGTTTCATGGGTTATCCTCCTTTACGCGTTGAGTTTCGTCAAGATGACCAGTTCGGCAATGCCGTTGGCGTCGGCGGGGCCGCCCCACTGGCAGTTGGTAAGCTGCACGGTGTTGGAACTGGTTTCGTCCGCCTCGGCCTCAAAGCCGCCCACAGGGGCGGTAGGGGCTGCCTCGTTGGCTTTCACACGGATGTACACAGGGCCGCCCACAGCGGGAGTGCCCTTGCTGCATTTGACGTTGATGGAGCCCCGCTGGAACACGGACACAGGCTCAGAGGGAGCGTACTGGCCCGCCCCCTGGTCGAGGTAGGAAAGGGCGGACTTGATCTCAAAGCCAGCAACGCCCACAAACTTGGCGGCGGTAAAATCCGCACCTGCGGCTACCACGCCGGGCTTAGTGGTGTCGTACACCAGGGGGGCGCCAAAGGGAATGCTGGCGGTGCCGCCAGCGGGGCGGGTCTCAACGATCATATCGGGCTGCCGGGCATAACAGCCAGCAAACCCGTGGGGCATAGTCTTGCCGATTACCTGGGGATTCAGTGCCATAGTTTAAGCCTCCTTTTTATGGGGATTCCGGGCGGCGTAAGCCTCCTCGGCATCCTTGCACATCTGCTCGTAGTTGGTTTTGGTTTTCTGGGCATTGGCCTGGGCGCTGTCCTGGGCAGCGGCGGCGATCTTGCCCATCACGGAAGGGTCCCGGAACGAGGAGATCAGGGAATCCACCACCCGGGCCCGCTCTTTCGGGTCGGAAATGGCAGCCACAGCGGGGCGCACCTTTTTCAGCAGCTCCACGGCGCTGTCGGACGCCCGGACGTCCTCCATCTTCTCAGCGGGGATGGTCACAGCGGCTTCCGGGTCTTTTTTCCCGGCCAGCTTTTCGATCATCTCGTCCAGGTCGCTCTCATCGTGGAGAGGATGCTCCCCCCTGCCGCCCCGGGCTTTGGCTTCCAGCATCTCCAAAATGCGGTCAAGCTTAGATCCCAGGTCGTCGCCCTTGGGGGCTTCCTCTACCATCGCATCCTCCGCGGGTTCCGTCTCCGGCGCGTCCCCGGCAGGTTCCGCTTCCAGCCGGGCCGCCGGGCTTTCGTCCCCGGCCGGGCTTGGGTGCGGTTTGCCCACCGCAGGCGCGGGTTCAGCGTCCAGCGCGTCCGCTGTAGTCCGGGCCATCTCTTCCAGTTCCTCGGGAGTGGCGTCCTTTGCCGCCTGCCCAAACAGAGACAGGAGGCGCTTTCTAAAATCTTTCATGATGTTTCCTTTCTCCGCCTGCGCGGCGGCGTCTTGTATTGCTACCTCGCGGCCTGCCCTGCCTCTTGGCACGACCGCCACGTGATTGCCTCGGATTTTCGTTTGACGGTATCCCGCCCCGTCCGGGACATACTCGCAGAGATACCCGCAGGACACCTCTCTTTTTGCCCCGTTTTTGACTTCTGACGCTAAAACCGCGTCATTGATATATAAGTCCCCCACAATGTGCTTCCCTACCCGGCGGACGTTCTGCACGTGCCCTTTGGTGTAGGCGGCGAAATTCTCGGGGCCCACGTTTTCGGGCGGGTGCTCGTCCGTTACGGGCTTTCCCTCAAAGCTGGCCAGGGTGGCCGCCTCAAACACGTCCTCGGGCCGCCTGTCCACGCTCACCACCCGCTCGGGGTCGCCGTCCAACGCCAGTTCCCGGGCCAGGTACTCCTGGGGGCCTGTGCGGGCGATGGGCACGTCGTGGCAAATGAGATACCCTTCCGGGCTCTCCGTCATGTGGGGGGAAATGCGGTCTCCATAATACGCAAGCATCATTCCACCCCCGGCACCAGTTCTTCCTGGCCAGCGCTTTGGCCTGCCGTGGCTTCCAGCAGCAAATCCGCGACGATGGCCTGGTGGTCTGTTTCGTCCGCCTGGATCTCCAGCAGCTTGGGGATGGCGCTTTTGGGAGCTACGCCCATGCAGGCCAGGTAAACCCGCACGGTTTCCGTTTCCCCGGCCAGGGACTGCTTCAAAAGCCGGATGTATTCCTCGTTGTAGTCCATGCAAATCACCTCAAGGCATAAAAAAAGCCCGGCCAGCGGTTTCCCGCTAGCCGGTTGTCGTGTTTTGGGTTCTGTAAAGCTTTTCCCAATTTTTGTATTTGTCATCCCCCGCAAGCTTGTGTTTCTGGAAGGTCTGGAAGGTCTTGGGCACCTTGTCCCCCAGGGCCATGCGGTAGCGTTCCCACTGCCGGTAATCCGCCAGCCATTTGGCCCGGCCTTCCTCCTTCCTGCGGTAAGCTTTGATCTGTTTCTCCGTGCGGGGGTCTTTGGCAAAGGGGTTCTTTTTCGGGTTGGAGAAATCCTTGATCTTCTGGATCTCCTCCTCGCTCCTCCCGGCGGGCGTCCAGGGCAGCAGCACGTGGAGGCAGTTTGGGTGGATGTTCAGCCAGCTATTCGCCAGCGAATCCGGCCCGTTGACATCCACTTTTCCAAAGGCTTCTGCCAGGGGCGGGAAGTCCGGGTCATTCCCCGAGCGGGAGTACACCCGGCCCTCATAGGGGGCGCAGAGGGCGCAGGTGGTGCCGTGGGAGCTGATCTTGTACAAATCCTGCTCCGGGTCTGCGGTGAGCACCGCCAAAACCTCCGCCTGCCGCCGGGTAGTGCGGGAAACCATAGAGCAGTAAGTGTGCAGGCTCCAATTCCGCCCGGCCTTGTCCACAAAGGCTGTAACCCCCTCGCGCACAAGCTGTTGCACAAACTGGGGCACGGCTTTGTTTGCCCCTTTGCCCGCCGCTGCCTGGGCGGCCACCTGTTCCAGCCCCACCCGGCGGTAGACGTCGGGCTCTACGCGCCCGATCAAGGCGCTTTGCAGCGTTGCCATCACCGTCATGCTGGCGTCGGTGATCTCCCCCATCAGGTTCATCACCAGGCGCTGCACAACGTCCATCTGCTCGCCGGACAGGGAGAAAGCGTTGACATATCCAGCTTTGTGCTTTTCCACCGGCTCTTCCACCTTCCGGGCCTCTGGCACACGCACGTAAAACTCTTTCTCGATCATCCGGGGCACGTACTCCCAGGCGTGGTTTTCCATCTTCCGCAGGATGGCCTGCACCCGCTCCAGCGCCGCCACGGCGTGATAGTCCACCAGCCCCAAAGAGCGCAGCCGCCCGATCTCGTTGATGATGTCCGTTTCCGCCTTGAGGAAAATCCGGATGAGCTTTTCCAGTTCTTTTTCACTGGGGGCGCGTTTTAAACTTGGCATTTAGTCCTCATCGTCGTCTGCCAGCAACTCTTCCTGCGTCACGCCATATAATCCAGGCTTTCCTAGCTTTAGGAAGTCCCAAAAAGGCGCTTCCGGATTAGCTGTTCCATAGTCAATGATTTCCTGCTCTATGCCTTCCACCCGCGCGCTATAAAGGAGCATCTCCACATCGTCCTCTTGTACCAGGTCTTTCTTTTGGACTCCCTGTCCAATGTATTTTTGAAGAAATTTCCTCAGCTTCTCTTCCATATTGCCGCCTCCCTATGTAAGCTTGAACACTTTCAGGGTTTTAAACCCGCCAAAGCCATCGGCCTCCACGACATATCCACGTGTTGCGTCCCGTATATGGCGAACTTCCCCTGCCTCTAGCCCAGGGTACCGGGTGTTCAGCACCCCCGTCAGCCGGGCATAGGTCTTTGGCTTCAACCGGATTCCGCCCTTGTTACGTTGCGGCGATGGCGCATATTTGGTCCCTTTTATTTTACCACTCCCTCCCCCGCTTGTCCACCGGCCGTGCTTGTCCCGGGGCTGGCCGGGGTCATAGTCCCAAGCCGCCGCGTCCTGGGCGGTTCCCTCAAAAGGGGCGGGCTCTCCCC
>URKX01000023.1 GCA_900548545.1 uncultured Oscillospiraceae bacterium
AAGTAGAAAAACCTCATAATACCTGAAAAACAGGCCCCCAGTTTGGGGGCCTGTTTATATATTGAGAAAATAGGTAATCTTCCACTTTCAAAGCTGCTGGCCGCTAATGTGGAGCGGTTGGAGGCTTATCCGGCTGTCAAAAGGATCTGGCCCGTCTGACATGAGGGTGTGCGGTCAGATCAAACCAGGACAACACACGTGCGGAAACACCTGCTATGTAGCTTATGGTTTTGCCTTCAGTAAATTTCTTCGCTAAAGTGACGGCCTTTTTGGTTGGGTTTTACTATCCGGCAGTAATCGGTCTATTAAGAAAATTCGTTTAGGGATGTTTCTCTTGGGCGGCTTCTGGCTTGATAATGGATTTCTTCTTCCAGCGGCCCATTCGGTAGGCAACGGAGGTGAGGATCGCGCCCATTACCCAGCTGATGAGCAGGGAAATGAACAAGGGGTCCGGAGAGCCGGAACCCATAGCTCCTCCTTCGGGACGGGTGAGGAATTCCAAACCATAGGCCATTGGCACCCGGATGATTACCGTGGTGATGATAGAGATCCACATAGGAGTCATGGTGTCTCCAGCGCCCCGCATGACGCCGGAGAGGATCTGGGTGACGCCCATTGCGATGTACCCCACCGCTAAGATTTGCATCATTCGTACACCGGTGGAAATAACCTCCGGAGTAGAAGTAAACATTTCAATCAAGTAGGGCCCGAAGAGCAAAATTAAGGCTACCAGTATCATGGACACTGTCAGTCCGATCTTCAGCCCTGCCTTGGTCCCTTTCACACACCGGTCCAATTTGCCGGCACCAATGTTTTGGCCGGTGTAGGTGGTCATGGTGGTTCCAAAGGTGAAGTTGGGCATCATAGCAAAGCCGTCCACTCGCATGACGGCCGTGTTAGCGGCGATGACCACTGTGCCAAAGGAGTTGGTCAAAGACTGGACAATGATCATGGCAAAGGAGAAAATGGCCTGGGTCAGTCCACTGGGCAGACCAAGCCGAATGAGCTGTTTTACATATTTGGCCCGGGGCCACAGATAGGAGGCTTTCACTGTCAGCACATCCCGCATCCATAGCAAGCGGACCAGGCACAGTCCGCCGGATACGATCTGGGAGATAATCGTGGCAATGGCCACACCAGCCACGTTCCAATGGAACCCTGCTACAAACCAAATATCCAGCCCGATGTTCAACAGGCAGGCGATAATGAGAAAGATCACCGGCATGACAGAGTCTCCCAGCCCCCGCAGTACACCGGCAAGGATGTTGTAAAAGGCGCTGCCGATAATGCCCCCAAAGAGGATCACAAGGTAGGTGCAGGACATCTCGTAAATTTCTTCCGGGGTGCCTAAGGCGGTCATCACCGGGCGGGTGATCAGAGGCCCGACAATCATGATGAAAATAGAGGAGACTATGGTGGCGGTGATGGTGGTTCCAATGGTGGCTTCCAGCCGGTCACGGTCCTTTGCCCCGAAATACTGGCTTACCATGACGCTTGCTCCCACGGAAATGCCCATAAACAGCACCAGCAGCAGGTTTAAAATGGGACCGCTGGCCCCCACGGCCGCCAGGGCTCCATCACCCACATACGCTCCTATCACAATGGAGTCAACGGTGGAGTAGAGCTGTTGCGCTAAATTCCCGATGAGCAGAGGTGCTGAAAAGCGCAGCAGGTTTGCGGCCGGACTGCCCTGGGTCATGTCCTGGGCAGAAAACAGGTTGGTAAGTTTTCCTGACATAAGTAGTGTTCATCCTTCCTTTACTTCTCCAAAGACTTTTATTTAGCACATTATACCACAAAACCCATGGGAGTAAAAGATTTCGTAATGCCATTTAAAGTCTTGTTGATCGATCACCTCCTCCGGAAAACACTGGGTTTGAAGGCTGCTGCTTAAATGGATCATTTCGGCGAGGGCCTGCGCCTGCTGACCGACCAGCTGGATTCCAAAAACTTTTACGCCTTTAACCCCTCCTTCGATAAGATGTGAGAACTGTTTAGGGGGCCGTCCTG
Source organism: uncultured Oscillospiraceae bacterium (assembly GCA_900548545.1). Taxonomy (GTDB): domain Bacteria; phylum Bacillota; class Clostridia; order Oscillospirales; family Acutalibacteraceae; genus Acutalibacter. The sequence goes on from URKX01000023.1 coordinate 2,011, forward strand.
CCAGCCGGGGCGGCCCTCTTTTTTCTTGACAGCGGCCAGACAGCATGGTAAACTATATTTAACAATTAGGCTAAATGTTAAATAAAGAGGAAGGAGGGATGCCCCCTGGGATTTCAAGATACCATGAAGGCCCTGGCGGATCCCACCCGCCGGGAGATCTTAAATCTGCTGAAACATGGCAGGCTTTCCGCTGGGGAGATCGGGGAGCATTTCCCGATGACGGGGGCGTCCATCTCCCGGCATTTGTCCGTGCTCAAAGAGGCCGACCTGATCCGGGACACTCGGGAGGGGAAGTACATTTACTACCAACTTAATGCCTCGGTGCTCGAGGAAGTGATGCTGTGGCTGGCACAGCTGAGAGGAGGAAGCGATGAAGGAACTGTTGAGAAAGAATAGGGGGAAGCTGCTACTGTCCTCCCTGGTGATCTTGCTGCCCATGATCCTTGCAGCGCTGGCGGGGAGGACGGTGCTCTTTTGGTACCCGATTGCCCTGCTGGCCACCCAGTGGCTGGTAGTTCTTTTGGTGTTCCACGATTGGAAAAATAAAGATCAGAATCCCAAAGCTCTGGGGCTGGTGGTGTGGATCCTGCCGGCAATCTCCCTGTTTTTACAGCTGACGTCAGGAGCGGTCCTGCAAGGCGGTGACGCAGCGGATGCGGTGGTCGCGGCGTTTTTCTTCTTTTTCGGCGTGATGTTCCTGGTTTTGGGAAACTATATGCCAAAGATCCGCCAGAACCACACCTTGGGAATCCGGGTCAAGTGGACCCTGGAGGACGAGGAAAACTGGGATGCCACCCATCGATTTGCCGGGAGGGTCTGGGTGGCGGGGGGACTTCTTTGCATGGTCAGTGCCCTGATCCCCAGTATCGTGGTGGTTTTGACAGCTTTTGTTGTGCTGCTCTTGGTGATGGTCCTTGCCCCCACGGTGTATTCCTATCGGTTTTACCGCCGCCAGCTGGAGGCGGGCAAGGTGGAGAAACGGCCTGTGCGCCCTGCCAGTGTGGTGCTGGTACTTTTGGTGATCTTGGCTTTTTGCGGGTTCCTTGTCTTTACTTTGTTTGCTGGAAGCCTGGAGATCACCTGTGGCACGGATTCCCTCACGGTGGAGGCTGGGGGATGGGGGGGCCTGACCGTGGACTACCAAACGGTCCAAAGCGTGGAATACTTTGCCCGCGACCCCTCGCAAGACGTTTCCGGGAGGCGTACCAACGGCATGGGCAATTTCCGGTTTTCCATGGGTACCTTTCAAAACGACCTCTACGGCAGTTACACCCGTTATACCTATGCTTCCTGTGACGCCTGCGTGGTGTTGGAAGTAGACGGCCAAACTGTGGTGCTCAACGGCCCGGACGAGGCTTCCACCCAGGCACTGTACGACGCCATCCAGGAGCACGTTTCCCAGTAAGAAACCAGTGGGGAACAGGCTTGAAAAAAGCCCCTTGCCTTTTTGACAAATACCGCGTAAACTCTAATCTAAGAAAAGAGTTTTGGAGGTGTTTTTGTGAAGGAAGATTTGCTCCCCATTGGAAAAATGGCGGCTTTGAACCGGGTCACGGTTTCCACATTGCGGCTGTATGATGAAAAAGGCCTGCTCAAGCCCCGCTACATCGACCCGCAAACAGGTTACCGCTATTACGATATCAACCAAAATGCCCGCCTGGACATGATCGCCTATATGAAAGAACTGGGTATGAGCCTCTCCCAGATCGCCTGGGCTTTGCAAAAAGAGGACATCTCCCTGATTGAGGAGTTGCTCAGCCAGAAAAATGAGCAGATCCACCAGCAGATGCGTCAGTTGAAGGCCCAGCACGACGCTGTGGAGCGGGCCATCCTCTCCATTGAGCGCTACCGGAAATCCCCCGTCACCGGCACGTTTTCCCTGGAGTATATCGACCGCCGGTTTGTGTGGGGCATCCCTTGCTCCACCAATTTCTACAGCGATGATGTCCACAGTTACGAGCGGCTTTTGCAGGGCTTGCGCCTGAAGCTGGAGGAGGCTGGTTTCCCGCAGATCCACTCCTACAACACCGGGACATCCATTGCCCGGAAGGATTACGAAGAGGACCGCTTTTTGGCGGACCGCATCTTCATTTTCACCACCCGCCGGGATGAGTGGGAATCCCCTGCCTTCCACGTGGTGGAGAGCGGGATGTACGCCTGCGTGTACCTGGACAATTATGACGAGGAGATCTACTATGCCCGCCGCCTGCGGGATTATTGCCGGGAAAACCGCTACACCATCGCCGGGGACTACATCTGCGAAGTGATGACTGGCTTTCATGTGTTCGACAACGATCCCCGGACGATGTTCATGCGGCTCCAAGTGCCGGTGACCTTTCAGAAATAAAGTTTCTGGAAGAAAATGCCAAAAATTTCACAAACCCTCTTGACCCTCGTCCTGCATGAGGGTTTACACTGTGGGTAGAACAAATACAGGGGGCTTTGCCCTCAGAAACACAGCGGATCTAAAGGAGGTTGTTTGTTATGGAAAAAATCAAAGTTGTCCAGTATGGCTGCGGGAAAATGGCCAAGTACACCCTGCGCTATCTCTATGAGCACGGCGCGCAGATCGTAGGTGCGATCGATGTGAACCCGGAAGTTGTCGGCATGGATGTGGGTGATTTTGCAGGCCTGGGCCTGAAGACTGGCGTGATCATTTCCAACGACGCGGACAAGGTCCTGGATGAGTGCGAGGCCGATGTGGCCATTGTCACTTTGTTCAGCTTCATTGGCGATATTTATGATCACGTGGAAAAGTGCGTCCGCCGGGGCATCAACGTGATCACCACCTGTGAAGAGGCCATTTATCCCTGGACCACTTCCGCCGCCCAGATCAACAAGCTGGACGCCCTGGCCAAGGAAACCGGCTGTACCATCACCGGCTCTGGTATGCAGGACATTTTCTGGATCAACATGGTGGCTATGGTGGCCAGCGGCTGCCACAAGATCACCAAGATCAAAGGCGCTTACAGCTACAATGTGGAAGATTACGGCTTGGCCCTGGCCGAGGCCCATGGCTGCGGACTGACTCCCCAGGAGTTTGAAGAGCAGATCGCCCATCCGGCCGAGTTTGAGCCTTCCTACGCTTGGAATGCCAGCGAGGCCATCTGCAGCAAACTGGGCCTGACCATCAAGTCCATCGACCAAAAGCACGTGCCCTATATTGTGGATCACGACGTGTACAGCTCCACCATGGGCAAGACCATCCCTGCAGGCAACTGCATCGGTATGTCGGCGGTGGTCACCATCGAAACCATGCAGGGCATCACCATTGAAGAGGAGACCATCGGCAAGGTGTATGGCCCCGAGGACGGCGACCAGTGTGACTGGTGGATCAGCGGCGAACCGGACACCGAGTTCCATGTGGTGAAACCTGCCACGGTGGAGCACACTTGCGCCACTGTGGTCAACCGGATCCCCAGCCTCTTAAACGCCCCCGCCGGGTATGTCACCTGTGACCAGCTGGATCCCCACTGCTACCTGACCTATCCTATGGAATATCATCTGTAAGGAAAACACGGTACGAAAAAAGTGCTGTTGCATTTTGCAGCAGCACTTTTTGTATGCTTTCTGAGGATTTTCCCCCCTCCTACAGCGGGGAATGGGGCACTTAGGAAGCCGGCTATATTGCAGCGCGGCTTGTCCAACGCTTACTCGGTGATTTCCAGGGGGACAAACTGGAACCGGACGCAGTCCACCAGGCCCCGGTCGGTCAGCCGCAGCTGGGGCAGGCAGGCCAGGGGGATCAGCACCATGGTCATAAAGGGGGAAACCATCTCGCAGCCGATCCTTTCCCAGGCGCTTTCCAGCTGTTCTACCAGGGCGCTCACCTGATCCACAGGTTGGTCGCTCATCAGCCCGGCAATGGGCAGGGGCACAAGCCCCAACACCTGCCCGTCCTGGACCACCACCATGCCGCCCCCGCATTGGATTAGGGTGTTGGCAGCCAGGGCCATGTCTTCGTCGTTGGTGCCGATCACAAGCAAGTTGTGGGCGTCGTGGGCCACCGTGGAAGCCATGGCGCCCTTCTGGATTTGGAACCCCTTTACAAAGCCCACGCCTTTCTTGCCGGTTTCGTGGTGCCGTTCCAAGACAACAGCTTTCAGCACATCCTGGGCAGGGTCGCTGTGGAGCTGCCCGTTCACCACCGGCAGTACGGCACGGGTTTCCCGGTTGTCCACTTTGCCGGAAGCCACTTCCATCACCCGGACGGTGGCAGTTTCCCCTTGTGCGGGGATCTGGAAGGATTCCGGGGTGATCTCCCCGGCGACGTGCATGGAGCCAGTGGCCCATTGCGGGTAGTGGAAGGGGGCAAATTCCAGGGTCATGCGGCCGTCCTTTGCCACAGTTTGGCCGTCGATGAGCACTTGGAGCACTTCCATGGACTTCATGTCTTTCAGCAGCACAATGTCCGCGCACTTGCCAGGGGTGACAGAGCCCATTTCGTGATCCAGCTGGAAACACTGGGCGCAGTTGATGGTGACCATCTGGATGGCCGTGATGGGATCGATGCCCTCTTCCAGAGCCCGGCGGAGAATGTGGTCTATGTGGCCTTGGGCCATCAGGGTGTGGGGGTGGTTGTCGTCGGAAACCAGCACTGCGAACCGGGTGTCGATCTCTTGCTGGGTGATACTCTTAGCCACTTCATGAAGGTCCCGCCATCCGGAGCCCTCCCGGAACATGGCGTACATCCCTAGGCGCATTTTTGCCAGGGCATCCTCCGCCCGGGTGGATTCGTGGCAGCAGCGTACTCCCGAAGCGATGTAGGCGTTGAGCCCGGGGCCTGTTTCCGGCAGGGAGTAGTGGCCGGTGACGGTTTTGCCGGCCTGGAGCGTTTCGCCCACAATGGCATGGGTGCGCTCATCGGAAGAGAGGATGCCGGGGAAGTTCATCATCTCTCCCAAGCCCACCACGTTGTCCCAGCCCATGGTTCCCCGGATGTCCTCAGGGCCTACGGAAGACCCGGTGTCCTCAAAGCCGGGGACGGCGGGTACACAGGAGGGGGTGGTGACCATGGCCTTCAAGGGGGTTCGCTTGGCGTCTTCCACCATGCACTTTACCCCCTCCAGGCCCAGAACGTTGCAGATCTCATGGGGATCCATAAAAATGCCCGTGGTGCCGTGGGGGATGACAGCCCGGGCGTACTCCCCTACAGAGATCATGGAAGATTCCACATGGATATGGCCGTCCAAAAAGCCCGGGGCAATGGCGGCGCCGCAGGCGTCGATAATGTGGGTGTTCTCCCCGATGCAGTGAGAGGCGTCCCCCACCAGGGCGATGCGGCCCATGGAGATGGCCACATCCATGTGTTCCTGTAGTTCATGGGTGCATACGTTCACCAGTGTCCCGTCACGGATGACCGTGTCCGCGGGCGTGTGCCCCTGGGCCACTGCGGCCAGTGTGGCGCTGGCCTCCCACAGGGGTGTTTTGCAAAAGCGGTTGATCATAGGGCCTGCCTCCTTTTTTGCCATGAGAGGGCGCCGGCGCGCCGCCCTCCTTTTATGTGTTCCCTGCCTGTTTTGGGCGGTTTGCATGGCAGGAACCTTTTGGCCATTATACCATGGATCCCCCGGGGAAACAACGGTGTTTTCCCCGGAAAAAGCGGACAGCTGTTTCCTTGTTTCTTGGCAGTAGATGACGCTGTGATGGCTGTTTTGGGGGGCTGTCCCCGAGAGGGAGCTTGATTGGGAATGAAAAAACTTTTTCTGGTATGGGCATAGGTGGCATCCGATGCTGAGTTGTTTAAATAGACTATATTTTTAAAAATAGTGGAAATTTTAGCATCTATCCTTTATAATAAACAAAAGAGACCGTTTTTACCGGTAAAGGAGGAGCAATTTGCTTATGGAACCGTATGAATTGGAACATCAGGCGGCGCTTCGCGGTTTTGCGCCGGAGTGTATGGTTTTGCTGAAGTCCGATGGGAGCTTCCCATTGGAAAGCCCCTGCAAGGTGGCCCTGTATGGTAGCGGTGCCCGTGAAACCATCAAGGGCGGCACCGGCTCCGGGGATGTGAACGTGCGCCGCTATGTCACCGTGGAGGAAGGCCTCAAAAACGCCGGGTTCACCGTCACCACCTCGCCCTGGATGGATGCCTATGAGGAGATCCGCTCCCAGGCCTATCAGGAGTTTGTGGCTGGGATCAAACAGCGAGCAAAGGACATGGGTGTGCCGGCGCTGATGCTGGGTATGGGTGCCGTGCTGCCTGAACCGGAGTATGAGCTTCCCCTTTCCGGCGAAGGAGAGGCGGCTGTCTATGTAGTGGGCCGCATTTCCGGGGAGGGCTCGGACCGCAAGCCTGCTCCCGGCGATTTCCAGCTGACAAAAACAGAGATAAGGGACATCTTGGCCTGCCGGGAGAAGTATGCGAAATTCCTGCTGGTGCTCAATGTGGGCGGCGTGGTGGACCTGTCCCCGGTGATGGAAGTGGGGAATATCCTGCTGCTTTCCCAGACGGGTATGACCATTGGCGATTCCTTTGCCGATGTGCTGCTGGGCAAAGCCTATCCCTCTGGGAAGCTGGCCTCCACCTGGGCCAAGTGGGAAGAGTATTGCCCTGTGGGAGAGTTTGCGCAGCCAGACGACACTCGCTATAACGAGGGCATCTACGTGGGCTACCGCTATTTTGACTCTGTAGGCAAAGAACCTTTGTTCCCCTTTGGCTTTGGCCTGGGGTATACCACCTTTGAGGTGGGCCGGCCCCAGGTGGAGGTGGCGGGCACTCAGGTGCGTGTCACCGTCCCCGTGAAGAATACAGGCGCCGCCCTGGGCAAAGAGGTGGTGCAGTTGTACGTGTCCTTGCCCAGCGGCAAGCTGGACCAGCCTTACCAAGTGCTGGCGGCTTTTGGCAAGACTGGCCAGCTGGCTCCCGGTCAGGAGGAAGCCCTCATCCTTACCTTTGCTTTGGAGCGCCTTGCCTCCTTTGATGAGTCCACCGCGGCTTCCGTCTTGGAAGCCGGGGACTATCTGCTGCGCCTGGGAACTTCCAGCCGGGATACCCGGTTGTGCGGCGTGGTCCGTCTAGAGGGGGAAGTTATGGTGCGGCAGCTGTCCCATGTGGGGGGCAAGCCGGACTTTGAAGATTGGAAACCGGAAAACCCCTCCCGTGTGCAGGAGGACCTGGCAGGTGTGCCGGTGTTCCCTGTGAAGCCAGAAGCCTACCAGCCCAAGCTCATCCCTGCCCAGCCAGAAACCTCCCAGGAGGTTCGCCAGCTGGTTGCGTCCCTCTCCGATGAAGAGTTGGCCTACGTCTGCTTGGGCAACTTCCAGGATCAGGGCAGCGACAGCGTTATTGGCAGCGCTGGTACCCATGTGGTAGGCGCTGCCGGGGAAACCACCGGCCGCTTCCAAGAAAAAGGGTTGCCGGTGCTGGTGATGGCTGACGGGCCTGCGGGGCTGCGGCTGAGCAGGGATTACGGGAAGGACGAAAACGGCGTTTACCTTCTGGGGGACACCATGCCTCCTGGATTTGCCGATTTTTTGGACGACAGCGCCTTGGCAGCTCTGGGTGTTGGGGAAGTTTCGCCGGAGCGCCACGGTCAGGTGCTCCATCAGTACTGCTCGGCGCTTCCCATTGGGACGGCTTTGGCTCAAAGCTGGAACCTGGCCCTGTGCGAAGCCTGCGGTGATTTGGTAGGCCAGGAGATGGAGCGCTTTGGGGTACACCTGTGGCTGGCCCCTGCCTTGAATATCCACCGCAGCCCCCTGTGCGGCCGGAACTTTGAGTATTATTCCGAGGATCCCTTGATTTCCGGGAAGGTTACCGCCGCCATCACCCAAGGCGTGCAAAAGCATCCAGGGCGGGGTACCACCGTCAAGCATTACTGCTGCAACAGCCAGGAAACCAACCGGATGCGTTCAAATTCCATCCTCAGTGAGCGGGCCCTGCGGGATATCTACCTGAAGGGCTTCCAGATTGCCGTGGAGGAGAGCCAGCCCCACGCCCTGATGACCTCTTACAACCTGGTCAACGGGGAGCACGTTTCCCAGCGCCGGGACTTGATTATGACCGTGCTGCGCCAGGAGTGGGGCTTCCAGGGGGTGGTGATGACGGATTGGGTCATTGCCTCCTTGGCCGGGGCGATGCCCGGCAAGCACCCGGCGGCCTGCGCTGCGGGTTCTATCCAGGCCGGCAATGATATCCATATGCCCGGCAGCCCCCTGGACCATCAAAACCTGATGGACGCCCTGAACAACCCCCAGGCGGCCTATCCTATCACCCGAAAAGATCTGGAGGAGTGTGCCCAGCGGGTGATCGACTTGGTGCGAAAATTGGTGGGCTGAACCCCCTGTTGAGAGAGCCGGTGAAAAGACCCGGCTTTCTCCTTTTTTGAGGGAGTGAGTTGTCCCTCGATAGAAGGTGTGATATACTGACATAGACTTTGTATGGGAGGTCGTGTGATGCTGCAAGTAGCACGGATTTTTGGAAACGATATGGTTCTCCAACAGGGGAAAGTATCCCCTGTTTGGGGAACGGCAGCCCCTGGCGCTCAGGTGACAGTGACGGTCCAGGGGAAGTCGGCTTCTGCCATTGCTGGGGAAGACGGCGTTTGGACTGTTCCGTGCGGGCCTTTCCAGGCGTCCTTTCAGGAAACAATGGTGGTTTCGTCACAAGGGGAAACCGAAACGTTTACCGGCGTCCAGGTGGGGGAAGTATGGCTGGCTGGGGGCCAGTCCAACATGGAGTTCTATATGCGCCACGACCGGGACATGAAAGAGGAGGCCCCCGGCTGTGAGAACAGCGCTATCCGCTTTTTTGATTATCCTGAGGTGTCCTACCCAGAGCAGATTGACGAGGCCCCTTATGGCAATGCCTACGCCTTTTGGCGCCGGTGCAACCCGGAAAACTTGGAGTACTTTTCCGCAGTGGCCTACTATTTTGCCAAGGAACTGCAAAAAAACCAAGGGGTGCCGGTGGGCATTGTGGGCTGTAATTGGGGCGGCACGGCGGCCTGCTCCTGGATGGACGAAGCCCACATCCGGGCGGGCGGCGGACAAACCTACCTGGACGAGTACGCCAAAGCGGTGGAGGGCCTGGACCTGGAAGCCTATGACAGGCAGTTCCGGGAAAACCCCCGCAATTTCCGCACCGACATTTTAGCCGACCCCTTTAACGATTTAATGATGTTCGGCGTCAAGCCGAAGGAGATGGGGGAGAAACTGAAAGAACTGGGCATTGAGCTGCCCAAAGAACCCACGGTGCCTGTAATGGGCCCCAAGAACGAGCATTGTCCCGGCGCCCTGTACCGGGCCATGCTGTCCCAGGTGGCTCCCTATGGCCTGCGGGGTGTGATCTATTACCAGGGCGAGTCCGACGGCGACGCCCACCCGGACTGCTACCGCACCCTGTTCCCAGCGCTGATCCAGAACTGGCGGGACCTGTGGGGGGAGGAGCTGCCCTTCTTCTTTGTGCAGTTGGCGCCCCTGGACCACTGGATGATGTGCGAGGGCACGCCTTACGCCATTGTCCGGGAGGCCCAGCAGCACACGGCGGACACCGTCCCCCATACGGGGATGGCCTCCATTGGCGACGTGGGCATGGCGTTTGACATCCACCCCAAGAAGAAGCAGCCGGTGGGCTACCGGCTGGCCCTGTTGGCAGAGAACCGTGTCTATGGGGAGAACATCCTGTGCGACGCCCCGCGCCTGGCTGGGGGAGAGTTGGAGCCAGGCAAATTGAACCTGCGATTTGACCACGCCGGGGAGGGCCTGGAACTGCGTTCCTACCTGCCCGATGGCATCCAGGCTGACCCCGCGAGGCTGGGAGGCCTGCAAGTGTTCCAGAACGGCCAAGAGCTGCCAGCGGACCAGCTTTCCGCCCATGCCCAAGGGGACCGGGTTGTCCTGGAAGGGGAAGCTATCCGGGCAGGGGTGCCCACCCAGGTGTGCCTGGCCACCACGGGCTGGTACGCCATGAACTTGTGCAACTCCGCCGGGATTCCTGCCGTACCTGCAAAACTTTCCCTGTAACCAACATATAAGCCCGTAAAAACAGGCTGCCTGACCCACGAAAGGGTGCAGGCAGCCTGTTTTGTGTGAGAGGATTCCAGGGTAAAAGTCAACCCGTCCTGGGAAAAGTGGACACACATTCCCCGTTCCCCGTAAAAATCCCGGATGCAGGAAAAGGCATCCCGGGTCATAGCAGGGGTGAGGCGGCAGGCGCCGGGAGGCTCAATGCTGGCCGCGGCGCTCCTCCCCTTCCACATAAAAGACGATTTTTGTCAGGTATTCGCTTTCGTCGCCGGTGGTGATGTAATCGTTGATGCAGAATTCGTAGGAGTCGGAGGCCACCGTCAGCCCCTGCTCCCGGCAGAAGGCCAGCAGCTTTTCGTAAGATGCCCCGATGGACAGGTAATCCCCCCGGTGGTAGATGGCGGCACACCGCCCCGCCGGGAGCCGCTGGATGTTATTTGCCCGTCCTGTTTTTTCCGTGGGGAGGAAAACCAGGTCCGCCTGGGTGTAGTCCCCACGGAGGATCCTCTCCAGCGGGACCCGTACCCCGCTTTGAAAGAAAATGGGCAGCGACTCCTGGAAGGCCTGGGCAAAGCACTGCTTGGTGGCAATGCTGATCTCCCGCAGGGTGAAAGGCGGTTCCACTGGCCGGGTGAGCACATATTGCTCTTCCATTTTCTCCACCCTGGGGCCCTCTTGGTGGAGGTTGGCCCCTTCCAGTTGGGCACAGCGTTGGGAGAGCCTGCTGCGCACCAGGCGGAGCTCTTCCATTTGCCGGTCGATGACCCCCAGCTGGCTTTTTAACACCTTCAGGCTGCTCTGGGTGGTATAATGGCTCAAAAGTTCCTTGATCTTTTGCAGGGAGAGCCCGCTTTTTTTCAGGATCAAAATGGTGTCCAGCTCGTCCAGCTGGCTGGCGCTGTAGTAACGGTAGCCGTTTGACGGGTCCACATAGGCGGGGTGGAATACTCCAGTCTTGTCGTAAAAGATCAATGTCTGTTTAGAAATGTTCTGATAGCGGGAAAGTTCCCCGATGGAGAAAAGATTTTCCATAAAACCACCTTGACTCTATAGTTGCTATATCCTTTATTATACTCTTGAAAGCGGAGAATACAAGGAGGTTTTTGTGTGCGTACGATCATTCGCTGGAAGACAAAGCTTTTCCAGGGGCTTTCTTTCAAAAACATTTTGTGGATTGTAGCAGGGGCCGCTATCTGCACGTTTGGCATCCACAACATCCACCAGCAGGTGGGTATCACCGAGGGAGGCGTCATCGGCGGGATGCTGCTTTTAGAGCACTGGCTGGGGATCTCCCCGGCTTACATCACCCCGGTGCTGGACATTGCCTGCTATCTATTGGCTTTGAAATACCTGGGGGCTGGGTTTATCCGCACTTCCATCCTCTCCACGTTGAGCGTGTCCCTGTTCTACAAGCTTTGGGAGCAATTCCCGCCCATGCTGCCGGATCTTTCCGGGCATCCTTTGGTGGCGGCTGTTTTGGGGGCTTTGTTTGTGGGGATCGGCGTGGGGATCATCGTCCGGCAGGGCGGGTCCAGCGGCGGGGACGACGCCCTGGCCTTGGTCATCTCTAAGGTGTCCAAGTGCCGCCTTTCCTTTGCCTACCTGTTCACCGACCTGACGGTGCTGGTGCTGTCACTCAGCTATATCCCGGTGCGGCGCATCGTGTTTTCACTGGTCACCGTGACTATTTCCTCTTTTTTGATCGACAAAGTGCAGAGCCTCCGGCTTCCTTCCCCTCAAAAAGCGTGATCAGTCCGGAGAAAATATGCGGTTTCTCTTGTCAAACCAGTGGGAACGTGCTATCATAATTGGGCGACGTCTGACCGTCGCAAAGGGGATGTTATGGCCCCTGGTTCGGACCATTAGCTCAGTTGGTTAGAGCAGCCGGCTCATAACCGGTCGGTCCGGGGTTCGAGTCCCTGATGGTCCACCAAAGAATAGCCGCAACTTTGATACAAGTTGCGGCTATTTTCTTTTTGTGGTACAATAAAGGAAAAGGCGGTAATTATTTGAATTTGGTTGAAGAGTATTTCGTGTTGGCAAATGAAGTTGTTTCTTGGAGAGGAACCGTATATGACGGCGTGACTGCAGAAAAGCACAACTGCAAAGTAAAAAGAATGGGCACCATTGCAACGGAAATTGAGCAAAACTTTCCAGAACTCAAAAATGATTTTTATCAATTACTTTCAAATAACAACAAAGAGATTCGCCTTTGGGCTGCACACCATATTCTCGAACATATGAACTGCGATCAACCTATGCGAAAAAATGCAATAAAGGAAATTCGTCGCATGGCTCGAACAGATAGAACAGCGTATGGCTTTGGAGAAAAAGTATGGTTGAAGGAGTGGTATAAGAACCATCCCAGGGATAGATGGATCTAAATGCACCCCCTAAACCCAATTTGCACTCCCTGACAAGAAAATGTCCCCCTAAAATAACTTTGAACCCCCTAATACCATAGGGGGTTCACTTGTATCACAATTAGGGCCATTTGCCAAACAAAATTCAATCAAAGCTCCTAGGATGGAATATGATCCTGGGGGCTTTGCCATTTGTCAGGGAAGACTTTTAGAAGGGCCCTTGTCCTGGGAACGGCTTCCAGATATAATATATAGTATCTGAACCCCGGGAAGCTTGCCGGCAGTCAGGGCTGCGTATGTCCTGGGAGAGTAATAGGAAAGGAGGGAGTCCGATGCTCCCCGTGCTTATTTGGGCTGCCCTGTTCCTGTTGGTTGGGCTGGTGGTTTACAGGTGCCTGGCAGCTTGTGGAGTGGAGCTCCCCTTGCCTGGGAAGGGGGCCGCTCATTTCCAAAGCGGAAAGGAGCGAGCGCTTTCCTGCCGTGGCGCGGCGGCATGGAAGGTCTTTTTGGCCGCTTTGGGGTTCCGCTTGGGGCTTTTGGCCGTAGGTTTGTTTGCTGCAATGGTCCTCACAAGTGGGGAAAGCACTTTCCGGGATTGTTTTCAACGTTTTTGCCAGCGTTGGGATGGCTACCACTATGTGCAGCTGGTGGAAAAAGGCTACACCGGCTATCAAGAGAACGGGCAGCACTTGTTTTTGGTGTTTTTCCCTGGTTTCGTCTGGGGTACCCGTTTGTTGCGCTTGGTGATCCCCGACACCTTGCTAGCCGGTGTGGCCCTCTCCACCCTGTGTGCGGCAGGGGGCAGCTGCTACGTGTATAAGTTGGCGGCCCAGTGCTATAATCCCCGGGTGGCAAAAGACACCCTGCTTTTCCTGTCTTTGTTTCCCTTTTCCTTCTTTTCGGGGACGATGATGACGGAGGGCTTGTTCCTGCTTACCACCGCCGGCGCCTGCTATTACGCCCTACAGGGAAGATGGTTTTTGTTCGGGCTGTTGGGGGTGGGGGCTGCCCTCACCCGGATGACCGGTGTGCTGGTGGTCCTTGTGGGGGCGATGGAGCTGCTGGAGCGGGAAAAACCCTTGAAGGCTCCCGTGGGAAACTCCTTGCGCAGGTGCTGGAAAGGTATATTGGCGAGGCTGCCCTTTGTGCTGATGCCCCTTTTGGGCACCGGCTGTTACCTGCTGCTCAACCAGGTGGTGGACGGCGACCCCTTTGCCTTTATCACCCACCAGGAACATTGGTACCAAGGGTTCCAGTGGATGCCCTTTGTAGTGGAATATATGTTCCGTAACTTCGTGGGAAATATGGGTAATTCCTTTGGATGGTCCACCTGGTTCCCGGCGCTGGCACTGTTTGGGATGTTTTTGGCCCTGCTGTTTTGGGCGGCCTGTAAAAAATGCCACCGGGCCAGCTTGCTGGTATACGGCGGGGCTTATTTTGTAGCCACATACTCGCTTTCGTGGCTGCTCAGTGCTGGGCGGTACCTTTCCTGCTGCTTTGCATTGTTTTTGTTTTTTGCAAAATTCACGGAAAAACGGCCGGTTTTCCGGGACGGGATCCTGGCGGGTGAAGCATTGCTTTTGGGCGTCACCCTTTGCGGGTATCTCAATGGAGCTCAAATTATGTAAATAAAATGGGGGTCTCTTCCGTGAATACAGTATCTGCCGGTCAGTGGGCAGCGGGATAGGCATCCTGATACTGGGAAGGCGTCATGCCGGTTTTGCGTTTAAACACCTTCAAGAAGTAGAAATAGTCCTCAAACCCGCAAGCTGCACTGGTTTCGGAGATGGTGTAGCCGGAACTGAGCATGCGCTTTGCCTGGTCCACTCGCAGGATCCCCTGCATTTGCTTGATCGTCACGCCGTACACTGCTTGGAAGACAGAATTCAGGTGGCGGTAAGTCATTCCAAAGGCAGCGGCGTAGTCCTGATTTTGCAGCTGCTGGCTTTTGTTGTTGTCAATGTATTGCAGAATCCGGAGGGCCGTCCTGTTTTCCCGCTTGGACCACAGCTTCTTTTTTTGCATGGCCAAGCTGAGTTGGTACAAGATCGCCTGGATTTGGGAGGAGAGAAAATTTTCGCTGAAAAAGGGTGGGGCCCGGTGGCAAGCCGCGTACTCCATCAGGTCGAAGCAGGGGAGCTCCAGAGGGACCTGCCCCCACAGGGGCAGCAGGATGTGACCTGAGTCGAGCTCCGACGGCGGCGGGATCTCAGCCCCCTCTGCCTGGAAATGGGCAAAATACGCCTCGTGTTCATCATACCGAAGCCCGCAATGCCGTACATGGGGCGGCAGCAGGAAAAATTCGCCGCCGTGAACCACATGGTCCTCCCCATAGATGCGGAAGGTCCGTGTCCCGCTGATCATCAGCACCAGAACCCACTGGGCCATCACCCGGTCCGGGTGTACGTTCCCCCCGCTGAATTTGTCCACGATTTCCACATGGATATCCCCTGTCAGGCGGAACCACCGGGGAATCTGTTGTCCGGTATCCATAGATGCCGCACGCTCCTTTCTCAAAGGGCCAATTTCGTGTTAGGTTGCACTGAGGAGAAAACTCAGGTAGGTATATGGAATAAATGTCCATTTATTCCATATACCTTTTGTTCCCTCCATAGACTTTTCCCCAGGGGCGCGGTATGATGCTGCCAAAGCACCCAAGGAGGGATACACAATGAAAAACGGAAAGCTCAGAGTGGCGCTGGTAGGCGTTTCCTTCGGCGCAGAATTTGTACCCATCTACCTGAAACATCCAGATGTGGATTCTCTGGTACTGGTGGATACCGACCAGGCGCAGCTGGACAAGATCGGCGACAAGTTCCTGTTAGAAGAGCGGTTGACAGACTTCGACGCCATGCTGGCGGACGAGACCATCGACGCGGTCCATCTGGTGACGCCCCCGGCTACCCACGCCCCCCTGTCTGTGAAGGCATTGAATGCGGGCAAGCACTGCGCCTGTACCATACCTATGGGAATGAGTATCGACGAACTGCACCAGGTCATCGAGGCCCGAAAAAAAAGCGGGAAGCACTATATGTTCATGGAGACTTCCGTCTATGGGCGGGAATTCCTGTATGTGAAGGACCTTTATGAAAAAGGGGAGCTGGGCAGGATCCAATTTATGCGCTGTGCCCACTACCAGGACATGGAAGGCTGGCCGAAGTACTGGCTGGGTTTCCCGCCCCTGATGCACCCTACCCACGCGGTGGCCCCCTGCCTGATGCTGCTGGGCAAGCGCCCAGAGACCGTGTACTGCAAGGGCTCCGGCAAGGTGCGCAAAGAAGTGGAAGAGCCCTACGGCTGCCCCTTCGCCTTCGAGTCGGCCCTAATCTCCCTAAAGGACAGCGATGTGGGCATCGAAATGGCCCGCTTCCTCTATCATGTGGCCCGTGGCTACACAGAGAGCTTCAACATTTACGGCGAACGGAAGAGCTTTGAATGGCAGCAGCTGGAATCTGAGCGTCCGGTGCTGTTTTCCATGGCTTTCGACCCCAACGCGGAGCACGTGATGAATGACTACGGCCGGGGAGGCCTGGTGACGGAGGAACGCGTTCAGATCCCTGACTACGCGGACCGCCTGCCCGCGGAGATCGGGCGCTTTACCCGGCAAACGGTGTATGATGACAGCAACCCTCATCTGGCGTTCCTCCAGGGGGGTGGCCACGGGGGTTCCCATCCCCACTTGGTTCATGAGTTTGTCCGCAGCATCCTGGAGGACCGGGATCCGGTCCCCAGCGACATTGACGGTGCTTACTGGACCGGCGTAGGTATCTGTGCCCATCAGTCCGCTATGGAGGGCGGCGTGGTAAAGCGCATACCTGTTTTCGAATAAAAAGCCTAGCAAAAAATCCATAAGATTACAATCTACCATTGGTTGAGAGGGCTCTGGGGAGGAGAGCGCCCGGGATGGGCGCAGGAGCCCTCTCCACATAAGAGAAAGGTCGGGAGCAGCCCCGGCCTTTTCCTTTTTCCCGCCGGATAGGGGGAAGGTTTATTAAATCTTGTCCGTTTTTTTACGGCTTGGAACACTCTACCAGCAGTCGGTTGCTGGCGCGAGTGGACTATGTTATGCTAAAGAAAATTTCTTTTGGGAGGAAAATCTATGAACTTATCACAAATTGGGCGATTTATCAGCCAGCGCAGGGCGGCTCTGGGGCTTACTCAAGCACAATTGGCCCAGAGGCTGGATGTGACGGACAAAGCAGTTTCCAAGTGGGAACGGGGCAAAAGCCTGCCTGATACGGCGCTTCTCAGCCGCGTGGCCGCGGAGCTGCGGGTCAGCGTGGTGGAGCTCCTCAGCGGCGAGGCCATGAACGTGGCCCGCAGCAGCAATTTGTACGAGGCCGATGGCTGGGAAGGGGAAGCCGCTCAGGCTACGCCCATCATCCTGCGGCGGGAAGCCCCGGCCGACCTGCTGGTTTCGCCTTATCTTTTTGGCAGCAACCTGGAGCACACCCGTTCCTGCCTGTATACGGGCTTGTCCGCCCAGATGGTGCGCAACCGGAAGTTTGCCGGGAAGCCCACCGCCTGCGAGGGCTGCGCGATGGAATGGTTCCCCTTGGGGAACCGGGCGGTATTTACCCTGGGCGAGCCCTACACCCGCCACGGGGAGGGTTACCACATGAAACGGACCACGGAATGCAATTCCGTCAGCGTCTTCAATCCTTTCCAGGGGGAAGCTGCCGGCATGGGCCAGCATGGTATCGCTATATCCCAAGGACAGCCGTATCTGTTCGGAATGGTGGTTAAAACCCAGGGGCCGGTGGAGTTTACGGTTTCTTTGACAGACCGGGCCGGGAAGGACGTCTATTGCCGCGCCACATTCGCAGGGGAGGGGGCCGATTGGACCCGTTTTGAAGTGGAACTTACCTCCCGGGCCGCGGATCCCGACGCCGACCTGCGGATCTGTTGGGAAGATGCGGGCCATGTCTGTGTGGGGGCCATCTCCCTGCTTCCCAAGGACCACTTCCACGGGATGCGCCGCGATGTGGTGGAAGCCATGAAAGAACTGGGCCTCCAGGTGCTGCGTTGGCCGGGTGGGAATTTTGCCGGAGAGTTTAATTGGATGGACGGCCTTCTGCCCGTGGATATGCGCGCCCCCTTCCAGTCCTATTTGGGTTTGGAGACTCAGCCCCACACCATGGGCTATGATTACAGCGAGATCAATACGGATGATTTTATCGCCCTGTGCCGGGAAATCGGCGCCGAGCCGTTTATCACCATCAACCCCTGTTGGAATACGCCGGAAGAGAATGCTGCCTGGGTGGAGTATTGCAATGGCGGCTCTTCCACCCCCTACGGGAAGCTGCGGGCCCAGAGAGGCCACCAAGATCCTTACAATGTGCAGCTTTGGTCCTTGGGCAACGAATTCGGTTATGGCCACATGGAGGGCGACAACACCCCCGGTGGGTACTGCCAGGTTGCCCTGGAAAACGGCAAGAAAATGCTGGAGGCATCTCCCAACCTCAGCCTGTGCTCCTCGGGGCCCTATCCCAATAAGGAATGGTCGGAGCTTTCCGCCAAGCCCCTGGCGGGGATCTCCCAGATGATCTCCCAGCACTATTACGGCTATGACCCCCATTACACTGACCTTGCCACTGTAGAGGAAGAGTATAACCGGTGCCTGGCCTCCATTCCCCGGATGCGGGAATTGATCCATCAGTCCCGGCAATGGTTGGAGCCTGCTATGCGTATCTCCATGGACGAGTGGAACGTATGGTACGCTTGGTACCGCCCCTCCAGTGTTACCGACGGCATTTATGCTGCCCTGGCCCTGCATATGCTGATGGAAGAAGCAGAGAAAAGCGGGATTGCTCTTGCGTGCCACTTTCAGGCTGTCAACGAGGGGATGCTGCGCGTGAAACCGGACAATGTGAGCATGACGGCCCAAGGCCAGGTGTTCTCCCGGATGCACCACTGGCACATGGGCAACCGCCTGTGCTCTGCGTCTCAAGAGGCTGTTGTCACCGTGGACCGGGAGGGCCGGGTGTCCGCCACCGTGGTCAATGCCGCGTTCCGCAGCGGTAAGCCGGTGGACTTCTCTTCCTTTGGGCCTTGCAGTGAGGCAGTGCTCTTCTCCAGCGAAACCGTGCTGCCGCCCTCTGAATTCACAGTGACAGATGTATTGGAGCAGGCCGCAGGCGGCACCTTCCAGATGCCGCCCCACAGCGTTTTGTTTTTGCGGTTCCCCAGCATAGATTAAGTAAGAAAAGCCGGAAATGAAGAGTGGGGTATTATGTTTTTACCAATAAAATTTTTAAAAAACGTAATTTTGTAGGAATAAAAGAAAAAATTGTCTGTTCTCAACGCTATGCAAACATGATATCCTATAATCAAATCCATTAAGGAAACCCCATTATTTAGGGAGGAGCTGAAAAAATGGCTGTACGTTATAATCCCAATCCTGCAAGGATTACAGAGCCGTTATATCAAGTTGAGGAACTGGAAAAATCTCCTTTGTATACGGTGCTCAGCGGCGGCAAAGAACTGACAGTTTATCACACCGATAGCTTCGACTATGTAATCCCGGTTGTGGACGACGATTCCCCGCTGGATTTTCAGGTAAAAGTGTCTAAGGATTTTCAAAAGGCGGTTTTCCGTCCTGCCAAGACCAATGTCCAGGCACAGGTTTCTGGCCGGGAACTCCGATTCCAGCTGAAAAAGCCCGGGAAAATTACCTTGGAGCTGGATGATGATCTGAAGACACCCCTGTTCATCCTGTGCACAAAGCGTGTCCCTAAACCCGAAAAAGTGGACCATCTCTTTGAAAGCGGAAAAGTTTACAATGTCGGTACCTTAGAGGTTAAGGCTGGAGAGACTGTCTACCTGGAAGAGGGCAGTATTGTCTGCGGTTGCGTGAGCGCTCTCTTCGCTCACGGCATGAAGATCTTGGGAAATGGCATCCTAAATGGCTGTGTGTGGCATCCGAAAGATGAAAACGGCGGCGGGAGGCCCATGATCCGAATGGTATTTTGCAACGATGCAAAGATCCAGGGTATCACCATGGTGGATGGCGGCTCGTGGCATATGGTCCCAGGTGCCTGCCGGAACCTGGAGATCGAGGACGTAAACATTATGTCCCGGGTCTGCACCGGCGACGGTATTGACATTGTAGGCTGTGAAGATGTGACCCTGCGGGATTCTTTCATCCGCGCCTCGGATGACTGTGTGTGTATCAAGGCGGCAAGCTATCCCGATCCCGCCGCCAACCGGAATGTGAAGAATATTCTGGTGGAGCACTGCGTTTTGTGGAACGCCGAGCCTGGCAACGCTGTGGAGATCGGCTATGAAGTGCGCTGCGATGAGATCAGTGATATCACCTTCCGGGACCTGGATATTGTCCATTGCCAGTATGAGGGTAACCAGTCAGGCGGCGTGCTGACCATCCACAATGCGGACCGTGCCTACATCCACAATATCGTGTACGAGGATATCCGCGTGGAAGATGCCCAGGAAAAATTTATCGACATTAAGGTGTTGGATTCCAAATATTCTCTGGACCGCAGCCGCGGCCGTGTGGAAGATATCTTTTTCCGCAACATTGAGATTTTGAACGGGAATTTCCCCGTTTCTATCGTTCGAGGTTTCGAGATGCACACGGAGATGAGCCGGCCCCAAAATATCCATTTTGACAATGTAGTGGTTTTAGGCGAACAAATCAATTCCCCCAGTGACCTGCATATGGTGGTGGAATTGTCCAACGACATTTGGTTTAATGGCAAGGATCGTGTAAAAAGGAATCCTTTCTAATGGATATGCAGGGATTCTGATAGATAGGTGACAAAGGCGAAACATCAGGAGGAAGACCTCTTGGTGTTTTGTCTTACTTTGGCATATGTTATTTTGAGGATGGCGGGAAAGGATGAAAGCTTATGTATACGGTTGTAATCATCGACGACGAGCCATGGGCATTGCAGGGACTGGCAGAGATTATTGACTGGAGCAGCCACGGTTTTTCAATTATAGGCCAGTTTACAGATCCGGATGAGGCTTTTGAATTCCTGTGCGAAAAAGAGCCTGATGTGGTGTTTACAGATATTCGGATGCCCGGCCTTTCCGGACTGGATCTCATAGAAATGTCTCATAGGGAGGGACTAAATTACGAGTTTGTGCTCATAAGCTCGTATGAGGATTTCGATGCGGCACAAAAAGGGATTCGTCTGCGAGTGTGGGGATATGTTTTAAAGCCTTACAATGTGGAAGAGATCCATAATACCATTCAGATGCTGCTGCATCATTTGGGTGAGAGGAATAATCTCGTCAGTGTGGAATGGGACGATTCCCCGGAAGAAATCTTGCGCAAAGCGAAGCCGCTTCAAAATGAGATGGAGAACAGTCAAACGAAGTCCGTAGTCCTTTGCTCTTGCCTATGTGAAGAGCCAGAGACGACGAAAGAAGAAAAGTGGATCCCTTTTTTTGTCAAAGGCGTTGGGGGAGCATATCTGAGAATATCTGCCGAAGCCCGAATGGCTTGGTTCAACGCGCCTCAGGAGGATAATCGAAAGTGGGGGATTAGCCGGGAGCACAAGGGAGCAGGATTAACCGATTTACCTCAAATGCTCCAAGAAGCCTGGTACTCATTGTGGGGGGATTTTTCTTATTCTAGCAAACAAAATGTGGGGGAAATTCAGTTCTATCTCTGCGAAAATATGAGAGAAGAGCTTTCACTTGGGTCTGTGGCGGAAAAGTTTCATTTTTCCGAACCGTATTTCTGCGCTCTGTTTAAAAAGGGGACTGGTATGTCAGTGATTCATTTTGTTCAACATATGCGCATCCATTATGGAGCTTACCTTATTCGGAGCAGCGAGAAAAAGTTTCAGGAGGTCGCGGAAGAAGTAGGGTTTGGAAATTACAGCTATTTTGGGAAACTGTTTAAACGATACATTGGCCAAACCCCCGAAGCCTACCGGGAAGGCTCCGAAGGTAGTTTAGGGACATAAAGAGAAATGGCGGTGTAATGGTTTTCCTGGGAAGACAAAGAAAAACGGAAGTCTTCCCCATAAAATAAACGCAGGCGGTGTAGTACATTGTCAAGACCGATGTGATCACTATGAAGAGCTCCTCCTTCCTGGAAACAGCACTGCTTTAGATCTTGGAGTTTTTCTGAGGGGATTCCTACTCCGTTATCCACAATCGTAAGGCAGAGCGTACCGTCTTCTTTATTTACCGAGCCCCGTATAAGAAGAATACATGGCTTTCTTTTTCTTCCGAAACCATGGGTGATGGAATTTTCAACCATAGGCTGTAAAACCATGGAAAGAAGCGGGTGGTGTAGTGCTTCCGAAGATACCTCTACTCGCAGCTCATAGCGTTGAGGGGAGCGCATATCCATCACGTTGAAATAATGCTGCACGTGGTCCAGTTCTTCTTTTAAGGACACCACGAGGCTGCTCCGGAGGCTGTACCGAAAAAGACTGGCCAAGGAGGTGAGCATATTCTCCAGGATGGGGACTTGATAATGATGGGCCATACTCCGCATACTCTCCAAAGTATTAAAAAGAAAATGGGGGCTAATCTGGTTTTTGTACGCGTTTAGCTTTGCTTGCTTATGAGCAAGCATGGTTTGATACAGTGTGTGGGACATTTCCAGCTGCCGGCGGTTGGAAGTTTCCAATACATCCAACGTTCGGTTGACAATTTCTGCCACATACCGTAGGTCACTGAGTTTGGGCAGGGTCAGTGCTTTTTTCACACCCGCTTGAATGTCCTGCATATCAGTGACCATCTGCCTTACTGGTACGGAAATATGGTGGAGAATAAACCAAGTGGAAAAAATGAGACAAGCGCATGTGACTAAGAGGACGGCAGTGCCGACGTTTCGCACCATGACGCTGTTTTGCAAAAGATCGGCCGTAGGGATCAGGTTCACTATAGACATATCTAGGCTTTCCAGTATCGCCGTATGGCAGGTGAATTCAACACCACCCAGCCGGAATTTGCCTTGGTTTCCTTTCTGCAAAGCAACCATTTCTGCCGGAGACACTTCCTTGCTGGTGTACACTACATCATCGCGGTAAAGGATTGCCTTGACTTCCCTCTCATAGTTCCCCGAGGACAGACCGGCTAAGACGTTGATGTCGATTAGTGCCATCCCAAACGCGTATTCATTGGAAACATAGCCTGAAAGCAGTGTGTTATGCACCTGGAAACAATAAACCAGTTGAGGAAGTTGATTAGAATCATCTCCGGGAGGGATGGTGAGGAAGAAAGAATCATGGGTCATATTCTGATTTTCCTGGATGATTTTTTCTGCGAACTGCTGATAGCGGCATTTTCCAGTGGTACCGGAATAAAAGGTGTGGCCGTAGGGACTGGTGATGATGACTTCGGTGATCATGGGGGAGGCCATTTTCAAGTAATTCAAAAGTTGGTTGCAGCCGGAGATGTTGCTAAGGTAAACAAGAGGATCTTTACTGAAAAGAATTTCCTGCATATTAGAGAAATAGGAGAGCTGGATAGCGCTTTCCTCTACACTGTGAAATTGGGCGTCCAGCTGTGTTTCAATACTTTCGGAAAAAGTTTGAAAAGAGCTTTCAAACTGATCTTGGGAAAAAGTATAAATGAACAGATAGCATAGTATGGAAATGATAAATAAGAAGAAAAGCATTATGGCGAGGCTGATTTGCAAAAGACGTTTGATGGAAAGCGAACATTTAACAGCCATGGGAAGTCTCCTTTGCATGAGAGAAAAGAATCCTTTTAAGTATATATTTCTCCTAGGGGAAAGTAAAGAAATAGATTTATGCTTTATTAACAGAATAAAGACATAACTGTCGTACAGAAAGGAAACTGTCAAAAAATCTAGATTTATCTTTAAAACGAGCAAGTTTTTAGGAAAATATTAATTTTGTGAGAGAAGTGCAAAAAGTTGTTTCTGTGCAAATCAAAGACCTCTCGATATAATATAAGCATAGATTTCTGAGGTTTCCGTGAGGGAATTTTCAGCAAATATCCTAAAACGAGAGGGCGGAGGAACGTGAGCAAAAAGGAAGGAACAATAAAACAAAAGTCTCTCTGGCAAGAGATCTGGAAGAACAAAGCAATTTATCTTATCATGCTACCGGGTATTGTGTGGTTTATTATTTTTGCCTACGGGCCTATGTCCGGCCTGCAGCTTGCTTTTAAAACGTACAGCATGAAGGCAGGAATTTGGGGGAGCCCTTGGTGCGGACTGGAGAATTTCCAATATGTGTTCCGAGACCCCTCTTTTTTAAAATCCGTGGGGACAACTTTATGGATTAACGCTGGGCGCTTGATCTTTCAGTTCCCCATCCCCATTATCCTGGCGTTGCTGATGAACGAGCTGAAAATGAAGCGGTACAAAAAAGTTGTGCAGACAGTTCTGACGTTTCCGCAATTTTTGTCCTGGGTCATTGTGGCAAGCATCGTCATCAATATCCTCTCCTATGATGGTTTGGTGAACAGTTTGATCCTTTCTTTTGGGGGGGAGACAGTAAACTTTACGGGAAATGCCAACCTGTTCCAACCGCTGCTGTATATTACAGAAAATTGGAAATCAGCTGGATGGAGCGCCATTATTTATATGGCCGCCATTTCTGGGATTGACATGGATCAATATGAAGCAGCGGATCTAGATGGGGCCTCCCGGGTGCAAAAGATTTTCCGTATCACCCTCCCCAACATTTTGCCCACTATTTCAGTGATGTTTGTGTTGCAGATGGGTAACATGATGTCCGGTGGCTTCGACCAGATCTTCAACCTGTCCAATCCTGCGGTGAAAGATGTATCGGAAATCTTGGATATGTACATCTACAACATTTCGTTCGGATCCACTCCTGATTTTGGGTTTTCCACTGCGGTCAGCTTTTTCCGTTCTGTGGTTAACTGCGTATTTTTGATAGCTGCCGACAGAGGCGCGAAAGCACTAGGCGGAAGCGGCTTGTTCGGTTAAAGGAGGTAATGGCTATGGAAAAACAGAAAATGATTCGCAAGTGGCGGTTTGATGCTGTGGATATTTTTGTTGTCATCTTGCTGACTTTTTGGATGTTTTTAATCATCATTCCATTTGTCAATGCGATTTCCATTTCCTTTGCTACACAGAAGGAATATGTGGACAACCCTTTGATGCTCTTTCCGTCCCAGCCTACGTTGCAAAGCTACGAAATGCTTTTCAACGATTACCGTATCTGGACGGGATTCCGCACTTCTTTTTTGCTGGTGCTGGTGGGAGTTCCGCTAAATATGCTTTTGACTACAGTGCTGGCGTATGGCACCAGCCGGGGAGATTATCCGGGGAAAAGAATTATAATTGGGGGCATCCTTTTTACCATGCTCTTTAACGGAGGCATCATTCCCCTGTACTTGCAAATGAAGGAGCTAGGTTTGACCAACACGATTTGGTCGGTAGTCCTAGCCGGGACGGTGAATGTGTTCTATTTTGTGATTATGCGAAATTACTTCCAGTCCCTGCCGGAGTCGCTGATTGAGTCGGCACGCTTGGACGGGGCAGGGGAGGGGAGAATCCTGTTCCACATCATCCTTCCCTTGTCAAAGCCAATTATCGCGACCTTGACACTGTTTTATTTGGTTGACCGCTGGAATGAATGGTACAATGCGCTAATTTTTATTCGGGATACAGAAATGCAACCATTGCAGCTGGTGTTGCGCTCCATTGTGATGGAATCCAGTATTGTCAATAACGTGACAAGCGCTGCGGCTATGGAACAGATGAAGAATTTTGACATGGGTGTGAAAATGGCAGCTGTTATTGTGACAATCCTTCCTGTTATGTGTGTGTATCCCTTCCTGCAAAAGCATTTCGCTCAAGGCGTAATGGTGGGAGCGGTGAAGGCTTGAAAATACATTATGTGTAAGGATAAGGAGGGATAGCTAATTTATTAAAAACCGATTGGAGAAGCAAGGAGAATAAAAAAGAAAGGATGAAAGAAATGAAAAAAAGCAAAAAGCTGATGGCGGCGTTGTTAGCGGCTGTTATGGTACTGACCACAGCGGCCTGCGGCGGAGACGCCAACCAGAGCAGTTCTTCCCAGCAGAGCGCGGCGGAAGGTTCCAGCACGGCGGAAGTGTCTGATACCGGAGCCCAAGAGAGCGGGTATGATACTCATGTGGACCTTTCTTGGTACAAAGAGGGTATTACCGGCCATGAGATCAACTACGACGGAGACGCATTCGGCCAATTCTGGCAGGACAAGTTCAATGTAACATTTGACCTGACTGCTGCTACCATGGATGATTCCGATTGGAATGAACGTCTGCGTATTTGGATCAACTCTGGAGATATGCCTGATGTAGCCCATTGGGGTTTCAATTATGGTGAGTTGGCTGATTACGCTGCCCAGGATGCTGTTTACCGTTTCCCGGACGATTGGAAGGAGCGTTGGCCCAACGTGGCAAAGACGCAGTCCTTTGTTCCCGGTGCGGCTGTAGCGGAGGAAAACCTGGGAGGCACTTACGTACTGTTCCGTACGATTTTTGCCAATCACCGGCCTTCTGAGCGGTTGAGTTACCATGCTCTTTTGTATATGCGGAAAGATTGGATGGAAGCCTGCGGCGTAGAGATCAAGGATACATACAGCCCCTCTGAGTTGGAAGAGATCGCCGCGAAGTTCAAGGAGATGGATCCGGGTAATGTGGGAAGTCAGTTGGTACCTATCAGTATCCGAACTTATGATGTTCCTAAGATTTACCCCGGCACAGTTTTCCCGGAATCTATCAATCTTGGTGATGGTTACTACCAGGATGAAAACGGCCAGTTCCAGTGGGCTCCAGCGGATGAGCGTACGCTGGAAGGCTTGAAAAAATACCAGAACCTCTATACTAGTGGCTTGTTAGATCCTGAATTCTACACCTTGACCCGGTATGAAGGCACGGAAAAGTTCTATATTGGGGGTACAGCGGGCATTGTTTTGGATGACGGTATGGGTTACATGATCCAAAGCCGGATGGAAAATGGACTGCAGAAAAATTTGGGATTGAATCCTGATGAGGCCTTGCATATCGCCCAGCTGGTAGGTGAAGATGGAAAGTACTACTATCGTGAGGACATGAACTTTTATGGTTCTATCATCTTCTCCCCGGATATCACTGATGAAGAGTTTGAGAGAGCCATGGATATCCTGGATTTCTGCTCTACAGAGGAAGGCCAGGAGATTATCAACATGGGATTTGAAGGGGAAGACTGGGAAGTGGATGAGAATGGCGAGTATGTAAGCCTTTTACCCAATGAGATCACTGGAAATGCAAGTTCGATTTTGGGTAGCAAATATCCTTCCGCAGATGTGTTCTTTGGAGGCATCATCCTGGGTGATGACTTCCAGTTTGTGACTCCCAACTATACTAAGGAAACCCGTGATACCATTTCTCACTTCTATCAGCTGCGGGACGAGATCAGTGATGAAACCACATTGTTACCCAGAGAGTACGATTACGAATTTTACAGTTCTCGCGCTAAAACCCAGGCCAATATGGATCTGTCTGAAGAATACGCTCAGCTGATCCTGAAAGACGGGGATCTGGAGACCAATTGGCGCAATTGGGTAAATGAGAAAATGCAGCTGGTCCAGCCGCTGCTGGATGAATTGAACCAGCAATAAAGGTCCTCTTTCTTGAAGAAAAATGGGATAATAAAGTACTGATAAGACGGAAGCCTGCCCTGTCTGTGTGGGCAGGCTTCCATATTTTGTGAATGTCAAGCGAAGGGTGGGAAAAGGATTTTGGAGTATGAACTATATACAGGGAGATATACAGGAGGCCCCTCAGGGGACGGGGTATGTTCCTGGACTTTTGATGGGGAAGTCCTCCGGCAGGGAAGAAAGTATGGGGAGTTAACAGATCCTTCCTATGTCCTGCCTCAGGGAGATCGTTTATATGTGGTGGAAGAACTCCCTGATAAAGCGACTGTGGCCTGTTTTTCCTTGGATGAGAAAGATGGATCGAGTGTTTTGTGGCATAAGGAGGTTCCGGGAGCCGGTTTATGCCACGGGGTGATCGCCGGGGACAGCCTGTATGTTTCCGGGTATGCTGGAGGGACGCTTACAGGACTGGACGCCGCTTCGGGAGCAGTTACATTTTATAAAGAGTTTTCGGGGAATGGTCCTAACGCCTTGCGGCAGGAAAAGGCCCACATCCATTCCGCTCAGCCCTCTCCGGACGGTTCCCGTCTTTTGACGGCAGATTTGGGCACTGACCGGCTTTACCAGTTTGTGATAAATTCCCAAACTGGGCTAACGCCTGACAAGAACCAACCGTGGTTTCAAGTAGGACCGGGACGGGGGCCACGGCATTTTGCGTTTCATCCAAATGGCAAATGGTTGTATCTGGTGACGGAATTGGACCGTTCCCTCTTGGTATTCCGATATCAGGACGATCGGCTGGATCAGGTGGGAGAATATTCGCTGCGGGGAAATTACGATCCTGACAGTTCCTTAGCAGCAGATATCCATGTTTCTCCGGATGGAAAGTTCCTGTATGTTTCTGTTCGCGGACCGGGATGTTTACAAGAATTCGAGATCCAAGGGGAGGGTGGAGTGTTATATCCCTTAGGAAGGTTTTCCACTGGTGGCTGGTGTCCCCGGAGTTTCCATATCAGCCCTGATGGACGCTACGTGGCGGTGGCTAATCAGGAGCCAGGAACGCTGGAGGTGTTCCCCAGGGAAGAGAAGAGCGGACGGCTGGGAAGGCCGCTGTGCAGTGTGGATGTTCCCCGCGTGTCCTGCGTGAAATGGAGAGAGGTCCTTTCAGTGATGTAACGGATAGGAGGAGTACTATATGGAAAGAAAAAAAGCGGTGGTGACAGGAGCCAGCCGGGGCATTGGGAAAGGGATCGCCCGGTGTTTGGCCAGAGAGGGATATGACCTGGCAATCTCCTACGCCACTAAGCAGGTGGAAGCCCAGGAGCTGGCTAGCGAACTCCAGGAGAAGTACGGTGGGAAATGTTTTTGTTTCCAGGCTTCCCTGGAGCAGGAAGGCGCCGGGGTGGAACTATTGGAGAAAAGTGTTGAAGCATTGGGCGGGTTGGATCTACTGGTGAATAATGCTGGGGTGACCAAGTTTGAGAATATTCTGGATTTGACGCCTAAAATTTTCGATCTGCTGTTTCATCTGGATTTCAAAAATTATATAATGATGATGCAGGCAGCGGCACGCTATATGGTAAAGAATAAGGTACGGGGGAACTTAATTAACATCACTTCGTCCCGGGGTGAACGTGCCTACGCGGGGGATTTTCTTTACGGGGGGCTGAAAGCCGGGCTCAACCGGGCAATCCAGTCCATCGCTCTGGATTTGGCGCCTTACGGCATCAGGGTCAACAATGTGGCCCCCGGGGCCATCCGGGTCCGAGACAAGCAGGAATTGGCAGCTCAGAAAAGAACCGATTTTTGGGACGATCTGGGAAAGAAGATCCCGCTGGAGCGTTGTGGTGTTCCTGAGGATATTGGAGAGGCCGTGACCTTTTTGGCTTCGGAGAAAGCATCCTATATTACCGGCGCTACTCTGAGGATCGATGGAGGTCTAATCCTTCCCGGTATGCCGGAACACGTTGTACCCGGGGAAGATTCCAATGGATGGAGCAAAGCCCATTCTCAGTTCGCAGAAGAAGTGCTTGGAAAAACAGTTTGAGAGAGGAGTTCATCTGGTATGGTCACTATTCGGGATATTAAAACGATCTTGACGGCCCCTCGGGGCATCGACTTGGTGGTAGTCAAAGTGGAGACAAGTGAGCCCGGATTGTACGGATTGGGCTGTGCCACCTTTACCCAACGGTGGGCAGCTGTGGCAACGGCAGTAGAGGAATACATGAAGCCCCTGCTAGTAGGGCGCTGTGTGAACGATATCGAGGATATTTGGCAGACAGCTATGGGTAGTTCCTATTGGCGCAATGGGCCGGTGCTGAACAATGCTATCTCTGGTGTGGACGAGGCTTTATGGGATATCAAGGGTAAAATGGCGGGTATGCCAGTGTATGACCTACTTGGTGGAAAATGCCGGGAAGCAGCGGCAGTTTACCGCCATACCGACGGTGCAACTCCAGAAGAGGTGGAAGAAAACGTCCGCCGGTACATGGAAGAGGGCTATCGCTACCTGCGGTGCCAGATGGGGACCTACGGCGGGCAGATGGGGAAAGGGAAACAGCGGATCATCTCCCCGGACAACAGCAAACCCGGCGCCTACTACGATCCAGCTCAGTACTGCGCGGGGGTGGTGAGGCTGTTCAGCCATCTGCGCGACAAACTGGGATACGAGGTGGAGCTGCTTCACGATATCCACGAGCGGCTCACCCCCGTTCAAGCGTTGGGGCTTGCTAAGCAGCTGGAGCCATACCGGCTGTTTTTCCTGGAGGATGCCCTGCCGCCGGAGCAGGTGGAGTGGTTCAGCCATTTCCGCAGTCAGACGGCTGTACCTCTTGCCATGGGGGAGCTGTTCAACAACCCGATGGAATGGAAAGAGCTAATCTCCAAGCGGCTGATCGATTATATCCGAGTCCATGTTAGCCAGATAGGCGGCGTGACCCCTGCTCGGAAGCTGGCGGCTTTGTGCGAGGCTTTCGGCGTGCGTACTGCCTGGCACGGGCCTGGGGATCTTTCCCCGGTGGGCGCCGCCGCCCAGCTCCATTTGGATCTTGCCATTCCCAATTTTGGAGTCCAGGAGTTTTCTGGATTCTCTCCCGAGGAGGAAGAGGTGTTTCCCGGCTGTCCTCAAGTGCGGGGAGGCTATCTATACGCCAACGACAAGCCCGGATTTGGCATAGATATTGATGAGAAAAAGGCAGCCAAGTATCCCTGCCGTTACCGGAAACCAGGTTGGCTGCTCGCTCGAACCACCGATGGCACCGCAGTAAGGCCCTAACTGACAAAGCGTAATTTTGGGAAGGAGAGATGGGTTTGAAAACCATAGATATTCCGTCTGAAAATGGAAAGTTGACTTGCTTCTGGGAAGAGGGGGCAGGTCCTGGGGAAAAGCCGCTGATCGTCTGTTTGGCCGGTGGGGAAGAAGAGGCCCGTGAGAGCCTTGCTTTGGTAGTTCCTCAGGCAAATGGGGCAAGCGCTGTGGCCTTGGTGGTCAGTACGCAAACTGAGGAGCAGGATGTGGGGGATTGGCTCTACTCCCTGCGGCAGAGAGAAGATGTGGACGAAAATAGGATCACTCTCATGGGGACACTTTCCGCGGCTGACTGGGTCTGGCGTCTGGGAAGCCACTTTCCCCAGTGGTTTGCGGGGATCTGTGCCGTGGGTGGCCATGGGGATCCCTATGAAGCCAGAGCCATGAAAGATATTCCCGTTCGTGCGTATCCGGTGAAAGAAGAATCACTGATCCTGCGGGATGGAAAAGCGGCGGTGGACGTGGAGCGGCTTGTCATGGGCCTGTTGACCGCAGGTTCTGAACATGTGCAAATGCGTGATCTGTACGAGGAAGAACCTTGGAAGCAGGCGATCCGGGAAGACGAGGCAGTCTCGTGGCTTTTGGAGCAGGACAGGAGGAATCAATTCCAGGTGATGTGGTTGAAACCTGGGGTGTGGCGCATTGACGATTGGTTTTCTTCCTCCTGTTATTTGGTTGAGGGCCGGGATAAGGCATTGCTTATTGATACAGGCATGGGGGAAGGGGACCTGGCTGGTCTGGCGGCGTCTCTCACCAACTTGCCTGTGGAAGTGGCCATCACTCATCCCCACGGTGACCATATGCACTGGGTGGATAGCTTTGAGCGGGTGTACCTGCACAAAGAGGATATCGCCCTGATGCAGAAAACACCTGGAGCGTTTCCTGCCGCGTTCCGCTGCCCAGAAACTTCCCATACCGAGTTTGTCCCAATTGAGGAGGGGTCAAAGCTGGACTTGGGAGGCATGGAAGTGGAAGTGTGGGAATTGCCGGGCCATACTCCTCATTCTGTGATATTTGTGGATCGTACCCATCGGTGCGTTTTTACAGGGGACGCTATTGGATCTGGTTACATTGTGCTGTTAATCTGCCCTGAGGAGCAGGCGATGGAATTGGTAGCACAGTACCGGGAAAGCCTGATGAAAATTGTGCCCCGCATGACAGAATTGAGAGATTATGCATGGCTGGGTGGCCATGGAATTCAAGAGAATGGCTGCGATGAGCGCCGCCAACAGGATTATTTGGCGGGGGGATCCCGGTACTTTAATCCTATCCGTCCAAAGGTGGTACTGGATATGGTCCGGCTGTGCGATGATCTTCTGTCCGGGAAGATTCTATGGGGATCTGTGCTGGATTCACCGGCCCATTATTGCAGCGCCGGTTCCGCCGGGATTTTCTTCCGGTTCCTTTAAGACATTAATATTTTCGTGATAAACCTTTACTCTTTAGCAGATTGCTTAGAGCGCAAAACCGATGACATGGTGATCTCCCTGCCCATGCCCGAAGGAAAGGAATAAAATGCATTGCCCGATTTTGAAGTTTTGTAAACTTGTGTGTCGTGGGCTGGCACTGCTGTGCCGGGCAAATTACCGGGGATCCCTCTTGCGAACTTAGACATCTTTGAGGACGAGAGCAGCCTGAGAAACCGGCTCTTTTATCTTGTACCGGACACCTTTTCTGGGAGAGTTATGCTATTTCTTTTACTTTGAGGACAACCTGTTCGCTAAAGAGTCCAATGAGGATATATTCTCTGGGAGTCCTTTCTCCGCCTTTTTACCTTGTAAACCTGACACTACATACGAAAGAACCAGCTATCCCTCCCGGGGTGGCTGGTTCCTTTTGTCCACTGCCTTGCTGGAGGGGACGGTTACGATGGACCGGGCCATGCTGAATATCTGCATTGTATTCGCCCAGCTTGAACGCGAGACATTTCAGAAGCGTGTCACAGACGCCTACTATTCCCAGTACCTGAAAGGTTTCCACATGAGCGGACAGGCACCATACGGTTATCAGTTAGAGCCTCCTGTGGTAGAGGATATCCACACAAAGAAAATGGTTGCCGGCCCCGCAACTGCCAACCATGTACGCCTGATGTTTGAGATGTACGCCAAGCCGGAAACCTCTTTGGGAGACATTACCTGCTGCTTGGAGGAACAGGGTATCAAGATGTACGAAAAGTCAATGGTTCGGAGTTTCCTTTCCCAGCTTTTACGGAACCCCGTTTACGCACAGGCCAACTTGGAACTGTACGAGTTTTTCAAGAGCCAGGGCGCGGCGATTGTCAATGACGCTTGGTATCCTTGCGGATACAGTTCCGCACTTGGCGGGGACTCACCAGGTACCATTCCGCAACTTCTAGCTGTCCTTTGCCGCATACGCAGATGCGGGAACGAACTTTGGCTGTACAAAGAAGCGTCATTTTACGGATGGAAAACAACCGCAGGGCGAAAGCTCTGTGATTTGCGGTGTGTTTGATCATCGTTTTGATGATCGTCATAGCATTTGCCACAACAGCGTGTGAGCTGCTGGCGCCAATGGCTAGCATAAGAACTTTTTATGTGAGCGACATGACCTAAGCGATTTGCAACAGCGCCCTTTCTGCTTTTATTATACTCGGTAGGGTGGACAGCATCGTACTGTTTTGTAAAAGTTGCTAAATAAATCCGAGTTTTATTTTTGCTACTGTGGAAGATGTGCTATAATAAGTTAAGTTTTGGATCGGCTTCTAGCTGGCACAGAAAATGCTTTGATTTTAGCTCTCCCAATACATTTTTGTTTTGGTGTTGAGATCCCCCGTTTGGATGGTGAAACGGCACACGGGAATTTCTGGACCAGAGAGTCCGCTCACAACAGGCAAAGTGGAATCGGCCGTTAGAGTTAAAGCGTCCTTTTCAAAACAAAAAACCAGCCGGCGGCCGCTGGCATAGCTGGCGCAGCGGAATTCTATTTCGAGTTTGTTAGGAGCCCGCCAACGGCTATTGGTGCCATAGGTGACCCCTTGTTCTGCAAAAGAAACAAAGTGGCCATTCATTCCCAGGGGGATTTCCAAAGAGCCCTGTTCCTGCTGGCAGTGCAGCCAGAGATCATCTTCATGACTGAAAAAGCGCAGGGATTTCATGTGATTCGCATGAGTTTCAAATTGTCCCACACCTCCGGCTAGGTCCAGCAGGTCTGGTAAAGTGCCTATAGCCGTGTAGACCGTCTTTTCCAGAGAAGCTTCGGCCCCAGGGTTTCGCACCCCTAAAACAGGGTGGAGCTCCAAGGCGTTCAACCGGCGGCGAAGCTGGTCAAAAGCAGTTGGGTTTTCTGGCAGAGGAGTGTCTGCCATGCCGGGAAAGAGATTTTCCCAAATAGCGGAAAGCTCATCTTGAGTGCGCAGCGAGGCAGATTGTATGAGCAGGAGAGCGTCCTGTTTGGTGAACATAAATCCAAATTGCCCAAAAGCCCCGTCAGCACGGAAAACTCCCTGGGGACGGCACCGCCAATACTGATAGCAATAGCCCGCTTGCCAATCGGGGCCAGTGTCGTTAGAACTGCTGTCAATGTGGCAGGCAGTTGCCTCTTCAAACCAGCCGGAGTTCAGCAGCTGTTTTCCCTCCCAGGCTCCTTTGTTCAACACAAACTGGGCAAAGCGTGCCATGTCTTCCAAGGTTAAGTAAGAGCCGCCTCCGCCCATTTGGGTGCCATCGGGCAGGGCGTGGCAGTATACGTCTTTTATGCCTAGGGGCTCGAACAGGCGGGGATTTAAATACTCTGTCAAGGTTTGCCCCGTCTTTTTTTTGCAAAATAGCACATAGGAGGTTTGTGCCCGCTGAATTGTAGAGAAAATGCGTACCGGGCTCATACACAAATGGGTGAGCAAGAAAGGCTGAAATCCAATCTGGGTTCCTCTGAATTTGCGGCTCTGTTTCATGACCACAGCCCATCACAAGCAAGTGATAAATTTGACATTTTTTTAAATTCTCACTGGGGTGCTCAGGAAGCTTTCCGGGAAATAAATCCACAAGTTTCTCATCTAAAGAAAGCAGTCCCTCCTGCCGGGCGAAGCCAATGGCAGTAGAAACCAAGCTTTTGGTAAAAGAAAACATGATGTGGGGCGTCTTTTTGTTGTAAGGCTTCCAATAACCTTCGGCGCAAACTTTGCCGTGACGTACCAGCATAATGCCGTGCATTTCCACGCCAAGGGCATCCATCGCGTCTAGCGTGTTCAGTATAGCCTGGGAGGAGATACCCACGCTTTCTGGTGTGACCCTAGAAAAATCCATGAACCATTACTTCCTTTCAAAACAAAAAATAATTGCTTCCGGGCGTAAAATGAAATAGATGCTTTTGTTACCCTACTTGAAAAATTATAGAAATCAACAGAAAACAAAAGTCAAGGTTAAGGGAGCATTTTGCGTACAGAATTTCTGCACTCCAAATAAGGCAATATAACGTGGTGATCCACCTTAGTGTAGCGGCCGTCAATCAAGCCTGTTAGGCGGTCCACGGCGTACTGGACCACCTCTTGGTCATCGTGCTTAATGACCGTGATTCCCATAGCCTGGGTCCAGGCGGTGTCATCAAAGACGATCAAGCTCACATCTTGGGGAACCCGCAGGTCCAGCTGGGATAAGGCACTGTAGGTGGCCAGGCCCAGCATTTCGGAAACCGCGATAATGGCCGTGGGGCGGGCCTTTTTGATGCGCTGGAACACCTCTTGTGCGGTGGCCCCTACAGGCAGGGGGACCACAGGAATTTCCGGGGAAGTGATGCCTGCTTTGCGGTAAGCTTGGTGACATCCTTGGATGCGGTCCACGTCATCTGAAACAATTAAAATGCGCCGGTGGCCCTGACCAAGCAGCCGGCTATGAATTTGTCAAGAGAAAAAGGAGAAAAAGGCGAATAAAT
>URKX01000024.1 GCA_900548545.1 uncultured Oscillospiraceae bacterium
AGATTTATTCGCCTTTTTCTCCTTTTTCTCTTGACAAATTCATAGCCGGCTGCTTGGCCTTTCCCGTTATATCTCCCTTAGAGGCGGCCTCTCGTAGATATCCAGGCAGCGTATCAAGAGTCCAACTGGTATACAGCTGGCAGGCTTGCAAATTACGCTGGGCTTGGCGGTACAACTCGACATTCTCCTCCCGTATCCAGTGAGAGGGCACCCCTTGTCTCTCCAAATAGTTTTCCAACATGGTGGTAAAATCTTGCAAAAATTGGGCCAGTGCATCCATGCTAATGGCATCCCAGGCCCCTTCGGCTTGCAGATGCAGATACTCTTCTACACTACATCGCAATAGGGAAAACTGGCCGTAGCTTAGATAAGATCGCCATTCCTCCCAAGGAATAGGGGAAAACTTGTCCCGCAACCTGCACCCATATGAAAACAAGACTTGCCCCGGCTTGCTTACTGCGCTGTGCGACAGATACATCACATCTTCCATCTGTTCTGTCAGCTGCCACACCGGAACAAATTCTCCAACAAACACATCTGACTGGAGCTTCAGATATTGGCCGCAGAGCTGTATGACGTTTTCACAGAGAAGACGCAAGTCTTTTTGATCGACACTGATTCTGGTCTGGCACACGATAAAGGCCATTAGTGACTGTTCTGGTAATACCACTGCGCTGATCAGAGGCTCGCCCATCACCTCAAAAGCAATTTGACGCACCGCATATTGGAGAGTGCTTCTGTCCCAACCCTGATTTTTCACATCCTGAAACCAGCTGTGAAGCAGAACCACAGTATAGCGCTCCTGCAGGTCCAAGTCCACACCGTACCGATCAACGGCGGCAAGCACCCCTTTTTCGCTGGCTTGAATCGATCCATTAAGCACTTCACTCCAAAACTGCATTTGGATTGCCGCCGTGTTATTCAGCCAACTTTCTCCATAGGCTCTGTACTGGCTGGCTTTTAAGCGCTCTTTCACCTTTTCCACACCATGACGGATGCCTTTTTCCAAAACGCTAAACTTAGCCGGCTTTAAAATGTACTCTAAGCTCCCCAGCTCTAACGCACGCTTGCAATACTCGAAATTGTCGTAGCCTGTCAAAAAGATCGAGACCACGTCCATTCCTCTGCTCTGCAGCCACTCCAACAGCTCTAGACCGCTTTCTTGCAGCAGCTCGATATCACAGATCATCAGGTGAATCTGATAGGTTTCACAGATGGCACAGGCCTGCTGAAAGCTGTTGGCCGTGTATACATTGTCGATTTCCATCGCCTTCCAGTCAAATTGCGAGCGGACAATGTTCACCACCATAGGTTCGTCATCTACAATCATCAGATTAATCATCTTGCTCCTCTCCTTTCTCTGGAAGTAGGATCTCTGCCAAGGTTCCGTGAGGTTCTAGATTTGTCATGCTCAACTGGGCCTGATCGCCATACAGTAGCCACAACCGCTGCTGCACGTTGTAAATTCCCAGTCTTCTTCCCTGCTTCGCTTCAGAGCTGTCAGCAGTTTTTCCGCTGAGGATCTCCTCCATCAGCTCTTCGGAGAAACCAGGACCGTTGTCCGCCACTTGAATGCATACCATACCCCGTTCGGCAGCCGGTTTCACAGTTACACAGATCCTAGTCAACCGCTCCATACTCATAGCGTATTTGATGGCGTTTTCCACAAAGGTCTCGATAATCAGAGGAGGGATCTGAAGCTCTCTGTATTGAGGTGCCACCGCAAATTCCACTACCAGCTGATCCCCAAAGCGCATTTTCTGAATGCCCAGATACCGATTTAAATGCTCCAATTCGCTCTGCAGGGGCACAAAACTACCGGTGTTCCGAATGGTGTAGCGATAGTATTCGCAAAGATCCACCGCCAGTTCCTGAACCAGTCCATACTGCTTTGCTTGGGCAAAATTGTAGATCATATTCAGGGAGTTTGCAAAAAAGTGGGGGTGAATTTGCAGCTGGTAATAATTAAGCTGTGTGCGCTGCTTACGCAGTTTCTCCTCGTAGACGCTGAGCTTTAGCTCCTTGATCTGGACGCTCATAGCGGTAAAGCTAGCGTTGAGTATCTGAAACTCTTTGCACAGGTGCTCTCTGTGTGGGCGGCTGTCCAGATTCCCCTGCTTTAAACGGTCCATGGCCTCTACCAGAGAATTTACAGGCCGCACAACCCACCTGTACATGGTCAGGGTAATCACAGGGATCATCAGCAAAAACGCTGCAATAAAAGCCACTCCAATTCCGCACATAATGTACAAATTGGCATAGAGGGCGCTGCTTGAAACAAGCGTGAGCATTTTAAACTCTCCGTAGGAGGAAACCGCCTCCGCCACTAGGTAGCCGTTGGAAAAATAGCTGGATTCCCCGTCGCCGTCAAAACGGACATTCTCCCAGGGCAGAGAGGGATCCACGGTAAGAGGCTCTCCGACACTGGTGGCAAACAGCACATAGTCCTCTGTTTTGTCCATCCCATTGGCACCCAGTTGGGACAGCAATCGGCTGGTGCTGACCCAGGCACCAAAATAGCTGCCTCCAAACCGCACCGTCCGCAGAAAGTAGTTTTCCTTTCCAGCTTGAAAGGGAAGCCACTGTTTCAATTCCACCTCTTGGGAATCGCCGCTCAAGTAGGCTCTCAAATTTTCCCGAAATATCAGCCTTTCCCCCAATAGAGTGGAAAGAGAGGAGCCCTCTAAATAGCTCTCCGAGCTGGGAAAGTAGAGGAAGAACCCATCCATGTCTGTGTAAAGGTTCGCCTCTGTGGAGAGAAAGTCCATCATTTTTGTCTGGGCCAGCTTCGTCTGGTTGGTATCAGCACCCTGACCGATCAGCAACAGCTCTGTTTCGTAAGAGGTAACTTCGTGAAGCTGTCGTTCCACCATGGAAAAAGTGCCTTCCACTCTTTCCAAGTAGGTGTTGACAATCTCCTTATACACCGTTGATGTTTGCTCTTCCACCAGTCGGAGAGAATACACCGTACTGGCTACCATAAAAGAGGCTGCTAGAAAAAAGGCAACCAGCACAATCCAGATCAGCTTTGCCCTCAGCGACATATTCGAGTTTGTTCCAGTCCTCTCCATACCGCACCTCCTGTCCGTTCCATGCGCTTCTTCAAAAATACACTAAAAAATATTATGTGTTTCTTTAATATTGTAGATGATTTCGGATTCAAAATCAACTATTTCCTTTCTATTCCAATAAATTCGTTTAACAAAAAATTTTTCTGTGATTCAATCAAATCTATTGACTAAATCACAGAAATGGAGTATTGTAAAACTGCCATTAATCCGCTGCGTACAAATTTTCTGATAACATCCAAGCAATCACTGAAAGGATGGTGCACTCTATCATGAAAGCACTTGCTCGGTACGGGCAGGCCTTTGGCGGATACCGTCTTATTGACGTACCTGTACCCGTCTGTGGTGACAATGACATTCTGGTGGAAATTCGCGCAGCGGCAATTTGCGGCGCCGATATGAAGCATTACCATGTAGAAAATGAATCGGAAGAATTTAACTCCATTCGCGGCCATGAATTCTCCGGGGAGATTGTCCAGGTGGGCCGCCATGTGCAGGACTGGCGTCCGGGACAACGAGTGGTATCAGATAACACCGGCCATGTGTGTGGTGTGTGTCCTGCCTGTGATCAAGGCGATTTTCTCTGCTGCGAAGAGAAGATCAATCTGGGTCTGGATAACAATCGCTGGGGTGGAGGTTTTTCCAAATATTGCCTGATCCCGGGAGAGATTTTAAACATTCACCGCCACGCCCTGTGGGAAATTCCTCCCCAGGTCTCCTATGAGGAGGCCGCTGTAATGGACCCTATCTGCAACGCTTATAAAGCAGTAGCTCAGCAATCTCACTTGCTTCCCGGCCAGGATGTTGTGGTGTTTGGCACGGGTCCCTTGGGATTGTTCTCTGTGCAGATTGCCAAACTGATGGGAGCAGTCAACATTGTCATGGTCGGGTTAGAAGAAGACGTCAAGGTTCGGTTTGGTGCAGCCCAACAGTTGGGCGCTACCCACTGCGTCAACGGTTCTAAGGAGGATGTAGTTCATCGCTGCCTGGAAATCTGTGGGAGAGACAACCTGGGTCTAGTTATCGAATGCTCGGGAGCTAATATCGCCTTGAAGCAAGCCATTGATATGCTCCGCCCCAATGGCGAAGTGATCCGAGTGGGGATGGGATTTCAGCCTCTGGACTTCTCCATCAATGACATCACTTCCTGGAACAAGAGCATCATCGGCCACATGGCTTACGACTCCACCTCTTGGCGCAACGCGCTGCGTCTGCTGGCTGCAGGAAAGATCCAAGTAAATCCCATGATCACTCACCGTCTTGGCCTGTCTCACTGGGAAGAAGGCTTCGCAGCCATGGCTAGCAAAGAGGCTATTAAAGTGATCTTCCACTACGACTTTGATGACTGAGCAGGAGGCGCTTAAACATGAAAAACACAGAGGTGATTTTGGTGGTCCCTGGAACCACCAAAATCGTTGAAACCTCGCTTCCTCAGCCCAAAGAGGACGAGGTTCTGCTCCAGGTAGAGTATGTGGGAATTTGCGGATCGGACGTTCACAGCTTTGCCCACGGACCTTTTATTCCTCCTTCTGACCCCAATCAAAAAATCGGTCTGGGACATGAGTGCGCCGGCAGGGTAGTAGCAGTAGGATCAGATGTCACAGAGTTTCATGTGGGAGATCGGGTCTGCATTGAACCGGGAGTTCCCTGCGGCCATTGTCGCTACTGCCGGGAGGGACGCTACAATATCTGTCCCCAGGTGGATTTTATGGCCACACAACCCCACTATCGCGGAGCGTTGACCAACTATCTCTGCCATCCCGCGGAATACACATATCATCTTCCAGAAAATATGTCCACTTTGGAGGGCGCTCTGGTAGAGCCTGCCGCCGTAGGCATGCACGCGGCTATGTTGGCAGGCGTGCGGCCCGGAATGAAAATTGCCATTCTGGGCGCTGGCTGCATTGGGCTGATGACCCTGCAAGCCTGTCGGCTGATGGGAGCCACAGAGATTTTAGTGTCTGACGTGCTCCCCAAACGTTTGGAAATGGCCCAATCTTTAGGAGCCACCCAAACGATCCGGGGAAACCAGGAAGACGCTGTGTCCGCCTGCCGAAGCTTTTTTGGCGGAAACGGCCCTAACCTGATCTTTGAAACCGCCGGCAGTCCAGTTACTTTGCAGCAAGCCGTGAACATGGTGGACCGAGGCGGGAAAATTCTGGTAGTAGGCACCCATTCTCAAGAGGTAGCGATAAACTTTTTGTCCATCAACCGAGAGGTCAGCATTCAAACCGTGTTCCGCTATACCAACTGCTTTCCTGCCACAATACAAGCAATTGCTTCTGGAAAATTTGACGTAAAGAGCATGGTGACACATCAGTACAGCTATACCCAAAGTCAACAGGCCTTTGAGGAATCCGTCAGCCAAAAGCAGAACATCATCAAGGGCGTCATTCAAGTAGCGGAACCATTCATAGAAGGGAGAAACAGCAATGCTCGCAGATATTCGCTTTTGGGAGAGTGAGGCTCAGAAAAAGCACTATGCCATCCCCCATTTTAACGTTTGGAACGTGGAAATGCTCATGGGTGTAATGGATGCTGCAGAAGAGTCCCGAGCCCCTGTCATTATCTCCTTTGGCACAGGTTTTGTGGGAAACACCTCTTTTGAGGATTTTTCTCATATGATGGTCTCTATGGCAAAAAAGGCTGCGGTCCCCGTCATTACCCATTGGGATCACGGCCGAAGCTTGGAGATCGTGCAAAACGCTTACAACCACGGCATGAACTCTGTGATGCGGGATGCCTCTGCCTATGATTTCGAAGAAAATATCCGGCTAACTAAGGAAACAGTAGACTACTTCCATCCTCGAGGAATTCCAGTGGAAGCGGAGCTGGGGCATGTGGGCAACGAAACTGTCTATGAGGAGGCGCTGATGAACTATCGCTACACGGATCCAGACCAGGCCGCTGAGTTTGTTCAGCGCACTGGCTGCGATTCTCTAGCTGTGGCCATCGGAAACCAGCACGGTGTTTACACCTCCAAGCCAAAGCTGAATTTTGAAGTGATCCGCCGGGTGCAGGAGGCTGTTTCCGTACCGTTGGTGCTGCACGGCGCCTCAGGAATTGGGGACGAGGACATCCGCAGGGCCATTTCCCTGGGCATTGCTAAGATTAACATCCACACAGAGCTATGCCAGGCGGCCATGAACGCAATACACACCAACGGGAACCAACCATTCCTGGCTGTCGAGCGGGCTGTGCGGGAGGGAATCAAACAGCGAGCGCTGGAGAAGATTCGGCTGTTCGGCGCAGATGGAAAGGCGGGATGAACCATGGCAATCGTCCCAGAGGTGATCTGCGTAGGAGCGGCCTTGGTGGACATTCCCCTGAGACCGGTGAGCAAAGCCATTTTTCAGACAGAGTCCTATCCCGTAGAACAGATCCGCATGACAGTGGGTGGAGACGCCCTCAACGAAGCCGCCATTCTCACCCGCTTAGGGCATCAGGCCGGACTGTTGAGCATGGTGGGGGAAGATCCAGCTGGAGATTTTATACTGCGATTTTGCCGGGAAAACCATATTGCCACGAAGGGAATAGCGGTAGAGTCCCAGGTGGACACCTCTATTAACATTGGCCTGGTAACCGATGACGGAGAGCGGACCTTTATCACCAATCGGAATGGCAGCCTGTGGAAACTGGAAATCCACCATATCCAAATGGAAAATTTTGAGGGAGCCAGGCTTCTTTCGCTGGCCAGCTTTTTTAACGCACCCAAACTAGATCAAGCCGCTCTGCTGCCTCTCTTCACCAAGGCAAAGGAGATGAAAATGGTCATCTGCGCCGATATGATTCACCCTCGTTTAGGCGAGACCCTAGCGGACATTGAATCCGCCCTATCCCTGGTGGACTATTTCTTTCCTAATTATGAGGAGGCCCGGCTGCTAACTGGAAAAAACTCTCTGCCAGAAATCGCCCAGGTGTTTTTAAACACCGGACTGGGCCATGTGCTGATTAAAATCGGCAACCAGGGCTGCTATTTTCAGGATCGGCAAGAGGCCTTCACCCTTCCCGCCTATCCCGACATTCAAGCGGTGGACACCATTGGTGCGGGAGACAATTTTGCCGCTGGATTTCTTTCTGGCCTACTGGAAGGACGCTCTCACTGGGAATGCGCTCTGCTGGGAAACACAGTTGCCAGTATTTCGGTACAATATCCCGGGGCAACCACCGGTGTGCAAAACAGAAAGCAAGTTGACAACTGGCTGGCAAACTACCGCCAAAAATTAGAAAACAGAAAGGAGGCCGCCCCATGAAAAACATGAAACTAGGAAACACAGAAAAGAGTATATCCCGTATGGGTCTAGGAACCTGGGCAATTGGTGGAGGGCCTGCCTGGGGAGGAAACGACGATTTTTCCCAGGGTGTGGAAACCATCCGCAGCTGTCTCGATCTAGGAATCAACGTGGTTGACACAGCCCCCGGTTACAACTTCGGAGAAAGCGAGCGCATTGTAGGAAAGGCTCTCTCCACTATGAACCGGGAGAAAATCTGCCTCATCACCAAGTGCGGCATTGTCTGGAACCGACAGGGCAGCCTGTTCAACAAGGTAGGCGACCGGCAGCTATATAAAAATCTCTCCCCCGAATCCATTCAAGAGGAAATTGAAGAAAGCCTTCAGCGTCTGCAAACCAGTTATGTGGATGTGTACATGACTCACTGGCAGTCCGTGGAACCCTGCTTTACACCCATCTCAGAAACCGTGGCTGTACTTAATCAGTTGAAAATCCAAGGAAAAATCCGATCCATTGGCGTTGCAAACGTGACACCAGACCACATTCGGGAATACCTAAAATACGGTCAGCTGGACCTGGTGCAGGCAAAATACAGTATTTTGGACCGTAGCGCCGAGGAAGAGTTGTTTCCCCTTTGCCGGGAAAACGGTATTACACTGCAGGTCTATTCTCCTCTGGAGCAGGGGCTCCTCAGCGGCACCATTTCCAGAGACTATATTCCCAACGGCGCCCAGGCCAACAAGCGCTGGTTCCAGCCTAAGAATATGCAGCTAGCTTTGGATATGGTGGAATCTTGGCGACCCCTTCGCGAGAAATATCGCTGCACCACTGCATGCCTGGCTTTGGCCTGGGTATTGGCTCAGGGGGACTTTATCCAGTTGCTCAGCGGCGCTACTAGTCGGGAACAGCTGGCGGAAAACGCCCTAGCTGTTGATTTGGAGCTGAGTACTGAAGATGCGGCTTGGATGAGGCAGTCCGCCCGGCAAATAGAATCATTCGCCTCTTGAGAAAACGGAAAAATTATCTTGAAGATTTTCTTCTCCTTCTGTACAATAAAAGCACGGGGAACGATCTTTTCAACAGGTAAGGAGGTGATTTTCTGGCAACCAAGGAACGCCTCAGCGCAATTAGGCAACTGATCATCTCACAGAAAAAGGTGGCCGTATCCAATTTGAGCCAGCAGTTTGGCGTGACAGAAGAAACTATCCGCCGAGACCTGGAAAAGCTGGCGTCTCAGGGCATTGTCACCCGC
This sequence comes from uncultured Oscillospiraceae bacterium, assembly GCA_900548545.1. Lineage (GTDB taxonomy): Bacteria > Bacillota > Clostridia > Oscillospirales > Acutalibacteraceae > Acutalibacter. The sequence goes on from URKX01000024.1 coordinate 8,553, forward strand.
ACCTATGGCGGAGCCGTACTAAACACGGAAACTGTGCTGGAGGGAGTTTCATTTTTTAAGCGAGCGGGTATCCTCACGGAGGCTAAGCAACGGATTGCCTTCAAAGCTGTGGAACTGTTGGAAAACAAAAGCACAGTGGCGGCGGATTCCAGCTCCACGGTGATGGAAACCCTGCGGCTTTTGAAAGACCGCCGGAACATGACCCTGCTGACAAATTCTGTAGAGGCCCTTCACGAGCTAGGCACCAGCAGTCTTTCTGTGGTCTCTACGGGTGGGATCCTCAATCCCAGCTCTATGTCCTTGCAGGGAGCCATCGCCAAAAAAACCATTTCCAACTACAATGTGGACATCCTCCTGATGAGCTGCAAAGGGCTGGATATGGATAAGGGGGCTTTGGACTCCAACGAAGCGGAAGCCGAAGTGAAAAAGGCTATGACCTCCCAAGCCGTGCAGTTGGCCCTTCTGTTGGATCATACAAAGTTTGGAAAAGTGGCCTTTGTCCAGCTTACCGAGTTGGAGCGTTTGGACTATGTCGTCACCGATGAAAAACCCAGTGATCAGTGGCTGGATCTGTTCCGGCAAAAACACATTCAGGCGGTATACTGAATAATCCCCTCCAAGAAAATCGTTTCCACGTTGTGTACAACAAACTTTCTATACCTTTTTCTTTATCGAGAAGACCTCCTGGTTTCTATTGTTGCAGTTGATCGACCGCAGCTTTATTGAACCAGGAGGTCCTTCAATATAAATTCATCTCGCTAACGCATATTCATAAGAAAAAGGCAGGAGTCGAAAAATTCCTCTTTCGATCCCTGCCTCTAACTGGACTTATCTGTTAGGCGGCGCTTTCATGCAGGTTCAAATCCCGCCCGTTACAGTCTCATTCAAACGCGCTGCACCGTGACGAGCCGCCCCCTGAAAACGCGAAGAATAAAGCATAAAAAACTGGGTCCGAAACGCGAATTGCGTTCAGGCTCAGCCTGGGTTGAGATGATAAAATAGATGCCCATGCAAAACGCGGGCAAGAAAAGTCGCGACCATCACAAAAGTGATAATCGCGACTTGGGAATGGCAGCTTGCCGCTGTGTTTTCTTTCCAAAAATGATGCGCCCGGCTAAAGAGAGGCAGAAAGCCCCGATTTTATGCGGCTTTGGGTTATTCCTGGTTTAAGAACCACGGGACTTATTCTACCATAGATAAAAAGGAAGCTGCAACGATCACCGTTGCAGCTTCTCACTTTGAAAAGATATTTCTAATTTGAACTCTTGGTTCATCCCATACTTCGCCGCCAAATTGTGCTCCACATCATTTTCTGTGGAATCCTCCTGCGGCTGCTGTGTGAGGACGAAAGTCTCCAGCATCTGGATGCGTTGGTCCACCGAGGCGGCGATAGCTTCCGCCCGCTCTTTGTCGATGAATTCCTCCGCCCCAGCGAACACCTCTCGGATCTCTTGGCCGACACCGTCCAACTCGGAAAGGTCGAGTCAGTCAAAAGAGGTCACCAGTCGCAGCTGGTCTTGGTGATTTCTTTTGAAAGGCTTGCAGATGATGTTCAGTCCAGAGCGGATCTGGGGTGTCAGCTTATCATACCCCAGGGACGAACCGCTGTCGTAAAAGGGGGGCAACTCCCAGGGTCTCCAGCGCTTTCCACACCCCGGAACGGCCAGACGGGAATGGAGCGACCTGCCTATCATTCGTTGAAAACGTCCTGATCGGCTATGCCATGACGGATAGGAACACCCACGGGCAAGCGCTCTCCATACGTCAATCCGTTGGATACCGTCAGTTGCCTTATCCACGCTCAAATCCATTACAGGGGTGTCCTTGTGCATCAGGGTAACTTTCTCTTGTCTAATACTGTATCACACTTGAAAATAGATCTCAATATCCTTCGTCTACTCCCTGGAAGCTTGCATTCCTTCTCTAATTCTCTTACACTATGTGTTCTGAGGAGGGAAAAGTTATGCGATATTCAGAGCAAGAAAAGATTAAAATCGTCTGCCACTTTCAGAATGGAGCAACGGTTCAAGAAATCTGTCAACAATATGGGATCTCCTGCAGTACACTCTATCGGTGGGCAGCTGCCCCTTGTACCACAACTCCCGATGGTGGAATTTTCAGTCTCAAGGAAATTCGCCAGCTGCAACGCAAAGTAGAACGTCTCCAGGCAATCGTTCAAATCTTAAAAGTTGTCAACTGCACCGTTTCATCGCCCCTTCACGATAAATTTGCGGAGATGGAAAAATTGAGAGGGCAATTTGAAGATTACTTGCTGTGCGATGCCTTGGATGTACCTCGTGGATCTTTCTACAACTATGTGGTTTATGGAAAAAAAGAAAACACCTGGTACCACAGACGCAGGAAAGAATACAGCATCTTGATCCAAAAAATATTTGATGAAAACCACCAGGTGCTGGGGGCGAGAAAAGTCACAGAAATCCTTAAACAGGAGGGGCATCATGTCAGCGAAGCCTTTGTGAGCGCACGAATGCAGGAGCTGGGTCTTGCCAGCGTGAGGAATCAAGCAAAGCAAATCTACCAAAACATGCGAAACCGTGACTCCGCGAGAAAGGACTTGATCAAACAACATTTTAGCGTGAAAAAACCAAATCAAACGTGGGTTAGCGATGTGACCTGCTATAAACTGAAAGACCGCTATTACTACATCTGCGTGATTTTGGATCTATACTCTCGGAAAGTGGTCGCTTACAAGTTATCCAAGAAAAACAGTACACAGCTCCTCACTAGCACTTTTAAACAGGCGTGGGCTCTACGGGACCCGCCTGAAGGGCTTATTTTTCACAGCGACCAGGGCTCACCCTATCTTTCTTTCAGTTTTCAAGCCTTACTAAAAAATCGACAAGTACAGCAATCTTTTTCCAGGCCTAGAACACCCCACGACAACGCGGTGGCAGAATCCTTCTTTTCCACGCTGAAGCGAGAGGAACTTTATCGAAAAGACTACACCTCTGAAAAACATTTGGTGCAATCCTTAGCTGCATACATAGATTTTTACAATAGCAAACGTCCTCACAAGACTCTGGGCTTTTTAACTCCACAAGAGATGGAGGAAGGCGCCATTCGGTCCCAGCGTTTCAAAAAGTGAGACAAGCGGTTCGGCTAGGACATATTTGAACGTTTACCTGCATTTTTTGCACTTTTGGCTTTTCGGTGTCCTAAATTTACCGTCTCAGCACAGTTCTAAAAAGATAGGATTTTCCTCGTTGCGGGAATATACAAAGCCCCCATCCAATCCGCAAGTCTCACAAGCTTGTTCGAATTGGCTGGGGTCTTTCACCTGGCTGGGCTGGCGGGATTCGAACCCACGGGATGACGGAGTCAAAGTCCGTTGCCTTACCGCTTGGCGACAGCCCAGTATGGAGAACACGGAGCCTAATTGCAAAAATTAAACTCCGTGTCCATAAAAGTGGGGTGGAAGATGGGACTCGAACCCACGGTCTCCAGAGCCACAATCTGGCGCTTTAACCAACTAAGCTACATCCACCATATTGGCGCGCCAAAAGGGACTCGAACCCCTGGCCTACTGCTTAGAAGGCAGTTGCTCTATCCAGCTGAGCTATTGGCGCATCTTTGGGGGCATCTTTTGGCCCGCATCTCTATTTTCTTTCCGCAGCTGCGGAAGTCCAAAAGCGACCTTTCGCCGCTAGGAAACTTTGGAGCGGGTGATGGGAATCGAACCCACACGACCAGCTTGGAAGGCTGGGGTTCTACCACTGAACTACACCCGCACGTTTTGCGACGGGATTTATTATACCATGCATTCGCCCCATAGTCAAGGAATTTTTGTTTTTTTCCAAACAAAAAAGGGAACGCTTTTTTGCGCTCCCTTCTCACTCTTTTTTACAGGGTTTCCAGCTTCAATTCACCATCCTGCATGGTGAGGGACACACTGGAAATAGCCCCCTCGCCCTGCTCCACCAGGACCATGGCCAACTTGTCTTCCACCATACGCCGGATGTTGTTGCGCAGGTCCCGGGCCCCGCTCTGGCCGTGGATGGACTTCTCCGCCAGGAACGCACACACCTCTTGGGTGTAGACCAGGGTAATCCCCTTCTCCTTCAGGCTGCCCACATATTCATTCAGCATCAATGCAGCGATCTTCTTGTAATCTTCCACATCCAAGGGACGGAATACAACCACCTCATCGATCCGGCTCAAAAATTCGGGACGCAGGAACTCGCCCAGGGCTTTCATCACCTTTTCCCGGTTCATGTCCGCTGCGGTCTTGGCAAAGCCCAATGCGCTTTCCCTGCGCTCGCTGCCCGCGTTGGAAGTCATGACAATAACAGTATTCTCAAAGTTCACCGTGCGGCCGTGGGCGTCGGTGATGCGGCCCTCGTCCAGGATCTGCAGCAAAATGTTCAGCACATCGGGATGGGCCTTTTCGATCTCGTCAAACAACAGCACCGAGTAGGGCCGGCGCCGGACTTTCTCCGTTAGCTGGCCTGCCTCGTCATAGCCCACATAGCCGGGAGGCGACCCGATGATCTTGGAAACCGAGTGCTTCTCCATAAACTCGGACATATCCAGGCGAATCAGCGTTTCGGGGGTATCGAACAGCTCCTGGGAAAGCACCCGCACCAACTCGGTTTTACCGGTGCCGGTGGGGCCCACAAAGATGAAGGAGGCCGGATGCCGCCGGGGGCTGATCTGCACACGGCTGCGGCGGATAGCCGCGGAGATGGCATTCACCGCCTCGTCCTGGCCGATGATGTGCTGGGAAAGCACCTCTTCCAGGTTGGCCAGCTTCTTCAGCTCATTTTCCTGCACACGGGAAGCAGGGATCCCCGTCCAAAGCTCGATGACCTTGGCCACATCCTGCTCTTCCACCTGGGCGAAGGCGCCTTCATCCTCCAGTTTTTTCAGGTTCTCTTCCAGGGTGGCGATGCGGTAGTGGGTCTTGGCCAGCTCCTCATAGTCCACCTGGCTGCCGTCCGCAGGGCTCTGAAGGTCCTGCTCCCGATGGCGCTCCTTGTTCAAAGTCAGCTGGGTTTCATCGTATTCCTCCAGCTTCTTGTTCCGCAAAGCCGCGCAGGCACAGGCCTCGTCCAGCAGGTCAATGGCCTTATCCGGCAAGTAGCGGTCGTTGATGTAGCGCTCAGCAAGCACCACCATCCGCCGGACAGTTTGATCGGATACTTTTACCCGGTGGTAACTCTCATAATAGCCCTTGATGCCCCGCAGGATCTCCACAGCGTCCTCAATGGAGGGTTCCGCCACAGTGACCGGCTGGAACCGGCGCTCCAGGGCGGCGTCTTTTTCAATATACTTGCGGTATTCGTTAAAGGTGGTAGCGCCGATCACCTGGATCTCCCCGCGGCTCAGCGCAGGCTTCAGGATATTGGCGGCGTTCATGCTGCCTTCGGCGTCGCCGGTGCCCACCAGGTTGTGGACCTCGTCGATAAACAGGATCACATTGCCATCGGCCTTCACCTCGTCCACCAAACCCTTGATCCGGCTTTCAAACTGCCCCCGGAACTGGGTGCCCGCCACCAGGGCAGTCAAGTCCAGCAGCTGCACCTCTTTGTCCCGCAGCTTGGCAGGCACTTCCCCACGGGCGATGCGCAGGGCCAAGCCTTCCGCCACAGCGGTCTTGCCCACGCCGGGCTCGCCGATCAAACAGGGGTTGTTCTTGGTCCGGCGGGAGAGGATCTGCACCACCCGCTGGATCTCCTTTTCCCGGCCAATGATGTTGTCCAGCAGGCCGTTCCTTGCCTTGGCAGTCAGGTCGGTACAGAAGTTCTGGATGTGCTTCCGCTTCTTCTTGTGGAAGTTCTCCTTCTTCTGCTGGACGCCTGCCCCACCAAAACCGCCGTTCTCCCCGGGGCTGCCTCCCAGCATCTGGTCCACAGGCAGGGTGGCGGCGCCGCCCGGTGTGAACAGGCCATCCTCTTCCCCGTCGTCCTCGTGGTCCAGGTTCATCAGCTCGGACATCTGGTTGGCGGCAGCTTCCAGTTCCTCATCCGTGATGCCCATTTTTTCCATAATATCGTTGACCGGCTTGATCCCCAGCTCTTTGGCGCAGACCAGGCACAGGCCCTGGGGGTCCTGCCCATTGAGGCCATTAGAAACAAAGACCACTGCCGGACGTTTTTTACAGCGTGTACACAGTAACATGGCACATCGTCCTTTCTCTCGTTTCAGCCCCAGGGCCCTTCCCCTGGGGCGGGTTTGGCAAGCTTCCTCCGCGTCGCCCCCCAATCCCTAAGAGCGGTACTCCTGACTGCCCGCCAGAAAGGTGCACCTTCTCAAAGGTTTAGTATACCAGAAAATCATTTCTGGAATGTGAAGAGGTTGTGAAAAAAACGGGAATTCCCCGGAGCAACACACCCCGGGGCCCGTTTTTCAGCCTTTCCGCTTTTCCCGCACAGTTTTCGCGCGGATCTCATCAGAAAGGGAAAGTTCATATTGGCTGTCATTGGAACGGAGGATCATCAAAAACACTTGGAAATACCGCACCGCGGAATAGATCATCATGGCGACGGTGATAGCCAGCAGCCCGAAGGAAATCACCTCGAATACCATATCCTCCAAGTGAAGGAACCCGTCCATCACCACAATGGTTCCCACGGAAAAGTAGAACATCACCGTGGCCACCTTGCCGTACCACTGGGCAGCGCAAGGGCGTTTTTTCTTCTTCAGCAGCACCACCGCGCAGCAGAGCATCCCCAATTCTTTGACAATAAACACCAGCAGCAGCGGGCCAATGGATGGAAACTTCACCGCCAAACAGACGGCCACCACCCCTTGGGTGAGCTTGTCCGCCAAGGGGTCCAGCATTTTCCCCAGCTCGGTCACCTGGTTCAATTTTCGGGCCAGAAGCCCATCCACGCAGTCGGACAAACCTGAAAGCGCCAGCAGCGTCACGGCCGGCGCCAGCTGGTCTTTTAAAAAAAACCATGCGAAAAATGGGATGATGACGATGCGCAGTACCGAAAGGGCGTTTGGCACGGTTAAGTTTTGGTTGATCGGCTTTTTTTCCTGGGACATGGATTCCTTTTCCCTCACTCTCACAAATCTCGTTTTTTCGCTGACTCCCTTATATCTTACCAGGCAATTCCCTAAAAATCCTCAACAGGCTCACTGGAACAGAATCCCCAAGGGATTCCAATGCACTACAAAACCCGTCAGGTATGACTGGCGCAGCGCCGCTTCCACTTGGGCCTGCGCGTCAGCGGCCAGCATGGGGGTGAACACATGGACGGCCGCCAAAACAATCCAGATGGAAACCACTGCCAAAAACAGGCCAAACACCCCGCCCAGCAGGCCGTCCACCGCATTTAAAACGGGCAGGCGGAATGCCGCTGCCAGCAGGTTGGATACCACCCGCACCAACACCATAAACAGGCAAAACAGCACGATCACTACCAACACCTTGAGAAAGCCCACAAACACCGGCGCCAAAGCCGAAGCGACCAAATCCGCGGCTTGGCCGGACTGCGCCGCCATAGCTTCGGTCACGCTGGCAGCGGTGACACCGCCGCTTTCCAAGGCACGGATCAAAAAATCGGGCAGGGAGGCAAATACCCCCTGCACCATGGTATAGGTATCCCCGTTTCCCAGTTCGATGAGGGATTCCCCAATACGTTCCACCAATGCAGGGCGGAACAGCATATCAAACAGCCATTGGGCCACCGGGCCCCCCAGAATCCCCGCAAAACTGGCAGCGACCACCGCGCCCAAAAAATGGGCCGCGGAACGGATGAATCCCCGGTGGGCGCCAATGGCCACAAACAGGACGCACACAACCGCAATGATCAAATCTAAGGCATATCCCACAGAGGCGCCTCCCTTTCCAAGCGAAAAAGTCCGTTACCTGATAAATATAACACAAACCCCGGATTTCCACAAGCCCTTTGCCCCTTACGGATCTCTTACAGGTACTTCTCCTTGCAAAACCGCGGGGACCGGCCTATAATCAGAGGAGGAACCCAAACAAATTCCCGATTTTTACCAGAAAGGTCTTGATCGAATGGCTGTATATGCCGCTGTTTTCTCCCCCACCGGCACCTCCCAAAAAGGCGCCTGGGCCATTGCTTCCGCTTTGGGGGAAGCCACCCTCATTGACGCCACCTGCGCCCCGGCGCCCCAGCAGGGATTCACCCCGGAAGACCTGGTGGTTTTTGGGGCCCCGGTCTATGGCGGCCGGGTATTCCAAGGGGCCTTAGAGCGCCTCTCCGCCCTACGGGGGCAGAACACCCCTTGCATCGTCACCGTGACCTATGGCAACCGGGACTTTGACGACGCCCTGTTGGAACTCACCGACTTTTGCCGGGAACGGGGCTTTCTCCCCTTTGCCGGGGCTGCCCTGATAGGCGAACACACCTATGGCGCCATCCAGGTAGGCAGGCCCAGCCCGGAGGACTTGCAGCAGGACGCTGCCTTCGCCCTGGAAGCCTGGGACGACCTGCAAGCAGGCTGGCAGGAATTCACCCTTCCCGGGAACCATCCTTACAAAGAGGGCGGCAAAGGCGGCAGCTTTGTGCCCCAGACAAAGGACACCTGCGTCCACTGCGGGCTGTGCCGCCGGCAATGTCCCATGGGGGCCATTGCCGAAGATTGCACCACCATTGACGGGGAGCGGTGCATCTCCTGCTTCCGGTGCGTGAAGCGCTGCCCGGTAAAGGCCAAAGGGGTGTTCACCCCGGAATATGGGCAGTTCGCCGCGGCTTTTTCCGAACGGCTGAAGGAAGCCAAGGAAAACCGCTATTTCCTGCCGAGAAAGTAAATCCATCAAATGCTGAAGGGGCTGTTGCGTCAACGCAGCAGCCCCCTACTTTTTTATTTCCAGGGCAAGGCGCTTTACGAAGCCTGTACCCGCCGTACCTCACTGACCCCCAGCACATAGGCCGCGCTCTCACTGGAAAGGGCAATGCTCTTGGCATCGCTCCCCGCATCCACACGGGCCAGCTCCTGGCCTGTGGTGGAATCAAAAAGCACGAGTTGCCGGTTGATCAATGCCCCCACCGTCCCTCCGTACACAGACAGGGCCGTGATCCGTTCCTCTGACTGGACTTCTACCGGGTCATCCAGATTACGGAATGTCAACAACGTGCAGGCACCGGCGTGTTCATAGGCGGAAACCGACACGTAAGCCTGGCCTCCTGCAAACTGGAAAGCGGTGGGCATCCGGCCCCCGTAGCTGTACTCCACAAAGGAGAGATCCGAGGAGCGGGCACGGAACAGGGAACTATCTCCCAAAACATAAAGCACGCCATTACTCCCCCAATAGGCGTCCAACAGCAGGTTGTTCCGGACTTCCACTTCCACCGCCGGGGTGGGGTCATCCAGGTTGAACACCGTGATTTTGGAGATCAGCTCGCCCCCCTGGCTCCGGACCGTACAGGCCATGGCCCAGGTACCGTCGCTGTTCAAAGCCAGGGCAGTGATGTAATCTTGCGCAAAATTATAGGTATACTGTACCTCCCCCGTGGCCAGGTACACGGTCATCTCCGAGGCTCCCTCCGCCCCCTGGGTGGCCAAAGCGAACCGGCCATTGGGGGCAATGGCCCCCGCCAAAATGTCCTGGGTGGCGGAGCCATCCAGCTTTGTCCCAGAGCTGTCTGCCACCAAATAGCCGGTGCTGTTCTGGTTGAACAGCAGGTACTTGCCGGATGCAGACTCCAAAACCGGCTGGTTAAAGCTGTGGCGCAGGGAGAGGAGCTCCTGCCCCGAAGGGCCTGTAATGGTCAAGGCAGTGTCGCTGAGGACCACCGCGTTGCCATCCGTGCAGAGGAAGTTGCGCTCGGCTACGGAAGAACCGGTGATGGACAACGGGTAGCCGTCGCCAGTTCCGTCGCCCATGACCTGGATCTGCACCCAATTCCAGATCTTTTCCGGGGTGAGGTTGTCCCGGTTGACCCAGAGGGCCAGCGCCAACACGGCAACCAGCAGCACCACCGCAACCCGGTACACCGCTTTGGGCGTTTGGAAGGGCTTTTTTCCCTTTTCCTCCCCGTCTTCCCCCTCCCCATACTCAATGGCAGCCTGGGGAAGCTCTTCCTCCTGTGGATCGGTTTCTCCCTCCGGGCGGGAAGGCTCCGCCTGCTGCTGGGGCATATGGTCCTTCAGCTGGATGATCTTCCGCTTTCCCTTTTTTTCGCTATGCTTGGCCACTGGATACACTCCTTTCCTCAGCTGCCGCCCTGCTCAATAAAACACACGGTTCAGGTACAGCCCCTGGGCGGGAGCCGTAGGGCCGGCGGCTTTCCGATCCTTGGCTTCCAAAATGGCGGGGATATCCCCTGGGGCAAACTTTCCCTGCTGCACCCGCAGCAGCGTCCCCACCATGATCCTTACCATGTTGTACAGGAAGCCGTCCGCCGCCACCGTGAAGATGACCATGTCCCCCTGGCGCTCCACCCGGGAGATGGTCACCGTGCGGGTAAGATCCCCTTTCTCCCGGCGGTCCAGGGTACAGAACGAGGTGAAATCATGGCTTCCCAAGTACTGCCGGGCCGCTTGATCCAGCAAAGCCTCATCAATGGGGTACCAATAGTGCAGTGCCCGCCCCCGCAAAAAGGGGTCCCGCACAGGGTGGTTCCAAATCTGGTAGACGTACTCCTTCCCTTTGCAGGAATACCGGGCATGGAAATCCAAGGGGACAGGCTCCACCGACCGCACCGCCACGTCCTCGGGAAGGTAGTGGTTCAGCGCTGCCAACAGCCGTTCCGGCGGGATGGGGCTTTCCGTTTTCACACTGACGCAAAATTCCCGGGCGTGGACGCCTGTATCCGTGCGGGAACAGGCTTTGATATCCTCCGGCAGGCCGGTAATCTTTTGCAGCGCCTCCTGGAACACCTGCTGCACGGTGCGGGCGTTTTCCTGGATCTGCCAGCCGTGGTAGGCGGCGCCGTCGTAAGCCAGTTTGATCAAATAATTCCGCTGCATGGCCCACCTCATCACCGGCCCACGGCGGGCAGCAGCAGGTTCAACGCTCCAAAAAGCGCCAACACCGCCAAAGAAAAGGCCAGGACGCACCAATCGCTTTTGCCGAAATGGACCTGCTTCATCTTGGTGCGGCCGTCGCCGCCGTGATAGCACCGGCTCTCCATGGCCACGGCCAAATCGAAGGCCCGGCGGAACGCCGACACAAACAGGGGGATCAGCACCGGCACCAGGGCGCGGATCCGCTGGATCAAACTGCCGCTTTCCATATCCGCGCCCCGGGCTTTCTGGGCCGCCATGATCTTGTCGGTCTCCTCCAGCAGCAGGGGTACGAACCGCAGGGCAATGGTCATCATCATGGCAAACTCGTGTACCGGTACCCGCAGCTTGGACAGGGGCTTCAAAAGCCGCTCGATAGCGTCGGTAAGCTGGGTGGGCGAGGTGGTAAATGTCAGCACGGAACTTGCCAGGATCAAGGCGATGATGCGCACCGAAACAAAAATGCAGTTAAAAATCCCAGCAAGGGTGATTTTGAACATCCCAAACTGCACCAAAGGTTCCCCGGTGCCATAGAAAATGTTCAGCACGCCGGTGAATACCACCAGGAACAAGACAGGCTTCACGCTTTTTAAGTACAGTTTCAGGGAGATTTTGGAGAAGGCCATCCCCACGCCAATGTAGGCCACTGCCAACGCAAGCGAGGTAAAGTTCCTCGCCATAAACAGCAGCACAATGGCGTAAACCACCAGGCAGATCTTCATTCGGGAGTCAGTGGAGTGCAAAAGGGACTTCTGGGGGAAATACTGCCCCAGGGTGATATCCGAGATCATCGCAGCTCCTCCTTCCGCTTTAAAATGGGGATCAACTGGTGCAGGGCATCGTCCACTGTCAGGGTGGAGGAGTCCACCGGCAGGCCCATCTTTTGCAGCTCCTGCAAGATTTTGGTGATTTGGGGCACCCGCAGCCCCATCTGTTCCAGCTCTTCCCCCCGGGCAAACACTTTCTTCGTATCGTCCAGCATGGCAGCGTGGCTGTGGTTCATCACCAAAATGCGGTCGGCGGTGCGGCCGATATCCTCCATACTGTGGGACACCAGCAGGACCGTGTTCCCCCGGGCCTTGTGGTACTGGGTGATCTGGGCCAGGAGCACGTCCCGGCCCCTGGGATCCAAACCGGCGGTAGGCTCGTCCAGGATCAGCACATCCGGGTCCATGGCGATGACACCGGCAATGGCCGCCCGGCGCTTCTCGCCGCCGGACAGTTCAAAAGGGGACTTTTCCAGAAGTTCTTCCTTCAAACCGGTAAAGTGGGCGGCCTCCCGGGCGCGCTCCTCGGCCTCTTGGTCAGAGCAGCCCTTGTTTTTGGGGCCGAACATGATATCTTTCAGCACCGTTTCCTCAAACAGCTGGTACTCGGGGTACTGGAACACCATCCCCACTTTAAAGCGCACCTGGCGGATCTTTTTGGGCTCGGCCCAGATGTCCTTGCCGTCCAGCAGCACTTGGCCGGAGGTGGGCCGCAGCAGCCCGTTGAGCATTTGGATCAACGTGGATTTCCCGCTGCCTGTGTGGCCGATGACCCCTAAAAACTCGCCCTTTTCCACCTGGATGGACACGTTCTCCACCGCAGTTTTTTCAAAGGGTGTACCGGCGCTGTAGCGATAAGCCAGGTCTTTGGTTTCAATGATGGCCAAAACTTGTTTCCCCTTTCCCTTTAATGGCTTTCCCCGGCCAGATACCGCCGGAACATTTTCACACATTCCTCCACGCCCAGCGGCATACCCGGCAGCTTGATGCCCGTGGCGGACAGCCGGTAAGCCAGCTCGGTGGCCTGGGGCACATCCAGGTCATGGCGTTTCAAAAACTCCACGTCGGAAAACACTTCCCGGGGTGTTCCATCCCGCAGGATATTGCCCTCGTCCATCACCACCACGCGTCCGGCCTGGACTGCTTCGTCCATATAGTGGGTGATCAGCACAATGGTGATGCCCTTTTCCCGGTTCAGCCGCTGGATAGTTTCCATCACCTCGGTGCGGCCCTGGGGATCCAGCATGGCGGTGGGCTCGTCCAGGACAATGCACTTGGTTTCCATGGCGATGATCCCTGCGATGGCCACCCGCTGCTTCTGCCCGCCGGACAGCTTGTGGGGGGCGTGCTCCCGGTATTGGTACATATCCACCGCTTTCAGGGCGGCGTCCACCCGGCGGCGGATCTCCTCTGGGGGGATACCCAGGTTCTCCGGGCCAAAGGCCACGTCCTCTTCCACCACGCCGGCCACCAGCTGGTTATCGGGGTTTTGCAGCACCAACCCCACCCGGCGGCGGACCTCCAGCTGGGTTTCCTCCACGGCGGTGTCGATGCCGTCCACCAGCACTTTCCCGGCGGTGGGAAGCAGCATCCCGTTGAACAGCTTGGCCATGGTGGATTTCCCACAGCCGTTGTGCCCCAAAAGGGCCACGAACTCCCCTTCCTCAATGGAGAGGTCTACCCCGTGTAGGACTTCGTGGGCGTCCACCGACTCTGGGTCGTAGGAAAAACGCACCTGTTGGGCTTGGATAAAGGACATGGGAATCACCTCAAAATAGACGTTAGAAAAAGTTTACGGTTGGGCAAGGGCGCCAGGGCACCCCGGCAAAGGAGGTCACGGCTGTGCCCCGCCGGCCTCCCAAATGGCCGTGCTGCCGCAGGGCAGCACCAAGCCGGTGCTGGTCACCGGCAGGCCGATCTCATCGGAGCTCACCTTGCCTCCGAACCGTTTTTGCAAAAGCACCCCCAGCAGGTACTCCATCACCGAGGGGGAAAGCCCTGTGGTATAGGAGTTGAGGATGAAGAACAGGGGCTTCTCACTGAGCACGGGGACGCACATCTGGATCAAGTCGTAGAGCTGCTCTTCCAGCTTCCACACCTCGCCCCCGGGGCCCCGGCCATAGGAGGGCGGATCCATGATGATGCCGTCGTATGTACGGCCCCGGCGCTGCTCCCGCTGGACAAACTTCACGCAGTCGTCCACCAGCCAGCGCACAGGCCGGCCGGCAAGGGAGCTTGCCTGGGCGTTTTCTTTGGCCCACTGGACCATGCCCTTGCTGGCATCCACGTGGGTGACCGTTGCCCCAGCCTTCATACAGGCCAGGGTGGCCGCCCCCGTGTAGCCAAACAGGTTCAGCACCCGCACAGGGTCTTCCGGCGGGCGGTTGGCGCTGCGGATCTTCTCCATGGCAAACTGCCAGTTGACCGCCTGTTCCGGGAAGATCCCCGTGTGCTTAAAGCCCATGGTCTTCAGCCGGAAGGTCAGCCCCTGCCACTGGATCTTCCACACCGGGGGGACTTTTTTATCGTCAGTCCACTTGCCACCCCCAGAGCTGGACCGCTGGTACCGGGCATGGGCCTGGTTCCAGCGGGGGTCTTTGTGCTCCCCTTTCCAGATGATCTGTGGGTCCGGACGGATCAGGAGGACATCCCCCCAACGCTCCAGCCGTTCCCCATCCAGGGTGTCGATGAGCTCATAATCCTGCCACTGCGCAGCCCGCATTGCCCTCCACCTTTCTTGTTACACCAGTTCTGTTTTGATCACGTCTGCCACATCTTGGGCCAGCTTTTGGATCAGCTGTTCGTCCTTGCCTTCCACCATCACCCGCAGCAGGGGTTCCGTCCCGGAGGGCCGCACAATGATCCGGCCGTCACGTCCCAGGGTTTCCGATGCCTTGTCAATGGCGGCCTTCACCTTGTGGTCGGTGTAGAAGGCCAGCTTGCCTTCCGGGGAAACCTGGATATTCACCATGGTCTGGGGAAAGCGCTGCATCAGTTGGGCCAGGGAGGACAGCTTTGCCTCCCGGCGGCGCATCAGGCTCAACAGCTGGCAGGCAGTGAGCTGGCCGTCGCCGGTGGTGGCAAAATCCCGGAAGATCACATGGCCGCTTTGCTCGCCGCCAAAGTTATAGCCATCCAGCAGCATCTCCTCCAGCACGTAGCGGTCGCCCACCTTGGTGGCCTCAAACTTCATGCCGTTTTCCTCGCAGAAACGCTGGAAGCCCAGGTTGGTCATAATGGTTCCCACCACCGCATTACCGGCAAGCTTGCCCCGGCTCTTCATATCCATGGCACAGATGGCCATAATAAAGTCGCCATCCACAAAGTTGCCCTGTTCGTCCACCATCAAGCAGCGGTCGGCGTCGCCGTCGAAGGCCACACCGGCATCCATATCGTGCTCTTTCACATAGGCCATCAGGGATTCCATGTGGGTGGAACCGCAGTCCCGGTTGATATTCACGCCATCGGGCTGATCGTGAAGCATCACCACTTGGGCGCCCAGCTCGGTAAAGAGGGTCTGGGCTGTGACGCTGGAAGAGCCGTTGGCGCAGTCGATGGCGATTTTCATGCCGTCCAGGGAGAAGTGGACCGTGTTTTTCACATGGTCGATATAGTCCCGCACGGCGTTTTCCGCGCGGCTGACGGTGCCGATACCATCCTCAGCGGGGAACTCGTGGGAGATATCCTCTTTCCCCAGGATGATATCTTCGATCTTCTCCTCCAGATCGTCGGGCAGCTTGTAGCCGTTGCCGGAGAAGATCTTGATGCCGTTGTACTCAAAGGAGTTGTGGGAGGCGGAGATCATCACGCCGGCGTCAGCCTTATACTTCTCCACCAGGTATGCCACAGCCGGTGTGGGCACCACGCCCAAGGTCACCACGCTGGCGCCAATGCTGCACAGGCCCGCCGCCATAGCCGTTTCCAGCATATCGGAAGAGAGCCGCGTATCCTTGCCAATGAGCACCCGAGGGTGCCGGTTGGATTTGTTTGTAAGCACTTTGGCAGCTGCCCGGCCCAGTTGGGTGGCCAGTTCACAGGTCAAGTCCTTATTGGCAATGCCGCGGATGCCGTCTGTTCCAAACAATCTTCCCATAATCGATCCATCCTTCCAAGTGGTCTTTTTCTTCAATTAAATTGACAAACGGGATCAATACCCCGCTTGGGTTTCGTGAAAGCCTGCAAATCCTCCGGTCAACGGTCCTCCAAAGCCATTTGGCCGTCATCTTTCAACCGGTTTGGCACGGGGTACCCCAAATGCAAGTACGCTGAAGCGGTGGCGCAGCGGCCCCGGGGAGTGCGGGTCAAAAAGCCGATCTGCATGAGATAGGGCTCGTTGACGTCCTCAATGGTGACAGCCTCCTCGCCGATGACCGCCGCCAAAGTGTCCAGGCCCACCGGGCCGCCGTTGTAGTTTTCAATCATCGCCCGGAGCATATTCCGGTCGCTGGCATCCAGGCCCAGCTCGTCGATCTCCATCCGGTCCAAGGCGATTTTGGCGGTGTTCAAGGTGATGACCCCGCCGCTCATCACCTCGGCAAAATCCCGCACCCGCTTTAAAAGCCGGTTGGCGATCCGGGGCGTGCCCCGGGACCGGGACGCCACTTCCAAAGCGGCGTCCGCCTCTATCTGGGCGTGGAGGATCCCCGCGCTGCGCATGACTATCTTGCCCAGTTCCTGGGGGGAATACAACTCCAGCCGCAGCACCACGCCAAAACGGTCCCGCAGCGGGGCGGAAAGCTGGCCCGCCCTGGTGGTGGCCCCCACCAGGGTGAACCGGGGCAGGGGAAGGTGGTAGGAAGCCGCCATCTGTCCCTTGCCGGTGATGATGTCCAGGGCAAAATCCTCCATGGCCGGGTAGAGGATCTCCTCCACCGTCCGGGGCAAGCGGTGGACCTCGTCGATAAACAGCACATCCCCGGGGCTGAGGTTGGTGAGCAGCGCCGCCAGATCCCCGGGCTTTTCAATGGCCGGGCCGCTGGTAACCCGCAGGTTCACCCCCAGCTCGTTGGCCACGATCCCCGCCAGGGTGGTTTTGCCCAGGCCCGGCGGGCCGTACAGCAGCACATGGTCCAGGGTTTCCTTCCGGCTTTTGGCCGCCTCAATATACACTTTCAGGTTTTCCTTGGCCTTGTCCTGGCCAATATATTCTTCCAGGGTCCGAGGGCGCAAAGGGTTTTCCACCGCCTGATCCTCCGGGGTGTAACCCGGCTCCATCATGCGGTTTTCATAATCCCAGCCGCCCTCCAGATCCATTTCCCCGCCATAGGGTTCTACCGGCATGGGGCTCCCTCCTTTCATCTATCCGGCGCGGCACTCATTTGCCGCTGCCAAAACTTTTCAGCGCCAAGCGGATCAGCTCCTCCGGGGAAAGGCTGGAATCCAGCTTCCCCACAGCGGCAGCCGCTTCCGAGGCGGAATATCCCAGGGTCACCAGGGCATTCACCGCTTGGGAGGCGTTCCCCGAAACGGAAGGCCCGCCAGGCTGAGGGGTCCCCTCCAAAGCCACACCGCCGGAAAGGTCCTTCACCTTGTCCTTCAGCTCCAGCACAATGCGCTGGGCCAGCTTGGGCCCCACGCCGCTGGCTTTGGTAAACCGCTTGGCATCCCCGGCGGCGGCAGCCATGGCCACGTCCTCCGGGGTCAGCTGGGAGAGGATGGCCAGCCCCACCTTCGGCCCCACCCCGCTGATGGCGGTGAGAAGCTTAAAGCAGGAAAGCTCCCCTTTGGTGGCAAAGCCAAACAGGTCCAGGGCGTCTTCCCGGACGTTCAAATAGGTGTACAAGGTGGCCTTCTCCGAAAGCCGTGGCAGAGAGCGCAAAGTGTTCATGGAGGTCATGCACTTGAAGGCCACACCTCCCACATCCACCACGGCGGCCCCCGGCTCTGTGTGGACCAAAGTACCTGTTACAGAATAAATCATGGAATCGTTCCTTTCCCGAAGGGCCATCCTAGGCTCCCCGTCCAAACCACACAGCGCGGCTCCTCAAAACCAGCTGGGCCTGTCAAATCACCTGCTCCGGCTTGTGGTTCCGCCTGAGCAGCCCGCGCCGCAAAGGGGAACCAGCTGCCTGCCCATGGCAGATGGCCAACGCCAGCGCATCGGCCGTGTCGTCCGGCTTGGGCACCTTGGGCAGGCACAGCAGCCGCCGGGTCATCTCTTGGACTTGGGGCTTCAAAGCCTTGCCGTAACCGGTGACGGCCTGCTTTACCTGCATAGGGGTGTACTCATACAAAGGTACCCCGGCCTGGGCCAAGGCAAGCAGGATCACCCCCCGGGCCTCTGCCACGCCGATGCCGGTGGTTTTGTTGTTGGTGAAGTAGAGCTTTTCCACCGCGGCGGCTTCTGGGCGCAGCCGGGTGAGGATCTCCCCCATACCCTGGTAGATCTCCTCCAAACGCCGGCCAAACTCTACGCCTGCGGGGGTGGTGATGGCCCCATACTCCAAAGGGCAGTACCTGCCCCCTGCCGCCTCGATCACGCCGTACCCCACAATGGCATAGCCGGGATCGATCCCTAAGATGCGCACAGCTCCACCCCCCATTTACCTATCCGGTTTATTCTACCACACCTGCGGTGGGCACGCCGCGCAGGCGGCTTTTGAGCCGCCGGGCTAAGCGGAAAAACTTTTCTCGCCGCCCGCGTTCCCGTTTTCTGCATGGTATTATACCATAAAGCCCCCCCAGGGTAAAGCCTATTTACGCCCCCAAGTGACAAACATCGAGGGGAAACAGCAAAGGGGCCTTGAGGGCCCCTTCTCGATTGTATGCGGTTTCCAGCCTGGCAACCACAGCCGTTTTACAGCTCCATCTGTTCCCCAGCCGTATCCCCGGCTTCGGGCAAAGCCCCCAGGGCCGGAAGGTTTTTCTTGTAGCGGTTGGGGTTTTGGAGCATCCCTTCCTGATAGACCTGGGCACGCAGCAAGCGCTGTCCCTTCTTCAAGTTCATGGCCTGGACGCCCTGTGTGTTCTTGGTGGTTTTGGGCTGGATCAGCCCCGTGTGGAACAGCAGCATCCGCCCAGAAGAGGCTGTCAGCAACACCTCGCAGTCCTCCCGGATCTGGAGGGCCGCTGCCAAAGGGGACTTGTCGCTGTAGGCATTCAAAAGCTTTTTCCGGTTTTGTTTGGTCTGGTAAGCGGAGAGTTCCACCTTGGCCACCTTGCCGTTTTCAAAAAAGAACAGCATATACCCGTCGTACTCATGGGTGACAGCCATATACACGGCCCGCTCGTTCTCCTCCATTTGAGTTTTGGCAGGGATATATTCCCCCAAGACACTGGCCTTTGTTTCGGTAAAATCTGCGGCTTTCAACTTGTAGACCTGGCTCTTGTCGGAGAAGAACAACAGCTCGGCATTGTTTTGCTCTTCCAGCTGCTGGGCGATCTCGTCCCCCTCTTTCAGCTTCTGCTCCCCGCTCATCCGCAGGGACTGGGGGGTAATCTTTTTAAAGTAACCCTCCTTGGTGAAGAACAGGTTCACCGGGTAGTCGGGTACTTCTTCCACGATCTCGGCCTCTTCCACCTCATCGGCATAGAGGATCATGGAGCGCCGGGGCTGGCCGTATTTCTCCGCAACAGCTTCCAGCTCTTTGATGATGATGCCCTTCACCTTGGCCTTAGACCCCAGAATGCCTTCCAACTGGGCAATCTCCTGCTCCAAGTCCTGGATGTCGTTGGTGCGCTTTAAGATGTATTCCCGGTTCAAATGGCGCAGCTTGATCTCCGCCACATACTCGGCCTGCACCTCATCGATGCCGAAGCCGATCATCAGGTTGGGCACCACCTCGGCCTCTTCCTCGGTTTCCCGCACAATGCGCACCGCTTTGTCGATATCCAGCAAGATCAGCTCCAAGCCCTTGAGTAAGTGGAGCCGCTCTTTCTTCTTTTGCAGGTCGTAATAGGTACGGCGGCGGACGCACTCCACACGGAAGGCCGTCCACTCCTCCAGCAGTTCCCGCACCCCCAGCACACGGGGCGTCCCGGCGATGAGCACGTTAAAGTTGCAGGCGAAGCTGTCCTCCAAGGTGGTAAGCTTGAAAAGCTTTTGCATCAGCTTATCCGGGTCTGTGCCCCGCTTTAGATCAATGGTGATCTTCAAGCCGTCCAAACCGGTTTCGTCCCGGATATCCGCAACCTCCTTGACTTTCCCCTGCTTCACCAGGTCGATGACCCGCTCCACGATCACTTCAATGGTGGTGGTGGGCGGGATCTGGGTCACGTCGATGCAGTTCTGGGACTTGTCGTAGGAATAGCGGCTGCGCACCCGGAAGCTGCCCCGGCCGGTTTGGTAAATGGAGCCCATCTGGTCCCGGTCGAACAGGATCTGCCCGCCGCCGGGGAAGTCGGGGGCCTGCATAGTCTGAAACAAGTCGGCCTCTGGATCCCGGATGAGGGCGATGGTGGTACGGCAAACCTCCCCCAAGTTAAAGGGGCAGATATTGCTGGCCATGCCCACGGCGATACCTGTGTTGGCATTGACCAGCACGCTGGGGAACGTGGCCGGCAGCAGGGTGGGCTCTTTCATGGTGCTGTCGTAGTTGTCCACAAAGTCCACGGTATCCTTGTCGATATCCTGGAACAGCTCCTTGCAGATGGGGTCAAGCCTGGCTTCCGTATATCGGGAAGCTGCCCAGGCCATGTCCCGGGAATAAGCCTTGCCGAAGTTGCCCTTGGAATCCACATAAGGATGCAGCAGGGCCTCATACCCCCGGGACAGCCGCACCATGGTGTCGTAGATGGCGGTGTCGCCATGGGGGTTCAGCTTCATAGTCTGGCCCACGATGTTGGCGCTTTTCGTCCGGGCAGAACCCAAAAGCCCCATTTTATACATGGTGAAAAGCAGTTTCCGATGGGAGGGCTTGAAGCCGTCGATCTCCGGGATGGCCCGGGAGAGGATGACGCTCATGGCGTAGGGCATAAAATTCTGCCGCAGGGTATCGCTGATATCCTGCTGGACGATCTCGCCTGCCCCGGCGATAAACCCCTGCATTTTGGGGGATCCTCCCCGGAGGGGCTGCCGTTGTTTCTTTGCCATATTCTCTGTTTCCCTCCTCTTTTCAAGACACGTCCAGGTCGTCCAGGTATTCTCCCCCGTGATCGGCGATATAATCCTTCCGGCCGCTCAGGTTGTCCCCCAGCAGCACATCGAACATCTGGGTGGCCTGCTCCACATCCCCGGGCTTGACTTGAATGAGCCGCCGGGTCTTGGGGTTCATGGTGGTCAAGTTCATCATTTCCGGGTCGTTTTCGCCCAGGCCCTTGGATCGCTGGATGGTAAATTTCTGCCCTGCCAGCTCCTGGAGGAACTGCTCCTTTTCCCGCTCGTTATAGGCGAAATAGGTCTTGTCCTTGCAAGTGATCTCATACAGGGGGGATTCTGCAATGAACACCTTGTCCCGGCGGATCAGGTCCGGGGTCAGCCGGTAGAGCATGGTCAGCAGCATGGTGCGGATATGGAAGCCGTCCACATCCGCATCGGTGCAGAGGATGACCTTGTTCCAGCGCAAGGCGTTGATATCAAAGGCGCCGATGGACTTGTTGGCCCTGCTTTTCACCTGCACCCCGCAGCCCAGCACTTTGATCAAGTCGGTGATGATCTCGCTTTTAAAGATCTTGTCGTAGTCTGCTTTCAGGCAGTTGAGGATCTTTCCCCGGATAGGCATGATGGCCTGGTAGTTGGGGTCCCGGGCCTGCTTGACAGACCCCAAAGCGGAGTCGCCCTCCACGATGAACAGTTCCCGTTCCTCCACATCCTTGGAACGGCAGTCCACAAACTTGGCCACCCGCCCGGTGATATCCATTTTCGCGGTGAGCTTGCCCTTTAGGTTCAACCGGGTGCGCTCCGCGTCCTCCCGGCTGCGCTTGTTCACCAGCACCTGGCCCGCGATTTTTTCCGCGTCCAGCGGGTTCTCGATAAAGTAGACTTCCAGGTTGTGGCGGAGCATCTCCACCATGGCCTCCTGGATGCCCTTGTTGGTGATGGCCTTTTTGGTCTGGTTTTCGTAGGAAGTCTGGGTGGAGAAGGAGGAGATGACGATCACCAGGCAGTCCTCCACGTCCTGGAAAGTGATCTTGCTCTCGCTTTTATTGTACTTGTTGTTCTGCTTCAGGTAGGCGTCGATCTGGTACACAAAGGCGTTGCGCACAGCCTTGTCAGGTGCGCCGCCGTGCTCCAGCCAGCTGGAGTTGTGATAGTATTCCGCCAAGTGGACCCGGTTGGAAAAGGCCGCCGCCACGTTGATCTTCACATTGTACAGGGGCATATCCGCCCGGTCCCGGACCTTCTTCTCACTCTGCCAAAACTGAACCGGGGTGAGGCTGTCCTCGCCGCAAAGCTCCCGGGCGTGGTCCAAAATGCCGTTCTCATAGCAGAAGTCGGTGGTTTCAAATTTGCCGGGGGCCACCTCGTTTTTCAGGTGGAAGGTGATCCCTGCGTTGACCACGGCTTGGCGCTTGAGCACATCCAGGTAATATTCCAAGGTCACGTCGATGTCGGTAAACACCTGAAGGTCCGGCTTCCATTTGATGAGGGAGCCGGTGTCCTTTTTGCCATAGGGCTCCTTCTTCATACCGCCCACATTTTCCCCGTGCTCAAAGTGCAGGGTATAGCGGCAGCCGTCCCGGCGGATGTCCACATCCATATACTCCGAGGAGTACTGGGTGGCGCACAGGCCCAAACCGTTCAGGCCCAAGGAATACTCGTAGTTCTCGCCGGAATCGTTGTTGTACTTGCCGCCGGCGTACATCTCGCAGAACACCAACTCCCAGTTGTAGCGTTCCTCTTTGGTGTTGTAATCCACCGGGATGCCGCGGCCGTGGTCCTCCACCTGCACAGAGTGATCCAAAAACCGTGTAATGGTGATCTCCTTGCCATACCCCTGCCGGGCCTCATCGATGGAGTTAGACAAGATCTCAAAGATGGAATGCTGGCAGCCATCAATGCCGTCCGAGCCAAAAATTACCGCGGGCCGCAGCCGGACACGGTCCGCGCCTTTCAGGCTTGTGATACTGTCGTTGCCGTAGGTCTGCTTTTTTGCCATAGTGCCTCCCGTCTACCTGTCAAGCCGATTTACTTTACACACTTGTAAACAGCAAGAAAGGGAATGTATCCCATTCCCTTGGTTGCTGTCTTCTGTTTCGATCAATCCTGCTCCTGGGAACCGGCGGGATCCTCCTGGGAACTAGCCTGGCCCTCTTGGGGTAACCCAGCCTGGGGCTCCTGGCCCAAGGTCTGCTGGGTCATGCCGCTGGGGAGCAAATTGCCGTCCATCACCTGCTGGAACTCCACGCCGTCCACTTTTTCCTTCTCGAAGAGCACGCCGGCCAGCCGGTGGAGCTCATCCATGTGGTCCTTCAGGATCTTCTCGGTCTTGGCGTAAGCCGTAGAGATGATGGCCTGGATCTCTTCGTCAATCTCCGAAGCGGTCCGCTCGGAGTAGTTGCTGATGTGGCCCATTTCCTTGCCCAGGAACGGGTTGCTGTCGTCGGTGCCGTAGGTGATGGGCCCCAGCTTGTCGCTCATGCCGTACTTGGTCACCATGGCACGGGCGATCTTGGTGGCCCGCTCGATGTCGTTGGATGCGCCGGTGGAGATGTCATCCAGCACCAAAGCCTCGGCAACACGGCCGCCCAACAACACCACCAACTCTTCCCGCATCTCGTCCCGGCTCTGGTAGGTCCGGTCCTCCGTGGGCAAGTGCATGGTATAGCCACCTGCCATACCCCGAGGGATAATGGAGATCTGGTGGACAGGATCCTGGGTACCGCAGTAATAGGTGGCAACCGCATGGCCAGCCTCGTGGTACGCGGTAAGCTTCTTTTCCTTTTCGCTCATGACACGGCTCTTCTTCTCCGTACCCACCACCACCTTGATAGTGGCCTCCTCGATCTCTTCCATGGTGATGGCCCGATGATTCTTCCGGGCTGCCAGCAGGGCGGCTTCGTTGAGAAGGTTCTCCAGGTCGGCGCCGGTAAAGCCGGCGGTGGACTTGGCAATGGTGGAAAGCACCACGTCGGGAGCCAGGGGCTTGCCCTTGGCGTGGACCCGCAAAATTTCCTCACGGCCCTTGATGTCGGGATAACCCACCATCACCTGTCGGTCAAACCGGCCGGGACGCATCAAGGCGGGATCCAGGATGTCGGGGCGGTTGGTGGCGGCGATCATGATGACACCCTCGTTGGCGCCAAAACCGTCCATTTCCACCAGCAGCTGGTTCAAGGTCTGCTCACGCTCGTCGTGACCGCCGCCCAGGCCAGCGCCTCTCTGGCGGCCCACGGCGTCGATCTCATCGATGAAAATGATGCAGGGATGGTTTTTCTTGGCTTTATCGAACAGGTCGCGGACACGGGAAGCGCCCACGCCCACAAACATCTCCACAAATTCCGAGCCGGAGATGGAGAAGAAGGGTACGCCCGCCTCCCCGGCCACAGCCCTGGCAAGCAGGGTTTTACCTGTTCCGGGAGGGCCCACCAGCAGCACGCCCTTGGGGATGCGTGCGCCCAGGGTATTGTATTTCGAGGGATTCTTCAGGAACTCCACAATCTCCCGCAGTTCCTCTTTTTCCTCGTCCGCGCCGGCCACGTCCGCAAAGGTGGTCTTGCGCTTCTCGTCGCTCATCTGCTTGATCTTCGCCTTGCCGAAGTTCATCTGCTTGTCGCCGCCGCCCATGGAATTGCCCAGGCGGCGCATCATGAACACCCAGAAGACGATGAGCCCGCCGAACAGGATCAGGGTTGGCAGGAAGCTCAAAAGCCAGTTGGTTTCCGCAGGCCGGATGATATCCTGGGTCATCTTCTGATCGGGATGGGCGTCGTTGTACTCGGTGATGTAATCCGACACATTCCGGTAGAACAGGTCCACGCTGGGCACAACGTACCCCACGGTGGACTTCTTCTCGTCGTTGAGCGTCAGCACCATTTCACCCGTACCCAGGTTCAGCCTGTAGGACGTCACCTGCCCCGACTCGAAATAATTGAGAATATCGGAATACTTGTAGGTTTCCTGCTGGGGCGTCCTGTTGAACAGAAAGACGATGATCAACAGAACCACAATCGGGATTCCCAGATACAGCAGCAGGTTGCGCAGTTTCTTTTTATTGCTGTCCAAAAATTTGTCCCCCTAAACTCAATCCGCTCCTGCTGTTTCGTAGACAGAGGGCTTCAGTATGCCTACGAACGGCAGGTTGCGGTATTTTTCATCATAATCGAGACCGTAGCCCACAATAAAGGCGTCGGGAATCTCTGCGCCGGTATAGGTGGCCTGCACATCCACTTCACGGCGTTCCGGCTTGTCGAACAGGGTGCAGATGCGGATGCTTCTCGGCCCTCTGGACTGCAAAATATCCAAAAGGTAGCTCAGCGTTTTGCCGCTGTCGAGAATATCCTCCACAATCACGATATCGTATCCCTCCAGCTCTATATCCAGATCCTTCACAATCTTTACCACTCCGGAGGTTTTCACTCCCGAGCCGTAGCTGGAAGTCGCCATAAAATCGATGCGGGCAGGGATATCGATGGAACGCATCAAATCCGCCATGAACACGACCGAGCCCTTGAGCACACTGACAAGAAGCAGGTTCTTGCCCCGGTAATCCCGGGAAATCTCCTTGCCGATGCGCTCCACAATAACGGCGATCTGCCGTTCGGTGAAGAGCACCTCTTCGATGTCCTGCATCATTTCCATGTTTGGCGTCATATTACCCATCCTCTCTTCAAGCTTTCCCCTCTTGCAGCGGGTTACTCACCGTTACGGCCACAAGCGTTTCCGTCCGCGGCGTAATCCGGAACGGTTCTGCAACGCCCACGCCTTCACAGAAGACAATCTGCCCGCCGCATTCCAGCAGAACCATGTTCTCCCTCTGAGAGGCCGGAACCCGCTGTTCCTGAAAGAGCTGCTTGAGCCCTTTTGTCACACGCCTTCCCACAGGCGTGAACCTGTCGCCCTCTCTTCTCGTCCTGGCCAGGAAAACTCCTGTCATTGTAGCATAGTCAAAGGAATTTTTAAACAACAAATTATTAATTTTTCTTCCGTTTTCCAGATCCGGGCAGGGTTTCTTTTCCAAAATCAGTATTTTCCCGTTTGGCAGCACTGTTTTCCCCACAAAAACGGGGATCGAGAACCCCGTTTGCCCCTGGTCCCGGGCAGAGGCAAAAAACAGATTCTGGGCGCACTCCGCCGTAAAACCGCCCGGCAGCGAACACCGCCCGCCCCGCAGAGCCACAGACTGCGCGCTTTCCAAATGCCGCTTTTCCAGGCCCCTGCAGCCGCGGTCCTCCAAATAAAGCTTCAGCGCTTCCAGCCGTAAAGCCGGATGGGCCTGCCGCAGCGGCCCGGTTTCCAGCTTTCCGTCCCGGACGGCGCCGGAAAGAAGTTTTTCCGCTTCCCCGTCCAGATATTCCTGCAACAGCCGCAGGCTTTCCGCCGTGCGCCCCATTGCTTCGGAAAGCCTGGGGTTTTCCTCCCGCAGCAGCGGCATCACCCGGTTCCGGATACGGTTTCTGCCGTATTCGTCCGTCAGGTTGCGGAGCGCTATGCCTTCATCGGCCCAGTTATAGAGGTCTGTGGAGGAATACACACGGACTCCTCCGTCCACGGTGCGGTAGCCGTCCGTCTTGTCTTCTCCGTACCAGTACCATTTCGTTACCCCGTTATGCGTAAACTTCTGTACCTGGCCGCCGTGTGCCTGGATGGGCGTTCCGTTTTGATCGAGCCACACCTCCCCGTCGGTACCGGAAAAGCTGGTATAACTGACGGCGTCCTGCTTCGGCTGAAGACCGTTATACTTAGCAGCCAGTTTTTTTAAGTTTGAAGCAATCTTTTCCTGAGATACCGGCTCTTCCGACTCCGCGGCTCTCCTGGCATATTCGTAAGCCTCGTCATATTTTTCCAAAGACTGAACCGAATAGAGTTCCCGCTCCAGACTGGTCAGAGTATACTGCTTCATTGCGTTTTTCAAGTATTCCTGATCGTAGGGAGCCTTTATGATTATGTAGCTTAACATCGCATCCTGACTGGAGGAAGTTCTGTCCGTGTTATGGACCCGGACATCCAGCACTCCGTCGCTTACGGTCACGGAGAAGGTCTCTTCCGCCAGACTGTCTTTGGTAAAGCTCCAGCTGCTCTTTACCGTCTGACCTTCCAGGGTAATATCTGCCGGTCTCGTATCCCAGGGATTTTTACAGCCCAGGGTCACCTGATACGTCCGTTCGCCTTCCGGCATTTCAAATTGATACGTAATTCCGCTTGCATCAGGATCATACTCGATTTTATCGCTCATATAGCGAAGCCCCGCCTCCAGAGAGGAGGGATTCGTATCCCGTTTTCCGTATATGATTGATGAATCGTTCTCTATGTATCCCCAGGTATATCCGGTGGCATCCCGGCCATTTTTCTGGTCGGTAACTGTCTGGAGCAGTCCCATTTTATATCCGTCCGGTACTGCCGCCGGATCGGAAGCTCCGCATTTTACCAGATACAGAGTGTAATCGGCTGCCAACAGCTCTTCATATCCGGGCATGGTATTGGAAGATCGTTCTGCTCCCTCCGGTACTGCATAGACCGGCATGGCTCCCGGAAGAGTCATTGCCATGGACAGCGCGATGGCTGTCAGGCGTTTCAGTGGTTTTCGGTTCATCATTAACCCCCGTTATTTATTTTTTTTCATACTGTAATACGGGCACGGCTGTCCGGTATTCAGAAGCCATGCCCGTATTCTGTCATTCCTCAGATGCTGTTCTCAGATCAGATACGGGCGCCGTCGGCACCTGTGACATATCCATCTGGTGTAGTTGTATTTACGGCCATGGTACCATCCGCATTCAGGTAATAGCTGCGGCCATTCCATGTCACCCAGCCGCTCACGGCCATCGCTCCTCCAGGCTGCAGGAAATACCAGTGATCCTTGTAGCAGATCCAGTTGTTATCTGTCATGGAGCCAT
This sequence comes from uncultured Oscillospiraceae bacterium, assembly GCA_900548545.1. GTDB lineage: Bacteria > Bacillota > Clostridia > Oscillospirales > Acutalibacteraceae > Acutalibacter. Next base: position 36,200 of record URKX01000024.1, read on the forward strand.
CTGGCTGTAAGTAATACCACTGGTTACCGGACAGTATCCATCCGGTTCTCATATAACCGTCTTCACCGAAATAATACCAGGTTCCATTGATCTGCGCCCACTCGGCTTTTACGTATCCGCCGGCCGTCTTTGCAAACCACCAGCCGGTCTGATCCTGCATCCAGGTCCCTGTTACCGTCGATGTTGTATTAACCCTTGGCCTGCTTCCACTGCTGCTGCCGCTACTGCCGCTTCCGCCGCTGCTGCCCGGTTTATCTCCGTCATCCGGCTCGTCCCCTGTTTCTGACTTAACCGTAACATCCAGAATCGCCTTGCGGCCGCCGTATGTAATAACAACATGCTTGATTCCTGCTGAAGAAGAGTCAAAACCAGACAGTTCATACTCTGTTACGACTGCCTCCGTACCGTTTTCATAGACGGCCGTCACGACCATGCCGTCTGCCTCGAAGGACTCACCGATCTGATAAACGGTTTTGTACGGTTTCGCTGTAATCCTGATGCCTGTAACGGTCAGCGTTCCCGGATTTGCCGCTGCAAAGGTACTTAAGGATGATACGCCAAAGCTCATCATGTTATCGGCAGTTTCCGGTATTATGGTTTCAATCTCCCCGGATTCTGTTACGTGATAGATCACCAGGTTTTTCTGACTTATCCCCTCCGGTATTCTGGCTGTCAAAAACAGCGGTACCACCGGCTGAATTTCCTCATCCGATACCATCAGACGGATATCCATCGCTTTCACTGCTTTTACCTCCGGCAGACCATCCGGTATTTCCGC
>URKX01000025.1 GCA_900548545.1 uncultured Oscillospiraceae bacterium
AAATACGGGTGATCCACAGGCGGCGGAAATCGCGCTTGCGCTGCTTGCGGCCGATAAACGCATAGTTGCCGGATTTCATAACGGCCTGTTTGGCCATTTTAAAGTGACGGCTCTTGGCGCCCCAGTATCCCTTTGCAAGCTTTAAAACCTTTTTCCTTCTTTTGCGCGTCATCATCGCGCCCTTGACTCTAGCCATTCCAATACCATCCTTTCTATGGGTAAAACACTCGAAATCTTGTTGCGCTGCGGTGGCCGCCGGCCGTGCCGGGCACACCGCTCATCCCAAAGGCCCGTCCTTATTTGTAGGGCAGCATCCGCTTGATGGCGGCCACGTTGGTCTTGTCGGTCACGGTGGTGCCGCGCATAGCGCGCTTGCTCTTGGGGGTCTTGCCATGGCCATTCAAAAGATGGCTGGTGTTGGCATGGCCGCGGATGACCTTTCCATTTTTGGAAAGTTTAAAGCGCTTTTTCGCGCCGCTGTGAGTTTTCAGTTTCGGCATGATACGTTCCTCCTTAGGTATTTTGAAACAACTGTTATTTTGCTGGCTTAGGGGCCAGGAACATCAGCATGGTGCGGCCCTCCAGTTTGGCGGGCTTTTCCACGTTGGCCACTTCGCTCATGGCGCCGGCAAAACGCTGCATGATCTCTTGCCCCAGCTCGGGGTGCCCCATCTCCCTGCCGCGAAACCGGATGGAAACCTTCACCTTGTTGCCCTCGGAGATAAACCGCAGGGCATGGTTCCTCTTAGTTTCGAAATCGTGGGTATCGATATTGAGGGAAAGGCGGACTTCCTTGATCTCAACGACACGCTGGTTCTTTCTCGCTTCCTTTTCCCGCTTGGCCTGCTCAAACCGGTACTTGCCGTAGTCGATAATCTTGCACACCGGCGGGTTTGCCTGGGGAGCGATCTTTACCAGGTCCAGATTTTTCTGCTCTGCGATCTCCAAGGCCTGGCGCAGGGACATGATCCCCAGCTGAGTGCCGTCGGCATCGATGACGCGGAGCTCCTTATCACGGATTTGTTCGTTGATCTGCAGTTCCTGTTTGCTAATGGGTAGCACCTCCATCACACGTTGTTCTCAAGCTGTTTTGGGCGGGCGGCAAGCACACAAAAAGCGGGCAGAACTGTTTCTGCCCGCAAATCAACGCCCCAAAGCGATCCTTTGAAAAAGAGGACCCCATCCCGGCCAGCCAGCACAGCCGCTTGCCGCCTTCTGGGATATTGACCTGTGTCAGACAGAACTGCACGGGTGGGAGCTTGCTGCTCCGCTTTGTTTTACCGAGAAATTATTATATCCTCTTCCACTGCCCCTGTCAAGGGATTTCCCAGAATTTTCGCAGTTTTTTCACCGCCGGTGGACGCCGTTCCCCATCGACTGGAATCCTTCTTGCTTGGGAAAGCTCCTTGGGTGGGCACAAGCCTGCCCAAGCAAGCGCCCTTGGGGCGCGCAGCGAGGCTTGGGTCCAGCGGCACGCCACAGAGCCAAAAACCTGCCCTATGCGCCCAGCCAGCTCCGCGGGCAGCAGTCCGACCCCGCCTGTCCATGCAAGCGCCCTTGGGGCGCGTAACGCGGCTTAGATCCAGCGGCACGCTGGTCAGCGGATGTCGTACACACTGCGCAGCCGAAGGCCCTCCGTGGAACCGGAAAGCACCTTTACCCGGGTTTCCCCGGCATTCATATCAAAATAGTTGTCGGAAAGGAGCAAATCTTGGTTTTCGTTCTGGATCTCCACACTTTTCGCGTATGCCTTGGCGGCCACCACGATTTCGTCCCCTTCCACCCGGCAGACAAGCTTTGGGTCGGCATAGCGGAAATACTTGGGCAGGGAGAAGATCACCGTGCCGCCGGAAACCCTCCGGCCCCCTTCAAACAGGTCATAGCTGACATACTCCTCCATGGGGTCCAGGCCGGGAAGCTCCACCTTGTCCATCCACGCGCTGGTCAGGGCAGCAACCTGCAGGGAGATGGTTTCCTCCCGCTGGATGTTCCCCAGTTTGTCCCGCAGGGCCCACTTCACCACCAGGGCCCTGTCCTCCGTGGTTTCGTTGCACACCGAGAACCGCACGCTTTTCTCCAGAGGCTTCGGCTCTGCGTTGACGTTGGGCCGCTGGGAGAGCATTCCCTCCTCGCAGCAGGAGAGCAGCACCGGGGCAAAGAACCGCTTAGCGTAGTAGTGCAGGGCTTTCCACCGGCCGGTGTAATCGATAGATGACCAGCTGGCCACAGGCCAGCAGTCGTTGAGCTGCCAGTACACCGCCCCCATGCAGATCCCCCTCTGCCGCCGGAAGTGCTCCACCCCGTAGCGGATGGCCTCAGCCTGGAGCAGCTGGGAGGCGTACAAAAGGGTTTCGAACCCGGTGGGATAGAGGAACATCTGCTGCAAATAGGACAGCATCAGGGCGCTCCCTTTGGCGCAGCGCTGGTGGCGCTCCATCACATAGGAAAACAGGTTCCAGTCTTCCGGCTGGGAAAAGGTCTTGATGGTGGCAAGGCAAGGCAGGCTCTCAAAGCCGAACTCCGACACGTACCGGAACGTGTGCTCCCGGTACTGGGTGAAGGGCTCCTGACCGTGCCACACGTCCCAGTAGTGTACATCGCCCCGGGTGGGGTCGTTGGGGAAATCGAACCCGCCGCCGGACGAGGGGCTGGCAGGCCAATAGAAGGTGTCCGGGTCCTCCTGCCGGAGCACTTCGGGGATGAGGTACTCGTACATCCGGATGTAGTCGGCTTTCTGCTTGTGGGAGCGCACCCAGGTGCCCTGGTCCACAAACAGTTCCATTTCGTTGTTGCCGCACCACAGGCCCAAGCTGGCGTGATGGCGCAGCCGCCGCACGTTGTCCCGGATCTCCTCCCGGATGTTCTGGGCAAAAGCGGGGGTCAGGTTGTACACCGCGCAGGCGAACATCAAGTCCTGCCAAACCAGCAGGCCCAATTCATCACAGACATCAAAGAAGGCGCCGCTGGGGTAGCAGCCGCCGCCCCAAACCCGGATACAATTAAAATTGGCCGCTGCACACTGTTCCAACAGCTTGCGGGTCCTTTCCGGGGTGACCCGGGAGAGCAGGTTGTCTTCCGGGATGTAATCCGCGCCCATGGCAAAGATCTTCACCCCGTTGACCTCATGGGCAAAGCTCTCCCCCCAAGCGTCCTTCTCCCGGGAAACCGTCACCGTGCGCAGGCCGATCCGACCCTGCCAGGTGTCCAAAACCTCTCCGTTTGAAAAGGCTGTCACCTTTACAGTGTAAAGAGGCTGCTCCCCATAGCCCCGGGGCCACCACAGCTGTGGGTGTTCCACCAGGATTTCCCTGGGAGAATGGGCATATTCCTCCACATTTCCCTGGGGGTCTTCCAGCCAAACTGTATAGGAGATATCCTTTACAGAAACAAAATCCAGTTCCGGGTGTATTTCCAGCTTCACCTTGCCCTGTCGATGGTGCTGCCGGATGTGCACCGAGGACAGCCTCCCTCCCGAAATGCCCAGCAGGGACACGGGCCTCCACAGGCCGGCATCAGGCAAATGGGGGCCCCAGTCCCACCCAAACATATAGTGGGCCTTGCGCAGGTTGGCAAAGCCCTCCATGGCGTCACTGGTGCCGTCGGCAGGCTCTTCCCCATACTTCTCCCGGATCCACCGGGTGGGGGAATAGAGCTTCACCTGCAGGCCGTTTTCCCCCGGCCGCAAAATGCCCGCCACGTCAAACTCAAAGGTGCGGTGCATATTTTCTACATGGCCCAAAAGCACCCCATTGAGGCGGATATCCGCCACGGTGTCCACGCCCTCAAAACGCAGCACCTGGTGGGGGCACTCCAAAATGGCCGGGTCCGGGGTAAAAACCGTGGCATAGCGGTAATCGTGCTCCATCAGCGCTAGGGCCTTCCCCTCATTGTCCCGGTAAAAGGGGTCTTCCAAGCGCCCCGCATCCAGCAGGGCGGTATAGACCGAGCCGGGCACTGTGGCAGGTATTTTTTCCTGGCTGGGCAGTTCCAACGTCCAACGGGTGTGCAAGCCTTGGGTAATCATACAAACCTCCCTGCCGGACTTTTCCGGCACACTTTCTAGATCCGACAAACAATTCCATCCCTATAGTACAATCCCGGCTCCGCAGTTGTCAATGGGCTTTGGACGGCGTTTTCCCAAAGGGGCGGGAACTGGCCCGGTTCAGCCAAGTGGAGTAAAGGATCAGTTCCCCTACCGGAAGCCCCGAAACCTCCTCCATGGCATACCCGTACAGCTGAAGCTGGGCCTGATACCGCTGCCATAGCTCTTCCATGTCCGGCACCCGGTCGGTTTTAAAGTCAATGATGTGCAGGCATCCGTCCTCTACAAAGGTGCAGTCCACCGCCCCCTGGAGGATCACCTCTTCCTCGCCGGCAGAAGCTTCCGGTTCCGCCAAAGAGGCCGGGATCACTGCGGTGAACCGGCGCTCCTTCTCCACCTGGGAAGAGTGGAGCACCCGCTTCCCCAAGGGGCTTTCCAAAAACTTCCCCACCCGGGAAAGGTCCACCGCTGCCCCCTGTTCCGGGGTGAGCAGCGCCATCTCCACCAAGCGCTCCCGCTCCCCTTGGGGGTCAGCCAGGGCGGCGGGGAAGTCCGCGAACTGCATAAAGGCGTGGAGGGCCGTGCCCCGCTCGGCAGGGGTCATCCCCTGCTCCCCCAGCCAAGCCGGCCGGGAAAGGGTGATCTCCCCGCTGCCGTCCTGCTGGGCGGCCAATTTGGAGGCCGCCACTTTCGCGGGGATGGCCACCGCCGCCTCATGGGGATAGACAAAATTCACCTGCTCCACCAACTCGTCATAGAGCTGGGGATCGGGGGGCTCCGGCGAAGGAGCCTGGGTCTGGGCTGCCGCCTCCTGGGGCTGGTAGTGGCTCAGGGCAATCTTCCAAGGGGTGTAGTCCTCCCGGACGACGCATTCCGCCGGGGCGCCGGCCTCCTGGCGAAGCTGGGCTCCATCCGGATGGCACAGGGCACACAGCAGCAGCCACTGAGCGGCGTTTTTCCCACGGCGCACCGTGTAGGGAGAGGGGCCGTCCCCTGTAAGCTCCAAGGCCAGCTTGGAAGCCGTGCGGGCAGGGTCCTCCCAGGAGCCCACCAAGATCAGCTTCTCCTTGGCCCGGGTCAAGGCCACATAGAGGATGCGCAGCTCCTCCGCCGCGGAGGAACGGGCTGTTTCCAGGCCGATGGCTTCCCGGGCAGTGGTGGTAAACCGGGCGGAGCGTTTCCGGTCCCGGAGTTTGACCCCCAGTCCCAGTTCCGGGTGGAGCAGCACTTCCGCCCGCTGGTCGGAAACAAAGTTCCGGCCGCAGCCCGCCACAATGCACACGGGGAACTCCAGCCCCTTGGACTTGTGAATGCTCATCACGGTGACGGCGTTGCGGTCCGTGGGGGAAAGCTCTGCCGCCTGGAGGTCGGAGTTGTTGTCTTTCAGCCTGTCCAAAAACCGCACAAACCCGGACACGCCGTGGTACCCGGAACCCTCATAGTCCCGGGCGTACTTCTCCAGCAGGCGTAGGTTGGCCAGGCGCTGCGCCCCGTTCTCCATGGCCAAGGCCATGTCGGGGTAGCCGGTCTTGCTGTAAAGGTAGTTGAGGAAAGAATCCGAGGGCATGGTGGCTGCCACCGCCCGGTACTGGCCGATTTCCCGGATCACCCGCTCGCACCGGGGGTCCGTCTGGGCAGCCCGCAGCAGGGAGATGTACACCGGCACGTCACGGTCCTCCAGCCGCAGGCGGGCGGTATCGTCAGCGGAGAACCCATACAGGGGGCTCATCAGCACCGAAAGCAGGGGGATGTCCTGGTTGGGGTTGTCGATCACCCGCAGCAGGGACAGCATCACACGCACCTCCGCCGCCTGGAAAAATCCCCCTGCCACCGAGGCCCTGGCCGGCACGCCGTGGGCCTGCAGCTGCTGGGCATAGGCGTAGGCATACTGGTTGGCGCTGCGCAGCAGGATGCAGAAATCCCCGTAGCCCGCAGGCCTCTCCCCCTCTTTATCGGAAACGGTGAAGCCACCCTCCACCAGCTGGCGGATCCGCTGGGCGATCCAGGCGCCTTCCGCCTCCTCCGCCGGGACACCGGCCTCCCGGGCGATGAATTGCAGTTCTGTTTCACAACCTTCCTTGGGGGCGTAATCCGCCCCGCAGACAAGGCGTTCCTCCCCGGTGTAATCCATGTCGCCGGTCTGCTGGGTCATCAGCCGGGAAAAGACAAAGTTCACCGTGCTGGTGACCTCCTCCCGGGAGCGGAAATTCCGGTCCAGCACGATATAGGCCGGGTATGCGTCCTTCTGCCGGTCGTACTTTTGGAAAGCCCGCCGGCACCGCAGGAAGATCTCCGGCATGGCCCGGCGGAAGCCATAGATACTCTGCTTCACGTCCCCCACCATGAACAGGTTTTTCCCCTCCTGGGACACAGCCCGGAACAGAGAATCCTGCACCTCGTTGATGTCCTGGTACTCGTCGATCATGATCTCGTCAAACCGGGCGGCCACCTCCCGGGCAGCGGCGGTGGGGGTGCCGTCCTCCCCCAAAAACAGCCGGATAGCCTGGTGCTCCAGGTCGCTGTAGTCCAAAAAGTTTCCAGCCCGCTTCTTCTCTTGGTACCGCTGGGAAAAGGCCAGGGTCAGCCCCCCCAGGCCGCGAACCAGGGGGGCGGTTTGGGCGGTTTCCCGGGCACAGGCTTCCCGGCCGGTGGAAAGGTATTTTTGCAGCTCCTCCGCCGCAGACTTTGCCCCGTCCCGGTAAGCTTTCACCCGCACCGTCAGAGGGTCGTCCTTGTAGCCGTTGGGCGCTTTGGCGGGGGCGGGCTTGAAGCCCCCCACCCACTGGGAAAGGCCGTCCCAATCCCCTTGGGCCGCCAAAGCCTCCATCTCCCGGAAGGAGGCACGGTCCTTCTCCAAGGGGGCGTAAAAGGCTTTTTCCACCGCAGGGTCCTCCCGGCACTCCTCCAAGGCCCGGGACAGCAGCCCCACACAGTGGGAAGCCGTTTCCTGGGCATAGGCCACGATCACCCGCTCCCAGGGGGACAGGGAAGCCTGTTCTTCCGGGCCAGGGAAATACATGGCCACCTTTTCCGCCAGCCATTTCTCCGGGAAGGGATGGCTCTGCATAAACCGGTACAGGGTGAGGACCATGTCCATCAGGCGGCGGTCGTCCCGCTCCCCGGCAAAGGCATCCGCCAAGGAGGCCACCGTGCCGGACTCAAAAGCCTCCCCCAGCACTTCGTTTAGAGCGGCGCGGGTCAGCGCTTCCTCCTGCTTGTCGGAAACGATCTTGAAATCCGGGGAGAGGTCCAGCAGGTGGAAAAACTCCCGGACCATCTCCGCACAGAAGCTGTCCACCGTGCCGATGTGGGCCTGGGAGAGCAAAATGCTCTGCCGCCGCAGGTGGGGGTCCCCAGGATGCTCCCGCAGCAGGTCATGGAGCCGCCGCTCCAGACGGGCGCGCATCTCCGCGGCTGCCGCTTTGGTAAAGGTGACAATCAGCATCCGGTCGGCATTGGTGGGGTTTGCCGGGTCGGTGAGCCGTTCAATGGCCCGCTGCACCAGCACCGCCGTCTTCCCCGACCCAGCTGCCGCCGCTACCAGCACAGTGCCCCTGCGGGCGGAAATGGCGTCTTGCTGGCTGTCGGTCCAACGCATCTCAGCCATGGCGATCTCCTCCTTTCCCCAAAGCTTCCTCCATTTGGAGCAGCGCCTCCTGGGAGGTGGTCTTGTCCTGCTCCACGTCCTTCTCGTCAAACTCCTTGCCGCACACCGGGCTGTAAGCACACCAGCGGCAAGGGATCTTATTCTTCCGGTTGGGGGCGGCCTCCACCCGGCCGGAAAGCAGCTCCTCCCCCATGGTGGCGATCAGCCGTTTGGAGTAGTCCAGCACTGTTTTCAGCTGCTCCCCATCCAGGGCCGAACTGAACCGCCCCAGGCTGCCGTCCTTATTCAGGGACGCGGGGATAAACCGCCCCTTGGCCCCAGCCTCCATGGCCAAGAGGATCTCCTGGTCGCTTAACACCAGGCCGCTCATTTTCATCTGCTTGTCCGCCTCCGCCTTGATCTTATCTTCTCCAGTACCCCGGTCCACGGACACAGAGGGCTCCGCTGCGGGCATATACAGGATCCCCGCAGGGAACTCCTGGCCGTTTTCCACCAAGGCCGCCAAGTACACAAGCATCTGCATATTCAGGCCATACAGGGCGTCCCCCAGCCGGAAGGTCTTCCGCCCGGTCTTGTAGTCGATAACCCGCACAAAGCGCTTGCCTTGGGGGTCCACATACAAGTCCACCCGGTCGATGGTCCCCCCCACGGTAACTTTTCCCTTAGCGGTGAGGATCTCTAAGGGCGGGGCATCTTTCCCATAACCCAGTCCCCACTCCAAATGCTGGGGCAAAAACTGGCTTTGGGCAAGTTCCTCCTCCACGTGGCGGATCAGCTTGCAGGCCGACTGGCACAACCGGGAAAGCCGGTACTTTTCCCGGCCAGAAAGCAGCCCCAGGCCGCCCATGTTCTCCTGGGCATACTCCTGGATCAGCCCGGACACCCGCCCCTCCAGCTCCTCCTCGTTCCACCCGGCCCGCACCTGGGCCGGCTCCCGGAAGATCCGCTCAAACAGGAAGTGCATCAAGGTGCCGTACTGAAGCACGTCCACCTCTGCGGGACGGCGTTCCTTTGCGTTTAACCCATACCGGCAAAAGTACTGGAAAGGGCACTGATGGTACACCTCCACCTGGGTGGGGGAAAGGAAGGGACGTTTTCCAAAAAGTTCCTGGGCCAAGGCAGGGTCCTCCAGCTGCTCCTCTCCCCGGCCTGCGGCCCGCTCCAAGGCCCCCACCCGGCCCCGATAGACAAGGTCGCCCTCAAACAGCTGCCGCAGAGCCCCCGAGGCGCTGTCAGTCTGGCTGAACCGGGCAGCCAGCCGAGTGAAAGCCGCCTCCTTGGAGTTGGCAAAATAGACGTCCGGCAAGTCCCGCAAAGGCCGCAAGGTGGGGAAAATCCCCAGCAGGGCGGTGACCAGCTCGCTGGGCTCTTTGTCCTCCCCGTCAGCGGCGCGGGGCCAGCTGACATACAGCCGCTGAGAGGGGGCACAGGCCACCGAATAGGCCAGGTACCGCTCCTCCATGGCCCGCTGCTCCAGGGGGTCGCCCAGGGGAAGCTCCCGGGCAATCAGCTCCCGGCGCTCGGCATCGGAGAACACGCCGCTGGACTTGGGGGCCAGGGGGAACTCCCCTTGGGCCGCGCCGATCAAAAACGCCGCCCGGGGGGAGGACTGCCGCACCTGTTCCGCAGTGCCGAAGATCACCTGGTCCACGGTTTGGGGGATCTCCGACACATCCTCCCCAGCGATGACCTCCTTTAACAGCTGGTAATACCGTTCCCGAGGAAGGGGACGGTCCCCTAAAATGGCCCGCATCTGGTCCAGGATCTCCATAAGCAGGTCCCACACCCGCAGCTGCTTTTTCGCCAGGGCAGCCTCCCCGGCTTCTTCCAAAGCCAAGCAATAGGCCGGCAGGTTTTCCTCCATGCCATAGGCCATCAGCATCATGTAGGCCGCCTGGGAGATCCCGCTGCCAGTGGAGTCCTTTGTCCGGGCGGCAAAACGCTCCAAGGGGCCGATGAGCCTCTGCCGCAGCTGGTTGAGCCGGGCAAGCTCCTGGGTGTCCTCCGGGGTAAACTCCTTGCCAAACCCCTGGGGGTGGCGGACAAACTCCTGCCGCCATCCGGCACCGCCGATCTTCCACAGGTAGGCGTAATTCTCCAAAGCGGAGATCTCTTCGGCGGTAAACCCGGAAACGCCGGTTTTCAGCATTTCCAGCAAAGCCTCAGTGGGGTAGCCCCCCAGCACCGCCTCAAAGGCACCCAGCACAAACCGGGTCACCGGCTCCCCATCCACCCGGGCGGGCTGGGAAACAAAACAGGGGATGTCCCGCTTTTTCAAGGCGGCGTCCAGGCAGCCATAATAGCGCTCCGGGCTGCGGCAGATGATGGAGAAATCCCGATAGCGCCAGCCCTCCTGGGTCACCAGGCGGCGGATAGTGGCCGCCGCGAACTCCGCTTCCTCGTAGGGGTCACGGGCCTCAAACACGGTGATGCCCTCATGGTCCGGGGAAGTCATGGTTTCCCCGGCGCAGAACAGCTGGGCTTCCACCAGCTTCAAATTCTCGTTTTGGAACCTGGGCGCCCCGGTGAGCATCACCGGCGGCTGGACACTGACCCCATTTTCCGCTGCGGCAGCGGAAAGGCGGTGGAGGGTGCGGTCCACCAAGGCAAACAGCCCTGTGCCGGTGTGGTCCAGGCCGTCGGTGCACAGGGAAACGATCACTTGGTCCGCCCGGCGCATGATCTGGGTAAGGACAGCCACCTCCTGAGCGGTAAAACCCTCAAAGGAGTCCACTGCCACGGTACGCCCCTCAAAAAAGCTGCTGGTTTCCAAAGCCTGGGAGAGCCTTGTCAAGTCATCCCGGGAATCCAGGTAGGAGGCAGCCACCAGCGCATCGTATGTATGGTACAGCAGGGAAAGCTCCGAGAGTTTTTTCCCCAGGCCGCTGCCTCCCAAGTCCCGGGCGGTATGGCCCAGTTCCTCCGGTGAGATGCCGCACATCTTCATTTCGTTCACCGCAGTGAGCATCACGTCGGTGACCCGGCCGCTTTTCGCCGCGGCTGCGTAGACCTCCAACCGGTCCTGGCAGGCCTCAATGGCGGAGGCCATCAAAATGCGCCTGCCCCCGTCGCTGAGCCTGCGGCCCACGGCGCCCCCCTCTTTCCGGAACACTGCTTCCGCCAGGCGGGTAAAGCTGTACACCGGGATGGCGTTTCCCCGGACAGGGCCGGCCAGGCGCAGCATAGCTTTCTCCGTTTCAAAGGTGTACTGCTCCGGGACAACCATCACCGTGCTATCTAAACCGGACAGGCTCCTGTCCGCCAGCAGGCGGCGCAGGTATTCTGTTTTTCCGCTGCCCGCTCTTCCCAGGACAAATTGCAGCATTTCTCTCCCCTCCCCCACCCTTCATGAAAGAAAAAGAAAGGTGTCAAAGAACGTCTTCGTGGCGGTGCGTGCCCGCACAGGACAATTCAAGTTTTCACGTACCTAGTTCGGTACGTTTAGGAATTCATTATACCACACTCCCCCTGCCCAGGGAAAGTGCATCACTCCCGGAAAAATTCCCGCAAAGCCTGCCAAAGCTCCACCGCTTTCCATTTCACCTGGTAATCGCCTTGGCTTTCCACCACTTCCCGCTCCCCGTCCGGCAGGGTCAGCAGGGCATTGTCCTGGCTGGCCGCCGGCAAGCACAAGGTGGGAAACACCACGCACCACCAATTTTTTCCGACACCCTCTCCCAGGGTGACCCGCAGCGTCCGGTAACGCCCCGCAGGCAGCCGGAACGAACCGTAATCCCGGGTGGTAAAGTACATTTCGGTCATCTCCGCTTGGGCAGAATAGGAAAAGCCCTGCTCTTCCAGCACCTTCCGGGCGGTCCCCGTCAGGGACTGCAAATGGGTGCACAACACGGCGCTGGCCTCTTCCATGGAGGAGGCATCCCCGTACCAGCGGGCGGCCTCCTCCAGTACGGCATCCCGCACCAACAGCTTCACAGCCTGGTCCTCTTCCGAGTCGGAGTTAGCTACCACGTGGAGGCGCACCACGTCTTGGGGCAGGGTTTCACAGGCGGCGGCAAAGGGGAAAAAGCTGGCGATCACAGCCAGGGTGAACCCACAGGCCATGGCCTTTCCCAACAAGCGTTTGGCAAAAGTATGTTTTTCAGGGGTCATGTTCCAATACCATCCTTTCCAGAAACTGGAGAGAGTATGGGGCGTTTTGGGAGGGCTTATACATCCCATTTGACAGGGGTGCTATAATAAAGTTCAATAGGCCTGCCTTCCAGGCCGCTTTGGCAAAACCCACTTTCAAACATGGACTTTGAGAAAGGTTGTTTCTATGCTGGATCTACTTTGGGACGCTGTTTTAGACACGCTGAAAACTTTGCCCTTCCTCTTTGGGGCCTACCTGCTCATTGAGTATTTGGAGCACAAGGCCAGCGGAAAGCTCACCGGGGCCTTAAAAAGGCTGGGGCCCTTGGGCCCGGCGGGGGGCGCCTTGCTGGGGCTGGTGCCCCAGTGCGGGTTCTCCGTGGCAGCGGCAAACTTTTACGCCGGCCGGCTCATCACCCCCGGAACCTTGGTGGCAGTTTTCCTGGCCACCAGCGACGAGGCCCTGCCCATTTTGATCTCCCAGCCAGGGGCGCTGCCCGACCTTGCCCTGCTGCTGGGGGTGAAACTGGCAGCAGGGTGTGTGTTCGGCGTGCTGGTAGATGTGCTCTGGAAGCACCTGCCCCACAACGATCCGGACCACCCTTTTGAGGACCTCTGCCACGACTGCGGCTGCGAGGAACACGGGATCTTCCGCTCTGCCCTGGTGCATACCCTGCGGATCGCCCTGTTCCTGCTGCTCATCAACCTGGTGCTGGGCGCCGCCATCCACTTTGTAGGGGAGGACCGCATCTCCCAGGTGCTGCTTTCCGGCAGTGTGTGGCAGCCCTTTGTAGCCGGGCTCATTGGCTTTATCCCCAACTGCGCCGCCTCAGTGATCCTCACCGAGCTGTACCTGTCCGGCTCCCTGTCCTTCGGGGCGGTGGTGGCCGGGCTGTGCACCGGCGCCGGGCTGGGGCTTGCGGTGCTGTTCAAATACAACCGTCACTGGAAAGAAAACCTCCTTTTAGTCGGATTTCTCTACGCTTCCGCAGTGATCACCGGATTGGTGTGCGGGGCAGTTTTTTAACAAGGTTCAGAGAAAAAGTTGATAAATCCCCCGTATGCTATTCCCCATGAAGAAGGAGGGGACCGCCATGTACAAGATCTTAGTAGCGGACGATGAAGCGGACATCGTCCATTTGCTGACCGACCTGTTCACCCGCCAAGGGTACCAGGTGCTGCCGGCCTATGGAGGGGAAGAAGCATTGGCGCTTTGTTCCCAAAAGCCGGACCTGATCCTGCTGGACGTGAATATGCCCGACATGGATGGGTTTTCCCTGTGCAGGCAGGTCCGGGATTTCGTCAACTGCCCCATCCTGTTCCTCACCGCCCGCATTGAAGACGCGGACAAGGTGCGGGGGTTTGCCGCCGGCGGGGACGATTACATTTTAAAGCCCTTTTCCTCCCAGGAGCTTTTAGCGCGGGTGGGGGCCCACCTGCGCCGGGAAGAACGCCGCCAGGGCCAAGCCCTGGTGAAATTTGACCAAGGTCTGGTCATCGACTACGGTGCCCGGTGCGTTTACCAAAACGGGGAACCGGTCCACCTGGCCAAAAAGGAATTCGATATTGTAGAGCTTTTATCCATGCATCCCTCCCAGGTGTTCGACCGGGAGCGGATCTATGAATCCGTGTGGGGATACGACAGCGAAGGCGACAGCTCGGTAGTGGCGGAACACATCCGGCGGGTCCGGGCAAAATTCTCCGCGGCCGGCTGTGGGGAGCGGATCGTCACTGTTTGGGGCGTGGGATACAAATGGCAATGAAAAAACGCAAAAAAAGCCAGCAGGGGCTCCCTTGGCACAAAAAGATTTCCCTGCGGTGCGCTTTGGTCGTCACCACGGTGCTCTGCGTCCTAGGCGGTATCAGTTTTGCCCTATTGGGGAGCTATTCCATGGCGGTTGCCCGGGACGCCCTTTACTACCAGTATATCACCCCCTACTTTGCCGACCAGGATGCCTCGGGGGAGTATTACGTTGTTTCTGACGACGGCAAAACCCTCTATGTGCACAGCAGTTTGCCATACGCGTACGTGGACCCGGACACGGGGGAAATTTACCCCTTGGAAACCACCGAGTCGCACCGGTTTATCCCCGCAGGGCCGCTGCGTTTTTTCTACCGCCATGTGAGCGCCATTGCCACTGTTTTCATTGCCCTCACCATTTTGCTGGCCTTTTTGATGGACGCTTGGTGGTTCTACCGTTGGAAGATCAAAAAGCCCCTGGCTATTTTGAACGCGGCCTCCCAAAAGATCGCTCAGAACGATTTAGACTTCCAAGTCGCCGTGCCCGCGGGTGACGAACTAGGCAAGCTTTGCCAGTCCTTTGAAAAGATGCGAGCTTCCCTGGAGGAGAACAACCGCTCCCTGTGGACTGCGGTAGAGGAGCGCAAGCGATTAAACGCGGCCTTTTCCCATGATCTGCGCACCCCTTTAACAGTGCTGCAAGGGTACAGCGATCTGCTGCTGGACGCTCTTCCTTCCGGGGACCTGTCCCCGGAAAAGACGGTGTCCACCGTCTTGACTATGCAACGCAGCCTTACCAGGCTACAGCGCTATGTGGAGAGCATGAATTCCCTCCAGCGGCTGGAAGACCTGGAGCCCCAGAAAATTACAGTCCCGTTTTCCACCCTGTGCGCCCAGCTGGAAGAAACCGGAAAGATCCTCCGCAAAGAGCAGGGATTCCACTTTGCAAGCCGTGGAGAAGGGGACGTTTTTTTGGACAGTGAGCTGCTGTTCCAAGTACATGAAAACCTCTTCTCCAACGCGGGGCGGTACGCAAAAGGGAACATCTGGGTCACTGTGGAATTGGAAGGAAAAACCTTGTCCCTCACAGTGGCCGACGACGGCCTGGGGTTCCCCCCAGCGGCTTTGAAACGGGCCGCCGACCCCTACTACCGGGCAGACCGTTCCCCAGCCCCGGAAGGGGAGCTTCACTTTGGGTTGGGGCTGTACCTGTGCCGCGTGCTCTGCCAAAAACATGGCGGCAGCCTGGAGATCGGCAATGCCCCAGAGGGCGGCGCCCGGATCACCGCACGGTTTTCCGTCTAATTGCAGAAACACAAAAGTGGCCGTTGCCTTTTGCAACAGCCACTTTCTTTTTATACATGATCCATTTTTCCGGACTGTTCTTTCAGCCCTTCCCTGCGGGCATACACAATAGAGGCAACTGCCGCTGCCCCCACCGACAGGATAAACACCGCAAACATCCCGGCAGGCGACAAAAAAGCCGGGGAACCCCCCGGCTTGCAAGCGCCCATTTACTTGTCTGCGTGCTCCCAGCTATAGGGTAAGGGCCTGGCCAAATACAGCCTTCCCTTGCCTTCCAGCTGCTGCATACACGCCTGTGCGGCACCTTCCGAATCGAAAATACCGAACACCGCCGAACCACTGCCAGTCATGCTGGAGCCAAAGGCGCCGGCGTTTTGCATCGCCCGCTTGATCTCCCGCACCTGCTGGAGCTTCATGGTTTCGTCGAACCGGTTGGCCACAGCTTCCCCGATCCGCCGCAAGTCCCCACCGGAGAGCAGGGACACCATTTTCTCAGTGGCCTGTATCCGGGAAATGGGGAACTGGTCGATCAACGCGTAGGCACGGGGGGTGCTCATCCCTGCGGGGGGCTTGCACACCACCAGCCAACAGTCCGGCAAAGGGGACACTTTTTGCACTTGTTCCCCAATGCCTTGGCAGCGGCAGGTACCGCCCACCACGCAGAAGGGCACATCGGCCCCTACCCGCGCCCCCAGGGTCACCAAGGTTTCCAAAGGCAGATTGGTTTTGAACATCTGGTTTAAGCCATGGAGCACAGCCGCCGCATCGGCGCTGCCGCCACCCATTCCCGCCCGACTGGGTACATATTTGCGGAGGTTGATGGCCAGCCCTTGGCCAGTGATGCCGCAATGCTCAAAAAAGTACTGGGCCGCCCGGAACGCGGTATTTTTGGTGTCCACCGGAAGGTACTCCCGGTTGCAGAACAGCCGGATGCCCGGCTTGTTGATCTTCTTGATCTCCACCTCGTCCCACACGGAGATGGTCTGCATCACCGTGTCCAAGGTGTGGTATCCGTCTTCCCGGCGTCCTGTGACATCCAGGGTCAAATTGATTTTGGCATATGCTTTCAGTTTCATGGGTCTTTCTATCCTATCCTCCGAGTAAGGCCGGATGTATTTGTCCGTATTTTCGGACATTAAAAGTGCAGCACCCGCCACCGCCGAATGTCGACCACATGCTTGGGGCACATTTCGTGACAACAGAAGCAGCGGATGCAGTTTTTATAGTGGATCACCGCTTTCCCATCCCGGATCTGGATGGTGTGCTGGGGGCAGCTTTCCGCACACTTGCCGCAGCCCACACACTCCGCTTTTCGGATCTTTGGGGCAGGGGTGGTCAGTTTTTTTGCCGCCGGCCGCAGCACCTTGGGCAGCCGGTCGATAAAATCCGTGCTGGAGGCTTCCGCTTTCAGGAAATCTGGCTGGGCCAGGGGGGCGATCCCCTCTTGCACCAAGCGGCACTCCTCCGGGGAGATGGGCCCCAGCCCCCGGCGGTGGGCTTCCTTCAGCATCAGGATGCTCTCCGGCACAATGCCGATAAGGGACGTGGCGCACACGTCCAGGGCATAGGGGCTTTTGCTGGCTCCCAGCACCCCCAGCTTCCTAGGCTTCCCACCGGTGGGGCCGTTGCCCTCCATGGCCAGGATGCCATCCACAATGCACAGGTCTGGCTTTAAAAAGTCGCACAGGTCCACCAGCATCTCCGAGAAGGGCTGCTTCTCCGGGAACCGGCAGTGGAGCTCCGGCTTTTGCAGCCCGGGCACTGCGCCAAACAGGTTTTTCACAGCCCCGGAAAAACCCACCATGGAGTGGGTTTTCAGCTTGCACAGATCGATGAGGTAATCCCGGGTGAGGAAGGGTTCCGCCACGGAAAGCTGGCGGCAGCGCACTGCCCCCGGCAGGGAAACCTCCCGGCTTTTGCACTCTGTGTACAGGGTGAAGCCGCAGTCTTTGGCCATATCCGTGTAACCGCAGCCCCGGAAAATGGCCTTCATGGCAGCAGGGTTGTAAGGCCCGCCGGGGCTTTCGGCGATGACCACCTCTCCCCCGGCCTTCTGGACGCACTTGCCCACCGCGGCCACCAGGGCAGGGTGGGTGGCAATTGCAGCGTCAGGCTTGGAGCTGATCACCAGATTGGGCTTGATGACCACGGTCATGCCGGGGCGGATTTCCTCCCAGACCCCCAAGGCGGTGAAAGCCTCTTCCATTTGCCGCAGCAGCTCTTCCGGGGCGTACCCGCCGCACCGGGAGAGCCACACCACTTCCCCCGCCATTACAGCCCCTTCAGGAACGCTTCCATGCGCTCCAGAGCTTCGATGATGTGCTTGGTGGAGTAGCAGTAGGAGATCCGCACAAAGCCCTCGCCGCTGGCGCCAAAGGCGTCGCCGGGCACCACGGCCACCCGCTGGGAGTGGATCAGCCGCTCGCAGAATTCCATAGAGGTGAGGCCCGTGCTCTTCACCGAGGGGAACACATAGAAGGCACCCTCCGGTTCAAAGCACTTCAGGCCGATATTGTTCAAGCCATCCACAATGAGCCGACGGCGCATATCGTACTGGCCCCGCATATACTCAATGTCATCGTCGCCGTTTTTCATGGCCTCAATGGCAGCATACTGGCTCATGGTGGGGGCGCTCATAATGGCGAACTGATGAAGTTTCGTCATCAGGGCGATGATCTCCTTGGGGCCCATGGCATAACCCAGCCGCCAACCGGTCATGGAGTGGGACTTGGAGAACCCGTTGACTAAAATGGTCCGCTCCTGCATCCCGGGAATGGCGGAAAACGCCGTATGGGGCTCGCTGCCGTAGGTGAGGGAGGCGTAGATCTCGTCGGAGAGCACCAGCAGGTTGTGGCGTTCCACCACCTTGGCAATGGCTTCCAGGTCCGAACGGCGCATCACCGCGCCGGTGGGATTGTTGGGGTAAGGCAGGATCAACAGTTTCGTCTTGCTGGTGATCTTTGCCTCCAAATCTTCCGGGGTCAGGCGGAAGCTGTTTTCCGGCTTCGTTTCGATGACCACAGGCACGCCCCCGGCCATTTCGGTAATGGGCACATAGCACACAAAGCTGGGCTCGGGGATGAGCACCTCATCCCCGGGGTTGATCAGGCTGCGCACGCACAGGTCAATGGCCTCGCTGCCGCCTACGGTGACCAGGATCTCGCTTTCCGGGTCGTATTTTACATTGTAGTGGCGTTCGATATAATTGGAAATCTCCGCGCGCAGCTTGAGGAAGCCCCGGTTGGGGGTGTAGCTGGTGCGTCCTTTTTCCAAGCTGGTGATCCCCTCCTCCCGGATGTGCCAGGGGGTGTGGAAATCGGGCTCGCCCACGGAAAGGGAGATCACGTCGTCCATCTCGTTGGCAATGTCGAAGAACTTCCGGATGCCCGAGGGCTTGATCCGCTTCACATTGCGGTTTACCAAAGTATCGTAATCAATCACACAGATTGCTCCCTCTCTCGTCAATTTCCTCGTAATCGCTGGCAAACACCACGCCGCCATCCTTGTACTTGGTCAGCAGGAAGTGGGTGGCAGTGGACAGCACCCCGTCGATGGTGGCCAGACGCTTTGCCACAAACAAGGCAATATCCGACATGGTCTTGCCGGTGACTGTGACAGACAAATCGTAGCCGCCAGACATGAGGTACACGCTCTCCACCTCGGGGAAGTTCATCACCCGGCTGGCGATCTCGTCGAAGCCAGTGTCCTTTTTGGGGGTGACCCGCAGCTCGATCAGGGCAGTGGCGCGGGGCACTTCGGTGCGCTCCCAGTTGATGAGGGCGTGGTATCCCTTGATGATACCCTCTTTCTCATACTTTTTGATGGCCTTCACCACATCTTCTTCCTTCTCCCCCAGCATGGATGCCAACTGGGCAGAGGTGAGATTGGCCTGGTCCTGTAACAGTTCCAAAAGCTGTTCCATTGCCATGGAAACACTCCTCCTTTTTTCTATAGAATAGACGCTTACCAAGGCGTCGCGGCAATCGTTTTTTTATTTCAAAGGCAGCAAAATGGGCTTGCGCTGCTCGTACAGGGCAACATAGCGGAAACCTGCCTCCTGCAGCATCTCCATGCCCTCTTCAATGCCCTTGCCCAGGTCCTGGGTACAGTGGGCGTCACTGCCCAGGGTGACCAGCTCGCCTCCCAGCTCCCGGTACCGGCGCACCAAGGGCAGGTCCGGCAGCGGCCGGCCGATCTTCTGCCGGTAGCCGGAGGTGTTCACCTCCAGGGCTTTGCCCGCGTCGATCAGCGCCCGGAAGATCTGGTCAATGGCCTCTTGGTGTTTGGCAAGGTCCACCGGGATGCCGTGCTCCCCCTGGATATACCGCAGGGGATAGGTCAGGTGGGCCAGGGTGTCAAACTGCCCCCAGGCAATGACCTCCAGCTCCTCCTCCCAGTAGGTGTTCAAGAGCTGGTCGATGAAATCCGGCGCAACCCGGGAGTAGTCCAGGAAGAAAAAGTCCTCATACCCCCGGATATTGTGGATAGATCCGATGACGAAGTCATAGTCCCGGCCCTGTAAGGCCGCCTGGGCAGCTTGGGGGTCCTGGTTGGGCTGGCCCAGCTCAATGCCCCGGTAAAACCGGGTAGCCGCCCCTTGGGGCGCCTTGTCCATGGGGGGATATTCCGCGGCCATCTCCTCCCAGGCCCGCTCCACCCGGGGGCGGTAACGGCTGGAAAAACCCTGGCACTCGCAGTGGTCGGTCAAGGTGTGGGCCCACAAGCCCAGCTCCTGGGCCCGGCTGCGCATGGCCAAAACAGAGTCGCTCCCGTCGGGAGAACAGTGGGAATGGTTATGGCAGTCACAGGCAAAACGGTATCGCAAAAGCGGCACTTCCTTTCCGGGTTTCACACAGCCTCACTGCCAGCGTTCCGGCACAGGCTTGAAGTTTATCTTACCACAAAAACGGGAAAAAGGGAAGGAAGAATGGGAAAAAACCGGGCAGAAACCATTCCGCGCTTGACAGGAAGCCCTCGATAGGCCATAATGAACTTCAAAGAGTTGTGAAAGGAATGGTAGGATCATGGATAAAATGGAAAAAGCCGTCATCGCCGTCATTGGCAAAGATATGGTGGGGATCCTGGCAAAGGTTTCCGGGATCTGCGCGGAAAAAGGCGTGAACGTGCTGGAGGTGACCCAGTCGATTTTGCAGGATATGTTTGTCATGGTCATGCTGGTGGACATCACCCACGCCAGCGTTGCCGTGGCAGACTTGGCCGACGAGTTCGACCAATTGGGGGCAAGCTCCAATTTGAAGATCCACGTGATGCACGAGGACATTTTCAACTCCATGCACAAGATCTAAACACGCCTTCCCAAAACACCCTGAACTCATGGAAAGGAGCACCCCTTTTTGAATACAAACGAAATTTTAGAAACGATCCATATGATCGACAACGAAGACCTGGACGTGCGCACCATCACCATGGGCATCTCCCTGCTGGACTGCATCGACCCCGATGTGAACAAGGCCACTCAGAAGGTCTACGATAAGATCTGCCGCTATGCCCAAGACCTGGTGAAGACCGGCGAGGACATCTCCCGGCAGTATGGCATCCCCATCATCAACAAGCGCATCTCCGTCACCCCCATTGCCATGATCTCCGGGGCCTGCCCTACGGCGTCCCCCATCCACTTTGCTAAGGCCCTGGACCGGGCTGCCCAAACGGTGGGCGTCAACTTCATCGGCGGCTACTCCGCCCTGGTCCACAAGGGCTTTGGCCCTGGTGACTACGCCCTGATCGAGAGCATCCCCCAGGCCCTGGACGAAACGGAACTGGTGTGCTCCTCCGTGAATGTGGGCACCACCAAGGCGGGCATCAACATGGACGCCGTGGAGAAAATGGGCCGCATCATCCAGGAAACCGCCCAGCGCACTGCCGACCGGGAGTGCATTGGCGCGGCCAAGCTGGTGGTGTTCTGCAACGCCCCCGAGGACAACCCCTTTATGGCCGGCGCCTTCCACGGCCCCGGTGAACCGGACTGCGTGATCAATGTGGGCGTTTCCGGCCCTGGCGTGGTGCGGGCGGCCATCAAGAAGCACGGGGACGGCTGCACCCTCACAGAGATCGCCGAGCTGATCAAGCGCACCGCCTTTAAGATCACCCGCATGGGCCAGCTGGTGGCCCAAGAGGCTTCCCGGCGGCTGTGCGTGCCCTTTGGCATTGTAGACCTGTCCCTGGCCCCCACCCCGGCCATCGGCGACAGCGTGGCCTATATTTTGGAAGGCATGGGTTTGGAGCAGTGCGGCGCCCACGGCACCACCGCCGCTTTGGCACTGCTCAATGACGCGGTGAAAAAGGGCGGCGTCATGGCCTCCTCCAGTGTAGGCGGCCTTTCCGGCGCCTTTATCCCGGTCACCGAAGACGCCGGGATGATCCAGGCCGCCCGCAGCGGCTGCCTGACCCTGAACAAGCTGGAAGCCATGACCGCGGTTTGCTCCGTGGGCCTGGACATGATCGCCATTCCCGGCGACACCAGCCCCGAGATCATCTCCGGCATCATTGCCGACGAAATGGCCATCGGCATGGTGAACTCCAAGACCACCGCCGTGCGTGTGATCCCCGCCGTGGGCAAACAGGCTGGCGAAGAGTTGGACTTCGGTGGCCTGCTGGGCAGCGGCCCCATTATGCCGGTGAACCCCGCCTCCCCCTATGAGTTCATCCACCGGGGCGGCAAGATCCCCGCTCCCTTGCAAAGCTTGAAAAACTAATTCCCTCAAAGGAAAAAGGGCACCCAAAACTTTGGGTGCCCTTTTTTGCTTGGCTGATTTAGGGAATGTCCCCGGCTCTTTTTCCAGAGGGTTATCCTCCCCCTCGCCGGGCTGTTTTTACTGTTTCATGCCCACGGTGTCCGCCAGCACTACAGGCTGGTGGTTTTCCTGGGTATAGGGTTCCCAGTGGGGCAGGCCCTCCCCGTTGGGGTTGCCGGCCTTGGCAAAGTTAGCCCAATAATTGCTCATCACCCGGGCCAGTTCCCTGTCGCAGTCCTCCCAGGGACGCCAGCAGCGGCCCAAGGTTTCAAATTCATACCACAGCTCACAGGAATGGAACGCCCCTGCGCCGTCGCCGGGGAGCTTCCGGTCAAAGAAATAGAAGTAGGCAGGCTTGCGGCCCAGATCCAGCTGGTTCTGGCAGAACCGGGCCCCGCTTTCCTGCAGCAGTGTCCCGCTCCCGATATCGTTACCCGTGGAGCCGATCATGTAGGCAATGTCGTGGATAGCGCCGGTTTCCGCCAGTTCGTCCACAGAGGCAGGCAGCAGCCAGCCGTCCTGGTGGGGCGTCCACCCCAGTCCAGGGCCGTTTACAGCATAGGCAGCATCCCGCAATTTCAGGGCAGGCACCTGCCGCAGCTCCTCCAAAGTGGATACCCCCAGGTGCTCCATCAGTTTCTGGGAGATCTCCCACAACTGTTCTTTCGAGGGGGTGGCATGGAGGGCGCGCAGCCCGCCGCCGCTCTGCAAAACAGCCCCTCGGACCATCCCCTTGGTCAAGGGGGAGGAGATCAAGTTCTGGACGCTCATACAGCCTGCCGACTGCCCGGCCAAAGTGATCTTTGCCGCGTCCCCGCCAAAGGCAGCGATGTTCTCACGCACCCAATTCAGGGCAAACGCTTGATCCAAAAGGCCGTAGTTGCCGGAAACGCCTTCCGTGTTCTCCTTTTCCAGCTCCGGGTGGGCAAAAAAGCCGAACACATTCACCCGGTAGTTGATGGACACCAGGATCACACCCTTTTTGGCAAAACCCTCCCCGTCAAATTCTTTCTCCGTGCCGCAGCCGTGCATGAACGCACCGCCGTGAATCCAGAACAACACGGGCAAATTGTCCCCTGGGGCAGCGGAGGCCGGAGTCCAAATGTTCAAATACAGGCAGTCCTCGCTTTCCGGTGGCACCATCTCATCGTAAAACTCTTTGCCGTAAAAATCCATGGAAGCCAAGTCCGCCTGGGGGCAACGAGGGCCAAACTTCTTGCAGTCCAGCACACCCTCCCAGGGGATGTGGGGCTGGGGACGGCGGAAACGGAGCTCCCCGACTGGCGGCTGGGCATAGGGTACGCCCCGGAAAATGACGGTCCGGCTGTCTTGGCTCAAAACGCCGGCAACAGCCCCTTGCTTTGTAACAACGGTGGTATTCAACACAAACTCCTCCTTTTTATTTTCTCAGATATTTTCACAGCTTGTCAGCTGTCTTTCTGCTGCCCTTTCTCATCGCTCCGCCGGCTTTCTGAAGGCTCCTCCAAGGAGATGGGCTCTAACAGCCCCGCTTTCTCCGCGGCAGGAGGCAGTTCCTCCTTTTTCAGCCGGGGGATAAACCGGGGGGCAAACTTTCCCTTGCCGCGCCCCATGATATACAGGGCGCCGATCACGGAAAAGGTCACCGCGCCGATAAAGTTTACAAGCAAATCCTTCATGGTGTCGATCAAGCCGATATCCAGGTACCCCGGCCACGTTTCCCCGTTGACCACCACGCTTTCAATGGGCACCTGCACCGCCGTGTTGTGGCCGTCCGGATTTAGGTTTACCGAGGAAACCGTGTAAATCCAGGTGTCTTTCTGCATATCAGTGTGGAAAAAGGTATCCATGCCATATTCAAAAAATTCCCACAGCACGCCCACAGTCATGGAGAAGCAAAAAGCCACCAACGCCACAAAGGCAGGGGACAATTGCACCCGGAATTTTTGGGAACGGTTTAAAATGTCCACCATGGCAATGCCAATGGCAGCCATCAAAAAGCCGTTCATCGTGTGGAGCATGGTGTCCCAAAACGGGATGAGGAGGTAATATTCCTGGATTTCCCCCAATATTTCCGCTGAAAAGATAAACAGCAGGATGATGATTTCCAGAGTGTTTGGCACATCAATGTGAAGCCGGTGCTCCACAAAGGTGGGGATCATAAACAACACCAGGGTGAGCCCGCAAAGGAACACATTGTAATAATCACCCTTGAACACTTCCCGCACCATCACCAGCAGCACAAGCACCCGCAGCACCACATAGGTGGTGAACAGTGCAGGATGCTTACGCACATCCTGCCGCATCTGCGCCCGGGTTTCCCTTCCCTGCTGACGGCGCTGTTCTTTGGTCGTTGGAGCCTTTCGTTTCATAACATCCCTCTTTTCCAATTTGATTCCCTTTTAGATTTACCCCTATGATAACACGTTTCTGAAAAAAGGGGAAGCAAAAAAAGCGGTACCGCCAGGACGCGGCTCCGCTTTTTTTCTCAACGATCCCCTCAGAGGGGCCGGCTCAATAATCCGCCTGTACTGGGAGCCCTGTCAAATACCGGCGCACCATATCCAGAGCCTGGCTGGCGGCACAGTGGCGGTGCCATTCCCGGCTTTTTGTGCGCCCCAAGGGGGAACGTTTGGTCACCCAAGTGTGCTCCCCGTCGGAGAGGGCAATGTAAATCAGTCCCACGGGCTTTTGGGCCGTCCCGCCATCGGGGCCGGCGATACCGGTGATGCCCACCCCCAGGTCGCTGCCGGAGCGCCGCACCATGCCTTCGGCCATTTCCCGGGCTGTTTCCGGGCTGACGGCCCCATACCGCTCCAAGGTTTCCCTGGAAACGGACAGCAGATCCTCTTTGGCCTGGTTGGCGTAGGTGACACAGCCCATATCAAACACGCTGGAAGAGCCGGGCACATCGGTGATGCGCTTAGAGAGGAGCCCGCCCGTACAGGACTCGGCGCAGGCCAGCTTTTTCCCCTGTTCCTTCAGCAGGGAAACCACCAGCTCTTCCAGGGTTTCCACGTCCACACTGTAGACAAAGTCCCCCACCCGGCGCTTGATCTCCTCAATGAGGGGCTGGCACATGGCATCGGCCTCTTCCGGGGTGTGGGCTTTGGCAGTGACCCGCATATAGCACTCCCCCTCTTTGGCGTAGGGCGCCAGAGTGGGATTCTCCCCGTCCATCAGATCATCCAGCATCTGGGCCACAGGGGCCTCCCCCCGGCCGTAAATATGCACGTTGTGGGACACGATCACATATTCTTGCTCCTTCTTCAAGAAGGGCACCACGTAGTTCTTCAGCATGGGGGCCAGCTCGGAAGGCGGCCCGGGCAGCATGATGATGGTGCAGCCGCTCTCTGTCTGGAAAGCACACCCGGGAGCCGTGCCGTTGTCGTTTTGGAACACGGTACAGCCTTCGGGCAGCCAGGCCTGCTTCTCCTGGTTGGAGCTGACCTTTTTCTCGCCGAAGTAGGTGAGGAGCCGGTCCAGGCTTGGCTGGTGCAGCACCAGTTTCTTCCCGGCACAGGCCGCGGTGGTTTCCTTGGTCAGGTCGTCTGTGGTGGGCCCCAGGCCCCCGGTCATGATCAGCAGGCCGCTGCGGGAGATGGCCGTATTCACCGCATGTTTCAGGCGGTCCACGTTGTCGCCTACCACAGCGGAATACAGCAAGTTGATCCCCAACCCCGAAAGCTCCTGGGCCACAATGGCGGTGTCTAAATTCACCACCTGGCCCAAAAGCAGTTCGGTGCCCACGGAAATAATTTCAGCGTTCATAGCGTTTTCTCCTATTCGTCATTCTCCGGTTTCTTCCGGAGGAACTCTCCTTGCCCACCCATACGGTCTGTCATCTCCTGGAGGTATTCCAGCGGAAAGGGTGGTTGACACAAGGGCCTCATTGCAATGCTCATCAGTTTCATGGGGTTGTCATCCGCTGCCACCCGGTTAGAGGACAATGCCCCGCACCGCCGGCACCGGTGGATGATGGCCCACTCGCCGTTTTTTCGCACCCAAACTGCCACAGGGTCCATCACGCCGCCGCAGCCGGATTCCCGGTCGCCGGGTTCAATATCCACATGGAGGCTTGTTAGACAATTGGGGCAGTGGTTGCGATGGTCGCTCCCCGCACCGCCCGGGGTCACCGGACGGCCGCAGGCTTTACAGGTAAATGTCTCGTTACAAGGATGGTGTTTGTAATAGCCTTTTTCGTATAATTTTCTCTTATTTTCTCGATTCACTTCGTAGACCTCCTAAAAAGATGGGTTCATCTTCTGGGAGGCATCGGCTGTGCGCCGCCGGCCTCCCGGTCAGCCCACAGTCGCCTTATTCTTCTTCAAACAGCATTCTCCTTCTTATTTTATAGAAACAGACAGATATCCAAATTTCCAGCATCACAGGCAAGCGGATTCGAACTCCTCAAATGTAGCGAACCGCTTGATATGGCCGCCGCATACCTCGATCCGCCCTGCCAGATCCCTCTCCACAGCATCCGCCGCCCTCACCAAAGGCCCTAAATCGTCGCAGCAATAGGCATCCAGCACTGAAAAAAAGGGGAGTTCATACTCCGCCGTCAGCGATTCCAGCTCTTCCTGCAAGCAGGCGCCCGTCAAAAACGCGAGGATCCAATTCCCGTCATCTCTACAAACCCGCAGCTTTTGGAACGTAGAGCAGAGCTCCTCATACCAAGGCGCCAATTCCCCCAGCTTTTTGTTTTTCTTCCCACTGGGCGGGGCCGGTGGAACCGGTACAGGCTGCCAATCCGCCCCCAACCAGGCTCCCAAAGATCTCAGCAAGCTTTTACAGGCCGCTTCCATCTGGGCCGCTGTTTCGGAACGGATGACCGCCAGATAGGCTTCTAAAAAGTTCGGAGGCTTTTTTTGCAGCTCTTGAAGCTCCTCAAACTGGCGCTTTAGGCCAAAGTGAAAATACGCGCCGTTCTCCAGCGCGACGGATTCGGCAGCCAACATCAACAGCCGGCCGGCATAAGCCCGCCTAACTGCCAAATTTCCCAGACCCAGCCGGCTGTACGCCTCCACCGCCTTCTGGAACCGTTCCAGGCTTCTGGTATGACAGAGCTTCTCATCCGCCAAACAGCGGGACAGTTCCCCTTGCAGCGCGTGAAAACGCTCCAAGTCCTGGGGAGAATCGGCATACAGCAGCGTAACATCACCGATCAGGGGAGTCAAGGGCTCTTGCAATCGGGCGATCCCTTGGGCACGCTCCCAGGAGATTGGGAACAGGTCGTACCCCACTCCCGCCAAGATAAAATCCGCGCCAAACTCCTCGCCCCTGGGTCCCTTGGGGATAAAATAGCAATCCACGTCGGACCAGGGATTGGATGTGCCGTTAAAGTGAGAGCCGTAGGCTGCCACCAAAGCGATGTCTCCGGAAAATCTGTTCGCAGCCCGCCGCTGGATCCAGCCCACCAGCCGGTCATTGTACTCTTTTCGCATAGGCTCTTCCCCACTTTCCACAGCAGGCTCAGGGCATGACCCACTCGGTTTCCAGATTCGCCAAACTCTCCTCCAACAGGGCAGGGCCGTCGATGGCCTGCTCGCCGCTCTCTACAAAGTGGAGGATGGGCTTTGTCCGGGGATGCTTGGGGGTGAAGATGGTACAGCAGTCCTCATAAGGCTCGATGGAAATGTCGTACGTGTCGATTTGATAGCACACTTTCACGATCTCTGACTTATCCCAGCCGATCAGCGGCCGGAACACCGGCATGGTGGCCACAGCGTCGGTGCAGGCGATGGCCTGGATGGTCTGGCTGGCCACCTGGCCCAAGCTCTCCCCGGTGATCAGGGCAGAGCAGCCCTCATCCCGGGCCACCCGCTCCGCCGCCCGGAGCATGAACCGCCGCAAGATCACCGTGGAAAGCTCCTCAGGGCACTTGTCCCGGATCTCTTCCTGCAGGTGGGTGAAGTTCACAGTGATAAACTTGATACGCCCGGCATACTGGGCCACTTTTTGCAGCAGCCGCTTCACCTTTTCCCTGGCCAGCTCGCTGGTATAAGGGGGGCTGGCAAAGTGGATGGCGGTCAGCTCCACGCCGCGCTTGGCCATCATCCAGGCGGCCACCGGGCTGTCCAGACCGCCGCTGATGAGGATGGCCGCCTTGCCTCCGGTGCCCACGGGAATGCCCCCCGCGCCAGGCTTGGTGTCCCCGTGGACAAAGGCGTACTGTTCCCGCACCTCCACCCGGACAGTCAGCTCCGGATGATGGACGTCCACCCGCAAATGGGGGAACTGCTCCAGCAGATAGCCACCCACCTGGGCGGAAACCTCCGGGGACTTGTAGGGGAACTGCTTGTCGCTGCGTTTGCACTCCACTTTAAAGGTGGAGATCTCTTCCAGCTGGTCTGCCAAATACCCGGCCGCCCGCTCACAGATCTTTTGCAGGTCTTTCCCGGCCACGCCCGCCCGGGCATAGCCCACCACGCCGAACACCTTGGAAACCCGGTCTTCGGCCAGGTCCATGTCGGCGCTGTCGTCCTTGGGCACCACATACACCGTGGACTGGCGGGACGTGACAGAGAACTCCCCCGCGCTTTGCAGCCTGCGGCGGATATTTTTGAGGAGCACGTCCTCGAAGGCCCGGCGGTTCAGGCCCTTTAAGGCGATTTCGCCCAGTTTTAAAAGGAATACTTCTTGTGGCATACTACACTCCAACTCTATAAAATCATGGCCGGCAGCCCGCTGGACCTGGTTTGCCGGCATTTTCGTTTCCATACTTTTACTAGCTGCTACTAGCTGCGGGCCAAGGTTTCCAGCCCCAGCTTCAAGCCCTCCACCAGGGCCTCCACGTCTTCCTGGGTGGAAAACCGGGAAAAGCTCACCCGCAGGGCGCTGGTCACCTGATCCGGCGGCAGGCCCATGGCCTCCAGCACGTGGCTGGGCTTGGCCCTCCCACAGGCGGACCCGGAACTGACATACACCTCCCGCTGGGCCAGGAAGTGGAGCATGGTTTCTCCACGGACCCGCCCGGCGGAAAAGTTCAGCACGTAAGGCAGAGCATCCTCCGGGGAATGGATGGTCACCTCCGGGATCTCCCCCAGCTTCTGCCGCAGCAGGCGGTTCAAGGCCCCCACCTGCCCCAAGGCCTCCCCGGCAGAAGGCAGCAGCCGGACAGCCTCCCCCAAGGCACAGATCAGGGGGGGGCTCTCCGTTCCGGAACGCAGGCCCCGCTCCTGGCCGCCCCCAAACACATGGGGCAAGATCCGGGTGCCTTTTTTCACATACAGCGCGCCGATGCCCTTGGGGGCGTGGATCTTGTGGCCGCTGAGGGTGAGCAGATCCGCCCCCAGTTTTTTCACGGTGAAGGGCAGCTTGCCAAACCCTTGGACAGCGTCCACATGGAGCAGGGCCGGGGCCTTGTTCCGGCGGATGGCCCGGGCGGCCGCCTCCACCGGGAAAATGGCGCCGGTTTCGTTGTTCACCAGCATCACGCTCACCAGGATGGTGCTGCCGTCAATGGCGTCCGCCAAAGCCTGTTCTGAAAGATGGCCCTCCCCGTCGGGCTTCAGGTACACCACCTGGAAGCCTTGGCGTTCCAGCTCGTGGCAGGTGTTGAGGATGGAATCGTGCTCCGCCGCGGTGGTGACGATCTTGTTCCCCAGGCGCTTCCGGGCCTGGGCCGCCCCAAACATGGCCAGGTTGTTGGCCTCAGTGCCGCCGCTGGTGAAAAACACCTCTTCCGGCTGGGCGCCCAGCCGCTGGGCCAACAAGGCCCGGGCCTCTTCCACCTGCTGCCTTGCCCGGAACCCCCGGGTGTGCAGGGACGAGGGGTTGCCATACTCTTCCACCATCAGCTCCAGGGCCCGCTCCGCCACGGGGCGGAGCACCTGGGTGGTGGCGCTGTTATCCAGATAATGTTCGCTCATGCTGTTCCTTCTCTCAGGCCGTGGGCAGTTTGCGGTAACCGGTGGAAAAATCCACCTGGTTGCGCAAAGGCTCCCCGGCGTAAAAATGCTTCAGGTTCTCCACCAAAATCCCCACCAATCTGTCGTGGGTGGCCTTCAAGTGGTAAAACCCGGAAATATGGGGCGTCACCACGGCGGTGGGGATCTGCCACAGCCGGTGGGTGGGAGGCAGGGGTTCCGGGTCGGTGACGTCTACCCCGGCCCCGGCCAAATGGCCGCTTTCCAGGGCGTCGCACAGTGCCTCGGTGTCCACAATGGTCCCCCGCCCCACGTTTAAGAGCACGGCCCCCTCTTTCATCCTGGCCAGGCGCTCCCGATTCAGCAGGCCATGGGTGGCTTCCGTTCCCGGCAGGGTGACGGCCACCACGTCCGCTTGCGGCAGCAGGCCATCCAAGTCTTCCAGCAGGTGGACTTCATCGGCATAGTCGGGTTTGGGGCGCTGGCTGCGCCGCACACCGATCACCTTGGCCCCCAGGGCCTTGCACCGGCTTCCGAATTCCCCGCCGATGTCCCCCATACCCAGCACCAGCACCGTGGCGCCGTATACCGACCGCACCGCACCCAGGGAGTCCCAACGGCCCTCCTTTTGGGCATCCCGGTACAGCTCCAGCTTTTTGAACAGGGACAGCAGCACCCCCAGCATATATTCGGAGATGGCTAGCCCGTAAGCCCCGGTGGCGTTGGTCAGCTGGGTGTCAGGGCCCAATACTCCGGGTTTGATATAGTCCTCCACCCCGGCGCTGTTGGTTTGCAGCCACAGCAGGTCTTTGGCACCAGCCAGCATTTTCGGCGGCACGTTCCCCAAAATCACCTGGGCCCAAGCCACGTCCTCTTCTTGTAAAGCAGGACACTTTACAGCGTTCTCCCGGGAGGTATAGATCAGCCGGTCAGACCCCCGGAACCGGAATTCCCACCCAGGGGCAGCCTTTTGCAGCGTTTTTACGTGATTTTCCTCCACTGGCAACGTCACCAGCACACGTTTTGTGTCCATTTTAGCGCTCCTCTCTGAAAATCTCACAAGCTTTCCAGCTCTTTTTGCCACACCCGCCAGCTGGCGTCACTGGGCATCCGGAAGTCCCCACGGGGGGACAGGGTCACCGACCCCACCTTGGGGCCATCCGGCAAACAGGAGCGCTTGAACTGCTGGGTGAAGAACCGCCGGTAAAAGGCGCCAAGCCACTTTTTGATGGTGGCTTCGTCATACTCCCCGGCAAAGGCGCGGCAAGCCATCCGGTAAATCTTCCCCGGGGTGAAGCCGAACCGCAGCATATAGTAAAGGAAAAAGTCGTGGAGCTCGTAGGGCCCCACCAGCTCTTCGGTCTTTTGGGCGATCTCCCCGTCCTTAGGAGGCAGCAGCTCCGGGGACACCGGGGTGTCCAGCACGTCCAGCAGGGCCTCTTGCAAGGCAGGTTCGCTGTGGTCTGCCACGTAGCGCACCAGGTGCCGCACCAGGGTCTTGGGGATAGAGCTGTTCACCCCGTACATGGACATATGGTCGCCGTTATAGGTGGCCCAGCCCAGGGCCAGCTCCGACAAGTCGCCGGTACCGATGACAATGCCCCCCAGCCGGTTGGCGGTATCCATCAGCACCTGGGTGCGTTCCCGGGCTTGGGAGTTCTCATAGGTCACGTCCAGGTCGGTTTCCCTTTGGCCGATATCCAAAAAGTGCTGGCGCACCGCTTTCTCAATGGAAACCTCCCGGAAACTGACCTTCAGCTCTTCCGCAATGCGCTGGGCGTTGGACTTGGTCCGGCTGGTGGTGCCGAAGCAGGGCATGGACAGGGCATAGATGCCCTCCCGGGGCAGGCCCAGCCTGTCGAAAGCGAGGGCTGTCACCAGCAGCGCCAGGGTGGAGTCCAATCCGCCGGAAAGGCCCACCACAGCCACCTTGCCGTGGATGGCCGCAAGCCGGGAGGCCAGGCCCACGCTTTGCATGGTCAAGATCAGCTGGCAGCGGCCGGAAAGCCCCGCCGCGTCCCGGGGCACAAAGGGTGCCGGGGGAAATTCCCGCTGGGGCTGGAAGCGCTCCAAGGTGCTCTCCTCATAGCGGAAGGGGATGCGCACCACCTGGGGGTCCTGGGCGGGATGCCAACTGTTCATCCGGCGGCGCTCCTGGGAAAGGCGCTCCAAGTCAACGTCGGCGGAAACGAGGCCGGTAGTGAATAGCTGGCTCTCCGCTAGCAGCGAGCCGTTTTCCGCAATCAGGTCGTGGCCCGCAAACACCATATCCGTGGTGGACTCTCCCAAGCCGCTGTCCACATAGGCATAGGCAGCCAGCAGCCGGCCGGAGTGCTGCCGCACCAGCTCCCGGCGGTACTCCGCCTTGCCAATGGTTTCGTCGCTGCAAGAGGGGTTCAGGATCACCGTGGCCCCGTTTAAAGCCAGGCTCACGCTGGGAGGCAAGGGGCTCCAGAGGTCCTCGCAGATCTCCACGCCCACCAGCAGGTCCGGGACATTTTCGCAGCAGTACAAAAGCCCCTGGCCCAGCCAAGTCTTCTGCCCGGCAAAGGTGACCTCCATGGGCTGTGGGGCGGCGGTGAAATGCCGGGCCTCGTAGAACTCGGAGTAATTGGGGATATAGGTTTTGGCAGAAAGCCCCAGCAGACGCCCCTTGTGGAACACGGCGGCACAGTTGTACAGCGCCCCCTGCCAAGGCACCGGGACGCCCACCGCGCAGAGGATGTCCAGCCCGGCGGTATCTTCCAGCAAGGAAGCAAGGGCGCTTTCAGCCCCGGCAAGGAGGGTGCGGTCTTGAAACAGATCCCCGCAGGTGTAGGCGGTGAGGGACAACTCTGGGAAACACACAGCGCCGCAGCCCTGGCTGGCGGCCTGCTGGACCTTTTCCAAAATCTGGGCCTGGTTTTCCTCCACATTGGCCACAGCCACCGGCGGCGTTGCGGCGGCGATGCGATAAAATCCGTCTTTCACAGCATTCAATCCTTTCCCATGGAATAACCATCAAATCCCCAGCGCCTGTTTTCAAACGCTGGGGACTCCATTTTTCGTTGTTACATCCCCGTACCCTCTGGGGTAGGGGTATCCTGCCCAGCAGGAGGGGTGGGAGCCGGCGTGTCGGTCACCACAGGCTCCGGGGTGGGTGTGGCCGGAACGGGAGTGGGGGTTGCCGGGGCAGGCGTGGGCGTGGAAGGTGTGGGGGTTGCTGGCGTTGGAGTGGCCGGCTGGGGCGTTGGGGTGGGCGCCGGGGTGGGCGTGGGGTCTGCCTCAGAGGTGTTGCCCGACTCTTTCGATGTATCCACCTTATCCGTATCCGTGCCGGGGCCCACAGCGTACACCTTGCCGGTGGCGGGATAGCTGGAGGAGGAAAGCTCCTCGCTCTTCACCAGGGCGTCCCCCTTATAAAAGCTGCGGTACGCCCGGGCGGTGTAACCGGTGTTCCCCGAGGACCGGCGCACATACTGGCCGGACGCCAAGCTGCTGTCCTCCCGGAAGCTCACCGAGGATAGAGGCGAAGTGGCCCCGGTCTGTTCCGAAGAAACCACCACTTTGTCCCATTCTTCCGGGAAGCAGCCGTAAAATTCCACGTACAAAGCGGTGCCGTCCATCCAAGCGGCGATGTACACCGGGGTTTCCAAGGGGTTTTTAAAGCGGAAGTCCAAGTTGCCGTAGTCCACAGTGGCGTCCAAACCAATGGGGCAATAGGAAGAGGGGATGGCGTGTTCCCAGCGCTCCACAATCTCCATGCCGGCATTCAGGGCCGCAATATACAGGGTACTGGAGCCTTGGCAGATCCCGCCGCCATACATCTGCACAATCACACCACTGGAAATACCTCCCGCGGGAAGCCATCCGTTGTTGGGGTCTGTGCTGTCCCCCAGGGCGCCGTTGTAGGAAAACTCCTGCCCCGGCTGCAGGATAGTGCCGTTGACCTTGGAGAGGGCCAGCTTCATGTTGCTGTTGCCATTGGCCGTGTTGGTAGACACGGTGCTATAGCTGGAAAGCTTGACAAAGTGTTCCTGCAGATAGGCCTTTGTCTGCTTGGGTGCGGTCTCCAGGAATGCCGCCTGGATGTCTCCCCCGTGCTTTTGGGAGAGGAGCTGCCGCACGCTCTCCAAAGTTTTGGAAAGGTCTACCCGGCTGCCAGTCTGTTCGTCGGAGAAGGTAAAGCTGCCATCCTCCCCCCTGCCGGAAACGGAAGCGTCTTTCGCCTCGGTGACGCAGGCTTGGGCAGCGGCCAAAAGTTTTTTCTCCCCGGCCTCGGAAAGGTCCGTCACATAGTTTAGCGGGACGTCCTCCGCCTGGCGCTCTTCCAGCAGCCGGGGAAGAGTCAGGTCCAGCACATCCCGGGTGGCAAAATCCTCCCCGGAAAGGAGGATGGTATCGTCCCGGAATTTCACAGTGATCTCCAAAGAGCCCACCTGTTCTTCCATGGCATCCCGGGCAATCTCCAGGGCCTCCTCCACAGTCTTCCCTGCGATGTTTTTACCGCCAATGCTGGCGCCTTCCGGGAAGAGGCTTAAATCTTCCGCCTGGGATGCTTGGGAGGAAGGCTCCTCCTGGTTTGTATGGGAACAGGCGCAAAGGCCTGTGAGAAGCAGCAGGGAGGCCATCCCAGCCGCCCATTTTACCATCCATGTCTTCCGGCGCATCGCACCCATCCTTTCCCACTGCCAGCCCAAAGGATTCCCAAACATCAGGCGTGCCCTTCCTTTGGCAGATACTCGCATTCTTTGTGTTTCCATTATACCTTCCCCCAGGGGAATTGTAAAGCGGCAGGGCGTCCATTTTCGCGAAAATCACTAGCTTTTTATACCACCCCGTGCTACAATACATCTTGAGAGTATCTGTCTGCCGGGACCACCGGCTGACACGCCGGATTTGTGGAAAATGAGGAGAATTGTTATGAAAATCATGTTATTGACAGCCGCCACCGGCGGGGGGCATCTGCGCGCCTCCGCCGCGGTGGAGCAGTACATCCGCGACAACACCGGTTACGATGTGGTCACCATCGACACCCTGAAAGCCGTCAACCGGTTCCTGGACAAATCCGTGTGCGACACCTACCGCTTTATGGCCAAGCGGATCCCAGCCATGTTTGGCAGGCTTTATAAACAGACCAACCGGGAGAACCTGCTTTCCGACCTGGTCCCCAAGCTCAGCGGGGCTTTCAGCAACCTGCTGTACGCCAGTATTTCCAAGTACCATCCGGATGTGATCCTGACCACCCACCCCTTTGCCACGGAAATGGTTTCCGACCTGAAAGAGGATGGTTCCATCACCGCTCCGCTGATCTGCATCCTCACGGATTATGGGGTGCACCGCGCTTGGATCGCCCCCTATGTGGACGCCTATGTAGTGGCCAGCGACGACATGGTACCGGAACTGACCAGTTTTGGTGTGGACCCGAAAAAGATCTACCCCTTTGGCATCCCGGTCCACGGTGTATTTTTCCACCGGGAAGACCGGGATATGCTGCTGCGTGACCTGCGCCTCGATCCCAGCCTCCCCACCCTGCTGTTTATGGCGGGCAGCTTTGGGGTGTCCAACATCATGAAACTGTACCGGGACTTGGCCTCCACGGATGTAAAAATGCAGATCATCGTTATCACCGGCCGGAACCAGAAACTGTATGAAGCTTTTGAAAAGGAGATCGCCTCCCATCCGCAGCTTCCCACCCGGCTGATCTATTTCACCGACGAGGTGGAAAAATATATGCACGCCAGCGATCTGCTGGTGACAAAGCCCGGCGGCCTCACCGTGTCGGAAGCCCTGGCTTGCAACTTGCCCATGGCCGTATTTGACGCCATCCCCGGCCAGGAGGAAGACAACGCCAATTTTCTTAAAACCCATGATATGGGTGTACGCCTGCACAAGGGCGACGATTTCGCGGAACAGATTTCCTCCCTGCTGATGGAGAAGCAGAAGCTGCAGGCCATGCGGGAGAACTGCGAGGAATTCGACAAATCCCAGTCCATTCCGAACCTGTTGGTGCTGATCCGCACCCTGACCAAAAACGCGGGTACCGTATGAGCTTTTCACCGGAAGAATATAAAGAGCTTCTGGCCGAATTCCGGCGCTGCGCAGACGAAGCCTACAAAAAATTTAATGAGAGCCTGATTCCCGGTACGGAAACCGCGTACGGCGTCCGTCTGCCGAAACTCCGGGAAATGGCCAAAGATGTCATCCGGCGGGATGCTGAAGGCTTTCTGGCCGTCAGCCGGGCCGGCTCCTATGAGGAGATTCTGCTGCGCGGCCTGGTGATCGCCGGCATGAAAACTGGGATTTCCCGCCGTCTGGAACTGGTTTCCGCCTTTCTTCCCCTGATTGATAATTGGGCCGTCTGCGATTCCTTCTGCAGTACCTTCCGGTTCCCCAACGAGGAGGAGAAACAGCGGATGTGGGAATTCCTCCGGCCGCTGTTTCTCGACAGCAGGGAATTTTTTGCACGCTTCGCAGCCGTCATGCTGCTGGATCATTATGTGACGAAAGAATACCTGCCAGAGGGCCTCTCCCTGCTCAAAGGCGTCCGTTCAGAGGCCTACTACGTCCAGATGGCGGTGGCCTGGGCAGTTTCCGTCTGCTATGTGAAGTTTCCGGCCGAGACCCTTCCCGTGCTTCAGGAGAGGGTGCTGCCCCCATTCACCCAGAACAAGAGCATCCAGAAAATACGGGAATCTTTCCGGGTGGGGAAAGCGGATAAAGAGATGCTGCTGCAGTATAAGCTGTAGGACTCTCCCGATGGCTGATCGGAGGCCGCCCCTGCCGGGCAGCCCTCCCATCCCCGGAAAAACTCACCGTTATTCCAAAAAGCATGATAGTAAACTTCAAAATGGAAGTGAGGAAGCTTATGAAAATCGGTTGCTGCATGTCTCTTTTCGACGACCGGATTTTTTCCCTGTCTCAGGCTGGAGCCGACTATGTGGAGATCGGGATTTCTGAACTAAACGGACATTCCCGGGAGGAAATTCTTCAGCGAGCAGACGCACTGAAGGCCTCTGGACTCTCCTGTCTTGCAGGCAACCTCCTGTTTCCCGGCGGCATGCCTCTGGTGGGAGAAGCGGTGGACAGGGAAAAGACGGCGGATTACCTCTCAGATGTTTTGGACAAAGTCGCCCTGCTGGGCATTCACACCATCGTGTTCGGCAGCGGAAAAGCGCGGGCCGTGCCGGAGGGCTATTCCCGGGAAAAGACCTGGGAACAGCTTCGCAGCCTTTGTTCCCAGCTGATCGCTCCCGCTGCGGAAAGCCGGGACATCGTCTGCTGCATCGAGCCGCTGAACCGGGGAGAATGCAACATTCTCAATACCTGCTCGGAATCAGCCCGGCTGGTCCGGGAGGTGGACAAAACCAGCATTCGTCTGCTGGTGGACTTGTATCATTTTGACCTG
>URKX01000026.1 GCA_900548545.1 uncultured Oscillospiraceae bacterium
CACGCCGCACAGCACCAGGGGTTTGGTGGTGGTGAAGAAGGTGTCGCCGCACTCCCGGGCCTGCTCCACCGCCTGGATCCCGGTGATGACCTCATTCAGGGAGAACACAATGACAATGGGCAAGAAGGGGATGACAGCGGAAAGCACCTCCCCGGAGAAAATAGAAAAGGTGAAATTGGGAATGTAGAACCCTAAATTCTGAAGGGAATCGGTTACGGTGGAGAAGCTCATGGCCCCAGTAGCCCAGGCAATGCCGGCGCCAACCACAATGGCGATGAGGGCGGCAGGCAGCTTGGTGTTCACTTTGCCCAGATAGATGACGAACAGCACGATCAAAGAGAGCCAACCGACCAGGGGCATTTTCAAAGTGCCGTCCATAGACTGAAGGATCAGGAACGCCATAGCGCCGCCAGCCAGGGAACCGAACAGGGCGCCCGCGGGGACAATCTTCAAAATCAGAGGCACCACAAAAGCGCCAATAATAAACACAGCGCCGCCAATGAAATGAGCCAACACGCCCACCCGGAAAGCCAGTACGGCGTCCCCGGTGGTGTTGTATACCGGCAGCATAATGGAAAACAGCCAGATGAACATACGTCCTGCCTGAAGCCCGGCGGGTACAGCGGTCAAGTTACGGTCGCCCCGGCTTTTAGCCACTTGGCGGTAATAAAGCCACAAGCCGCCATTCATGACGATTACAGAAACCAGCACGCCGGGCATCATGGTGCCGAACACCGTGCCGCCGTCCAGGCCGAATGTGCCAAGCAAAATGGCCACGGCCACAATCACCTTGGAAAACCCATCGAAGAACACGCCGATGGAAGCGTCCAAGTCCGCTTTTTTGAACAGTGGGATTTTTACACGATCCGTCATTTTTTCTTCCTCCTAGTGAATAATCCTTATACGTTCACACCCTTTTCAGGATGAAACAACCTTTTATTGTCCCAGCGCTCCGGATACCGGACCGCTGCGGTCTTTGTCTTGGCGGAATAGCAGGCCTTTGGATACAAGCCAGGCCCCTGCCGCCAAATACACGACGCCAAAGGGGATAGCCTCCGGGGGGAACAGCGCCACTGACGGGGCGTGGATCATACCTGTGAAGGAACACAGTGCCAGCACCCCCGCAAACCCTGCGGCAAAGAAGTATTTTTTATCCACCACATACGCCAGCAGCCCTGCCAGCAGCAGGCTGGAGAGGAACGCCCCGTTGCCCAGGTACTGGATACCGTTGATTGGGACGGAATACTCGGCGAACTGGGCAGCGGTGAGGGCGTCCAATGT
Source organism: uncultured Oscillospiraceae bacterium (assembly GCA_900548545.1). Taxonomy (GTDB): domain Bacteria; phylum Bacillota; class Clostridia; order Oscillospirales; family Acutalibacteraceae; genus Acutalibacter. The sequence goes on from URKX01000026.1 coordinate 1,282, forward strand.
GGTGCCCGCCGCCTGGACAGAAGAACTGATCTGGGTCTGGATATACTGGAACAAAATAGGGATCAGGGACAGGAGCACTACGTTGACGTACTTCTTGTCCAGCTCTTGGAAAGTCGAAGCCGTTACGGAGAAGCCCACGAAGATCAGCAGCACCATCACCGCCTCTGTGGGGATGAGGGCCATCAGCACACCGGTCAGCCCCGTCAGACAAATGAGCAGGTACGCCCCCGCGTTTACCAAGGAGAAGCCAGCCCGGGCTCCCAGCTCTTTCCAGCCGGGATGGCCAAAATACACTGTGGTAGGGAAGGGGTTCCCAAACAGGCTTCCCAGCATGGTGGAACAGCCGTCCATTATCATAGAGCGCCGCTCCGGATACACGTCTCCCGCTGCCTTGGCGGCTTCAATCCCCTGCAAGGTGGAGAGAAAATTGTTGATCTGCAGGGGGATGATGACCGGCAAGAAGGGGAAGATCCCCTTGAAGCCTTTCAAAATATCCCCGCCGCAGAAAGTGGGCGGATAGAAGCCCAGGTCTGAGAAGGAGGCGGTGAAATTCTCCCAAGTCAGGCTGCCGGTACACCAGGCGATAACCGCGCCCAGTACCACCGCCACAACGCCGGTGGGGAGTTTCTTAAACCGCTTGTCCGCTTTGCCCAGGTAGTCAATAATGACCATGCAGAAAGGCAGCAAGGCGTAGATCGGCTTATCAAATACCATCGCGATCCCCACAAAGGAGAGCCATACCAGTGCCGAGGAAGCCATGTTCCCCATCAGCGCGCTGTGGGGCACCACTTTGACGATCCAGCGGCCGATAAAGCCGCCCAGCACCTCGATCATGCCGCCGATCAAAGAAGCTGCCAGGCCCACCTGGAAAGCCAGCTCTGCGTCGTTGGTCTGCCAGTAGACCGGGCCCATGATAAGGTACAGCCAGCCCGTCAGCTGCGAGGCCCCGATGCCAAAGGGCTGCGCAGTCACATCCTGGCGCTTCTCTTTTTTGGCCAGCGACCAGGCCTCGTGAAAATACCAAAGGTTTCCCGCAAAAATGGCCAGGCCCACGCCTGGCACGATCTTCCCCAAAACAATGTCCGCGGGCATACCGAACACAAACAGCATGATGCCTGTAGCGGATAGGATTTTGGAGAAACCATCGAAGAAGATGCCGATGGAGGCGTCGATGTCTCCCTTGCCCCACCAGCGGTACCGAAACTTCATGTTTCCACACTCCACTTGCTTGATTTAGATTTCTTTCCCTCTCGCGCAGCCAAGCCTTTTGTTTAAGACTTAAACTATCCATTGCTTAGGATACACCATGGCCCCTCATTTGTCAATCCTTTATCAAAGTTTCTGGAAATTCGTACAAAAGCTGCGATCGCTATTTTATTATCTCAAATTTTCGGCAAAATTTTCAACTCTTTCGAAGGCTCCTCTGTTTCCCCGGTGGAGTTTTGAGTTCAGCCGCGAAGGGCCGTGATTCAGCCAGCGCGCCTCCTGTTAGCCTTAAAGACGGGTCCATTTGCCGGGCGTGTTCCCGTATAGGGGATCGTCTGCCTAACCGGCAGAGATTCCTTGAGGTTCACGGCTGTCCGAGCAGATTTCATAAAAAACTCTGCGTTGCCAAACCCACTCCATTCAGGTTATAATACTGTCAACGACTATTTTCGATAGCCAGGGGGGAAACGCTGTGCCAATCGATATGAAAGGGACTATCGCCCAGGCGGCCATGACGCTGCTCACGGAAAAATATGTGAAGAAGCTGACGGTAAAGGATATTGTGGAGGAGTGCCATATTACCCGGCAAACCTTTTACTACCACTTCGCCGATATCCCGGAGATGTTCCGGTGGATCTTAGAGCAGCAAGGCCAGCGGGCTCTGCTGGAAGCCAAAGCCCAGAAGGGCGGTGAGGCGGGGTTGCGCAGCTTGTTCGTTATGGAACTGGAGACCATGACCTACCTGCGCCGCGTAGAACGTACTGCCTATGGCAGGGAACTTCAGCAGCTGGTGGCCCAGTCCATCCAGAATGTCTTTGAAAAGGTCATCGATGAACAGGGCCTTTACGCCCAGTGCAGCCGTCCAGAGGTAAAGCTCGTCGTGCGTTATCACGTGGGGGCTATTTTGGGGCTGTTCCAAAGCTGGACCGACGAGGATACAAAGCACCTGGACGATATTGTCCACACGGTGTTCCAACTGATGACCGAAGGCATCTCTCCCCAGGAGAAAACAAGACAGTAAAACCGATTGACAGTGTTGCCGGTGTGTAATTTTTTTTACACACCGGCTTTTTTGTCTGGACACGTGCGCGAGACTGCATATGGACGATTTTTCCTTTGGGGGATACAATGTAGGAAAGACAAAAGGGAAGAGGTGAGCTGGATGACCCACGAGGTTATGAATGTAAAGCTCTGCGAATTGGACGAGCGTATCGCCTGCCTCCACAGCAGGGTACGGCTGACCGAAACTACAGAGGCCTCCGCCCTGCGGCAGGAGGCGGCAGCGCTGGAACGGCAGTGTTCTGAAACAGCCCTGGCATTGCGGCGAAAACTAGACCACACCCGAGGGGATGTTGCCCGGGAGCTTTGTGAAACGTACGAGGCCATAGAAAGCCGGATGGATGGGATGGGCCGTAACCTGGAAGCTATTTTTTCCAGAAGCGAGGCCCCGGAGGAAGCGGAAACGCTGCTGGCGGAGTACGCCTTGGATTTTGCCTTGCTGGCCGCCGACCGGGCGCTGCTGCTGTCCATGAAAGCTATCTGCGCCCAGCGGGACGCGGAACGAGAGGAGAGAAAAACACGATGAAAGAAGTAAAAACACCAAAAAAGCCCCTAATTTACTACGGGCTTATCGTGCTGACTGTACTGCTGCTGTTCAATATGCTCATCACACCTATGATCGCCCAGCGCCAAGTGAAGGAAGTGGACTACGGCACCTTCGTCCAGATGGCGGAGGACAAAGATTTGGGCCTGGTAGAAGTGGACGAGGCAGAAAACCAGGTGGTGTTTACCGATAAGGACAACACCGCCATCTATAAGGCAGGGATGATCCCCGACCCCGGTTTGGCCCAGCTGCTGAAAGATTCAGGGGCCCAGTACTCCGGGCAGATCCTAGAGCAGGTGAATCCCCTGATCAGCTTCCTTCTCAGCTGGGTGCTGCCCATTGTTGTTTTTGCTGCGCTGGGGTATTATATGAACAAAAAGCTGATGCAGCGGGCAGGGGGCTCTAATGCCATGAGCTTTGGCAAAGCCAACGCGAAGGTGTACGTCCAGTCCACCCAAGGCATTAAGTTTTCCGATGTGGCCGGGGAAGACGAGGCTAAGGAAAGTCTAGGGGAGATTGTCGACTACCTCCACAACCCTAAAAGGTACACGGAGGCCGGGGCTGCCATGCCCAAAGGCATTTTATTGGTGGGCCCCCCCGGCACCGGCAAGACCATGCTGGCAAAGGCGGTGGCGGGCGAATCGGCGGTGCCGTTCTTTTCAATGTCCGGCAGTGAGTTTGTGGAGATGTTTGTTGGCATGGGTGCCAGCAAAGTCCGGGATCTGTTCCAGCAGGCGAAAGAGAAAGCCCCTTGCATTGTGTTCATCGATGAGATTGACGCGATTGGGCAGAAGCGTAACGCTGGGACCATGGGCGGCAACGATGAACGGGAGCAGACATTGAACCAGCTCCTCACGGAAATGGACGGTTTTGAGGAGAACACCGGTGTTATCATCCTGGCGGCGACAAATAGGCCCGAAAGTCTGGATCCCGCTCTCACCCGTCCTGGGCGGTTTGACCGGCGGGTGCCTGTGGAATTGCCAGACCTCCAGGGCCGGGAAGCCATCCTGAAAGTCCATGCCAAAAAGATCAAAGCTGCCCCGGACGTGGATTTGCATACCATTGCCCGGATGGCGGCGGGCGCCAGCGGCGCGGAGCTCGCAAATATTGTCAATGAGGCTGCCCTGCGGGCGGTGCGGCAGAACCGCACGGTGGTGACAGAGGCTGATTTGGAGGAGAGTATTGAGACCGTCATTGCTGGGTATCAGAAGAAGAACGCCGTCCTCTCAGACAGGGAAAAGCTCATCGTTTCCTACCATGAGATCGGCCATGCCTTGGTGGCGGCCAAGCAGTCCCACTCCGCCCCAGTGCAGAAAATCACCATTATCCCCCGTACCAGCGGCGCTCTGGGTTACACCATGCAGGTGGACACCGGCGAGAAAAACCTGTTGACGAAAGAAGAGCTGGAAGACAAGATCGCCACCCTTACCGGGGGCCGGGCGGCGGAGGAAGTGGTGTTCGGTTCTGTAACCACAGGGGCCAGCAATGATATCGAGCAGGCCACCAAGTTGGCCCGGACCATGATTACCCGTTATGGCATGAGCAGCGATTTTGACATGGTGGCTTTAGAAACCGTGCAAAACCAATATTTGGGCGGGGACGCCTCCCTGGCCTGCTCTGCCGAAACCGCCTCTAAGATTGACCAGCTGGTGGTGGAACTAGTGAGGGCCCAGCACACTAAGGCAAAGCAGATCTTGACGGAGAACAGCGGCAAACTCCACGAACTGGCTAAATACCTCTATGAGAAGGAAACCATTACAGGCGGGGAGTTCATGGAGATCCTGGAAGGGGGCGGTAAGGCATGAAAACCCCTTGGTACCGGCGGGTAGTCTGGTGGGAACTGTTAGCGGGAATTACCCTGATCGTGTTGGGGACCATATCCCTGTTCAGGCCCAGCCTGGCGGTGAAGGGCCTGGTATATGCCTATGGAATCGCTGGGGTGATTGCGGGTGTGGCGGATATCCTCCTTTATATCCGAGTGGAGCGGTTTACAGGATTTGGACCCATTGTTTCCCTGGTTTCCGGGGTCTTAAGCGTCATGTCCGGCGTGGTGATCCTGGTTAACCCCGGGGTGGGTATGGCAGTGTTCTCTTTCCTATTTGCCTTCTGGTTTATTACCCATAGCGTCTCCCGGCTGGCCAACCTCTCCCGTGTGCGCTTTCTGGCGGGCCGGGGAACCTATTACTTCACCCTGGCCCTCAACGTCATAGGGCTCATTCTGGGTGTGCTGCTGCTGGTAGCGCCCTCTACGTCTTTTCTGGCTTTAGGGTACGTGGCCGCAATGTATCTTATTGTCCTGGGGGTGGAGAGTTTGGTCATGGCTTTTTTGCCACTGTGAGGATGGAGGAAAAACATGGATTTGCTGGTGAGCTTTGATGAAAATTACCTTCCTCAGCTGCGGGTATTGCTGGTTTCCCTCTATCAGAACGACCCTGGGGCGAGGTGCCGGGTGCATCTCCTCCATCGGGCCATTTCACAAGGGCAGATAGATCAATTACGGGAAGACGTGGAAAAGCTGGGCTGGGAATTGTGCCCTGTCACTGTGGACGGACGCCTGTTCGCCAACGCTCCCGCGACGAAACAATACCCCCAAGAGATGTATTACCGGCTGTTGGCAGGGCAGTTGCTTCCCAAGGAGGTAAAGCGGGTACTGTACTTAGACCCAGATATCTTGGTCATCAACCCGCTGACGCCTTTGTGGGAAATGGATCTGCACAGCAGTTTATTCGCCGCGGCAGCCCACACAGGGAAAACGGAACTGGCCAACAATATCAACCGCGTTCGCCTGGGGACAAAAGGGGATTACTACAATACCGGCGTGCTGCTTATGGATTTAGACCACTGCCGGCAAGAGGTGGATCCGCAAGCGATTTTCCGTTTCACGGAGGAGTACAGGCAAGATTTGGTGCTGCCGGATCAAGATGTGTTCAACGCCCTGTACGGGGACCGGGTACTGCCTCTGGACGACGTGATTTGGAACTATGATGCCAGAAATTACAGCAACTATCTTATGCGCAGCCTGGGAGAGGCGGACCTTTCCTGGGTGATGGGGCACACGGCGGTCCTCCACTTCTGCGGGAAGGAAAAGCCCTGGAACCCCCACTACCGTCACCGGTTCGGCGTATTGTACCTTCATTACCGTGAGGTGGCAAGGAGGCTGTTCACGGTAAAATAAATCGAAGTTTCATTGATAGGCGGAGGCCGGGAATAATCCCGGCCTTTTGCTTGCCTAAAAGAGGGACCGAAAAAAGGGAAACCAACTTCCAACCCTGCGCGCTGTTTTTGGGAACTAGGTAGGAAGAAACAGAATATCACTTTTTCTAACAAAAATGTTGACTGAAATTAGCTTGTTTTGTATAATAAAAGAAATAAGACAACCCCATCGGGGATCTTGTACGGATAGGGCATAAATGTCGTGCGGGGATTAGAACCGTTTGGTAGATTTTGATTTGAAAAAGGCCATGGCCTTTTTCAGTTGGAAAATTCCAACTGAAAAAGGCCATGGCCTTTTTCAGTTGGAAAATTCCAACTGAAAAACCTTTGTCTGAGTTTTTAGGTGAAATAGCCCGCCAACTTTTCTTTTAAAGAGCGCAGTAATTTTCTGAACTATGAGAGATTAAATGAACGATTGATATGACCGAGAAGGGAATGGTAGCTGTGCGGACAAAATGGAAGATGAATATTTTTCTCAGATTTATTTTGTCATATTTTGTCATCCTAGTTATCCTAATGACAGTAATGCTTGTAGTAAGTGCTCAAAGCCTGTTCCAACGACGGGAAGATGCGCTGCAGCTTTCCGAACGGGAGATGGAACAAAGTGTGAACAATATTGAAGACAGGTTCAGCGAATTTTCCAATATTGTGCAGAATATTTCCAACAGTGAAAACTTGCGGAGGATCCAACGCAGCGATGGGAATGCCTACCATGCTGCCTATAAGCTGACAGCTGAGCTCCAAAACCAGGCGTTTTTGAATAGCTTTGTGGACTCGGTCTATGTGCTGCTTCCAAATGAAGATATGATTATTGGCAGTGACGGCATTATTTCCAACACGGAGTTTTTCCATAGAATCCGTTACAGCTCCACATGCAGTTACGAGAGCTGGCTGGACAACGTTCACTCCCTTCGGAAAAATACGGGTCAGGTTATGCTAGAAAATGTTCGGATTGGTTCGGATGAACAGGATGTGATTTTATATTCCCAGCCATTGGTGGCAAACTCTTCCAACCTTTCCGGTGAGGGACAGGTGTTTCTCTACGTGTCGGAAAGCCAGTTGCGGTCTTTGGTGGTGAGCCATGGGGAAGTGGTTGCCTTCCAAATGAAAGGAGCCTCGAATGGCAAGGCGCTTCCATTGGTCCCTTCCCCGGAAAAAATATCCGACAATACGTTTTCTCTCTCTGTCACATCTGATTCCGGCAGGCAATACCAAAGCATTTACTCGGAAGATATCTTGCTACAGAATTGGTATCAGAATTTTTTCATAACGGTCGGTTTGGTCATGCTTGCCTTTTTAATCGCGGCAGTGCTTTGCGTCTTTTTTGCGCGGCGCAGTAGCCAGCCCTTAGCAAATATGGTTTCAATTTTGACAGGCTCCGAGCATGAGGAACCGCTGGTAGAAAACAGCACGGGGGTTTATACATTTATCCAAGAGAAAGTAAAAGAGCTTTTGGAGGACCGGAACCAATTGAGTCAAGAGCTGGAGCGCCGCATCCCGCTGATGCAGGTTGGCTTTATCGAACGGCTTTTGAGCGGCACCGCGATGGACTATACGGATTTGGAAGGACAGTTGGAAGATTTACGTATCCAACTGAATGGGAACTGTTATTGTGTGGCAGTTTTGCAGGTGACAGGGTTTGGAAAAATGGAAAACGACAGGGAAGGGCTTTCTGCCGTGCAAATGATCCTGGAGGACCTGATCCGTCACTACGTAGGGGAGAACGCCCTGGTTTACTGCAATGACGAGCGAAGGGTCACCATTATTTCGGGATTGGATTCTTTGGAACAGGAGGAAAGGCTGGCGGGGATCTGCAACTGTGTAATTGAGAAAATGGAGGATGAGGGAATCCTTATGCAGGCGGCGATGGGAGCACCGTACACATACCTAGCGGATACCTTTATCGCATTTGCTCAGGCAAAGCACCTTTTAGATAATATAAACGACGATGAAAATGGCGTTGTTTTAAGGTACAATACCTATCATCATGGTACAATTTTTTATATGTACACCACTGAAATCGAAGTAAAACTGGTACGTGTGATGATGAGCGGTAACCTAAAAGCTGTAGATGCCGTCTTTGCCGATATTGAACGGGAGAATTTAGAGATGCGTAAGCTTTCTCCTAGAATGTTGCGGGGATTAGTGGATGAATTGGAAGGTACCTATTTTAAGGTGCTTTCCGTATTGAGCGACCTTGGCATCTCAGCGGAGGAGTTAAGTCTTTTCTATTTGAACCGAAATCTTGAGCCGGAGGGGGATGCGAAGGATTTTTACAAAATCTACCAATATTTTCAGGAACTGTGCCAGTTTATTTATAACCGTAAGAATTTCAAAAATGAAAAGCTGCGGGAACACATCTGCGAATATTTGGAGGGGCATTTTACGGATTCCAGCTTGAATTTGGCTATGCTTTCTCAAGAATTTGGCGTTACGGAGGTGTATATGTCCAGGCTTTTCAAAGAGCAGATGGCGACCACTTTCTCACAGTATCTGGAAAAACTCCGCATGAACTATGCACTGAACCTTTTAAAGGGAGAAAGACAATCGGTCAACCAAGTGGCGGAACAATGCGGATACAACAGTTCTCACGCGTTCCGCAGGGCGTTTAAACGCTTTTGGGGATGTTTGCCAAGCGAATGCGCTGAAAAATAATTTTTTAAGGAAAATTAAATACTGTATGGACTTTAACTAAAGAGTACCCCACCGAAAGTTGTGTGTGGTACTCTTTTTTATACTTTGTACCTTTCTTTGCCTGGCAAATCGCGTTATAGTCTTTTTGTCCAAAAGAAAGCGTTGCTTCCTGAACATTTTGGGAACTGCGTTTGCCGCTTTTTTGGAATACTTAGGTTCTAGCAAAAAACCAGAACAAAGAGGAGGGAGTGTATCATGGAGCGATTAGCCCGGTTACAAAGAGAAATGACCTGCCAGGCCGCCATTGTGCTCTCAGGCGTAAACCGGTTTTATTTGACAGGGTTCGCCTCTTCAGCGGGTACTTTGGTTATCACAAGAGAGCGCTTGTTTTTACTTGTGGATTCCCGTTATATCCAGGCAGCCCAAGAGCGCGTCCAAAATTGTGAGGTGCTTTTAGAAGAGGGACCTGGGCAGCTTGCTGGACTGCTCCAGTCCCTAGGAATTGAATCAGCAGCCTTTGAAACCAATTATATTACTGTGGAACGTGCTGCCCAGCTTCGCCAGGACATTGCTCCTGTAAGGCTGGAAGAAACGCCGGATTTTGGGAAACTTTTACTAAAAATGCGCCGGCACAAGGATGACTACGAACTGGAATGTCTGCGGAAAGCCCAGCAGATCACCGATGAGGCCTTTCAGGTACTGCTGGGGAAGATCCGTCCCGGCGTGTCTGAACTAGATTTAATGATGTGCCTGGGGGAGGAGATGGCCCGGCGTGGCTGTGAAAAACGGTCGTTCAATATGATTTTCACATCTGGGGAAAGAACCTCCTTGCCCCATGGGGATCCGACGGTTCGCCAAGTGGGGTACGGTGACTTTGTAATGATGGATGTGGGCGCCATGGTAGGCGGTTATGCAGCGGATATGACACGCACGGTGGCTGTCGGCGCGGTAACAGAGGAGCAGAGACGTATTTATGAAATCGTTTTGGAGGCTCAGAAGCGCGCTATAGACGCTGTCCGGCCGGGGAAGCCATGTAAAGAGGTGGATGCTGTAGCCAGGGAGTATATTGCCAGCCAAGGGTACGGCGGTTGCTTTGGGCATGGCCTGGGACACAGCCTGGGGCTTGAAATTCATGAGGACCCTAGGTTCAACCAAGTGTGTGGGGACCCGCTGGAAGAGGGCGTTGTTATCACCGTAGAGCCAGGGATCTACCTTCCAGGGAAATTCGGTGTTCGCATTGAAGATATGGTCGTTGTTACAAAAACGGGATGTGAAGATTTGACCCACAGTCCCAAAGAGTTGATTGTTTTATAGGAGGAGAGGACGAAAACCATGTATGATGCAAAGATGGAGGAGTTGGCCCGGCAGATAGTGCAGTATTCCGTTGGGCTGCAGCCCGGGGAAAATTTGTTGATCGAATCCTGGGACGGGGCGGATGATATGACGGCCGCTCTCATTGAGGCTGCTTACCAAGCGGGAGGGTATCCTTTTGTCTGCCGGGAGGACGCTGCCGTCCAACGGAGGCTTTTGCTGGGGGGCTCGGAAGAAAGTTTCCGGCGCCGTGCGGAAGTGGAACTGGCCCGGATGGAAAAAATGGATGCCTGTGTGATGGTTCGTAAGATGGACAACAGCTCGGAATATGCTGATGTACCAGCGGAAAAGATGACTCAATTCAACCTCGCGATGGCCCCTGTAAAGTCCAGGAGGATGAAACACACCAAATGGTGCGTGTTGCGGTACCCGAATCCCAGCATGGCCCAGATGTGCCGTATGAGCACTGAGCAATTCCGAGAGTATTATTTCCAGACCTGTGTGATGGACTATGAAAAAATGACCCAATGTGCCCAGCCTTTAAATGACTTATTGGGCCGCACAGATCGTGTCAGGATTGTCGGGCCCGGCACCAATCTGGATTTTTCTATCAAAGGGCAGAGGGGTGGTCCCGCATTCCCTAACGATACGGGATGCGGCAGGCTCAACTTGCCGGATGGGGAATGCTCTTCCTGCCCAGTGATGGGTACAGTGGAAGGAGAGATTACTTACAACGTACCTACAACGTACAACGGTGTCACATTTCAGCAGATTTATTTCCGCTTTGAAAAGGGGAAAATTGTAGAAGCAAAAGGTGGCTCTCCGATTTTGGATGAGGCTGTGAACCAGATTTTGGACACGGACGAAAACGCCCGGTATATCGGAGAATTTTCTCTGGGAATCAATCCCTTTGTCACACACGCTATCGGCGACACGCTGTTTGACGAGAAGATGTGGGGTACGCTTCATTTCACGCCGGGCCATTCACCCAGCGCAGTTCACTGGGACATCGTCCTTTCCCAGCGGCCGGAGGACGGAGGCGGCGAATTGTGGTTTGACGATGTGTTGATTCGGAAGGACGGCCTGTATCTCCCCAAAGAGCTGCGGGACTTGAACCCGGACGAGATGGTACGGCTGGTCCGGCGGAAGGAGGGTTGATTGTGACGCAGGTTAAGGCTCAGACGCGGCATAAGAAACGAAAGGTGTTTTTCCGACATTGGCAGCTGTATGTGTTTTTATTGATTCCGGTGATCTGGCTGCTGGTCTTTAAGTATTACCCCATGTTGGGTGCTCAGATTGCTTTCCGTAAGTTTAATCCTAATGGAGGTATCTGGGGAAGTCCCTGGGTGGGCTTTGACAACTTCATAAAATTTTTTAGTTCTTATCAGTTCAGCCGCGTTATGGTGAACACACTGGTGACTTCTTTCTACAGCCTTGTGGCCGGTTTCCCACTGCCCATCATTCTGGCTTTGATGCTTAACTCCCTGCGGAGCAAGCGGTTTAAGAACACTTTGGAAACCATTGCCTATGTGCCTCATTTTATCTCAATTGTGGTACTGGTGGGCATGATGATGCAGATGCTAAACCCCCATATCGGTATTTTGGGTGCGATTTTCCGGATGTTTGGTCAATCAGCCCCGGATTTGTTCGGAAGTGCGGAGGCGTTCCCCCATTTGTATGTGTGGTCGGGAATCTGGCAGAACGTGGGGTGGAATACAATCATTTACACGGCAGCGCTTTCCGGCGTGGACCCGGAACTCCATGAGGCTGCTCAGATTGATGGCGCCAGCCGGTTCCGCCGGGTGCTGTATATCGATTTTCCCACGATCATGTCCACGGTGACGATCATGTTGATCTTAAACGCCGGAAATATTATGTCCATTGGGTTCGAGAAGGTTTATTTGATGCAGACGGATCTGAACTTGGCCGCTTCTGAGATTATCAGTACCTATGTGTACAAAGTGAGCTTTGTGCAGGGCAGCGATTTCTCATATGCTTCGGCGATTGGCCTGTTCAATTCCGTTATCAACATGGCTTTGCTGGTTACGGTCAACGCCGTATCCCGTAAGGTGAGCGAGAGTAGCTTGTGGTAAGGAGGGCAAAACGATGACAAGGAGAAACAAAGTAAAGCTCTCGGTTGACGACAAGGTCTATTATGCGGTCACCTATGTGATTTTAGCTGTTTTCTTATTGATTGTAGTTTATCCGTTGATCTTCATTGTATCCGCTTCTTTTTCTTCCGCTCAGGCGGTTACTTCCGGCAAGGTGTTTCTGTGGCCGGTGGATCCGGGGCTGGAAGGATATAAGGCAGTGTTCCGTCATCCTGATATTTGGAACAGTTATAAAAATGCCTTTGTTTACACCGTGATAGGCACGGTCATCAATTTGGTGTTTACCATGGTGGCCGCTTACCCCCTGTCCCGCCGTGACCTGCCGTATAAGGGGTTTTTTATGTTCCTCTTCACGTTCACCATGATGTTTAACGGCGGCATGATCCCGGATTACATCCTGTTGAAGGATCTGAAAATGATCGATACCATGTGGGCCCTGATGATCCCTGGGGCAATTAATGTATTCAATTTGATTATAGCCAGGACCTTCTTGATGGGAAGTATCCCTACGGCGCTTTTAGAGGCTTCTCAGATTGACGGGTGCTCTGACGCCAGGTATTTCTTCAGCATCGTCCTTCCGCTGGCAAAACCGGTTATGGCGGTTATCACGCTGTATTACGCGGTGGCGCACTGGAATAATTATTTCAGCGCGTTCCTCTATTTGAATACCCCGGAGAAGTTCCCTTTGCAGTTGATCCTTCGGGAAATCTTGATTGCCAACAGCATGGACACTAGTATGGTAGTGGATCTGGCGCTGTCAGAACAGCAGCAAGGCCTTGCGGATCTGTTGAAATACTCGCTGATTATTGTTTCCAGCGCCCCGGTTTTAATTATGTATCCCTTCGTAAAGAAATTCTTTGTGAAAGGCGTGATGATCGGTTCGATCAAGGGATGAGCCGAAAAAGCTGGAGGTTACTTTTGGGGATTCAGTAAATTAATTTACTGATGACATAGCGGTTAAAACCGTAAAACAAACAGAAAGGATGGAAAGACATGAACAAACACTTGAAGTCCGCTATTGCGGCGGCACTGGCGGCGGCAATGCTGCTAACTGGCTGTACTGGCGGCGGAAGTTCCAGTACAACTGGGGAGGGAGCGGCCTCGGATCAATCTACATCAGGAACTTCCCAAACTTCTCAGACAAGCGAAGGTGGCGTGGAAGTAAGCCCTGCTGGTGAGCTCCCCATTGTCAGCGAGCCTGTCGAGGTGACTTTGGCGATTGAGAAAGGTGGCCAGGTTGAGGACTATGTGGACAATAGCTTCACCAAGTATATTGAGGAAAAGACTGGTGTAAAGCTGAATCTTCAAATTTACGCTGGCGATGAGGCGAATCAGAAAATGGAGGTTTTGATCGCTTCTGGAGCGGAACTCCCCGACGCATTTAGCGGCGGCAACTTCTTTGGTGCTACCAAGGAACTGACCGTTTACCGCCATGGCCAGAACGGCTCGTTCATTCAGTTGGATGAACTGATGGACAAGTATGGCGTGAACATTAAAAGCATGGCGGAGCAAGCGCAGAACAAGGACCTTTTGAACCTGATCAAATCTCCTGACGGGCATATTTACGCGCTGCCGCAGTACCATGAGCAGACCAGCAACGAGCACAGCCTGCGCTGCTACATCAATCAGAACTGGCTGGATGCGCTGAATTTGGAAAAGCCCACCACGACGGAAGAGCTACGCACTGTTTTGAAGGCTTTTGTCGAAGGCGATCCCAACGGGAACGGCCAGGCGGATGAGATTGGCATGATGGGCGGCGGAAACTGGCATCAGTTGGCGGCCGACTGGGTCATGAACTCCTTTATCTACGATGACGGCGAACTCCGCTGGCTGGTAAACGACGGCAAGCTGGACGTGCCCTATAACAAGGATGAGTGGAAAGAAGGTTTGCGTTATCTGAACCAGTTGGTTTCGGAAGGCCTCTTTGACCCGTTGACCTTTACCCAGGATGGCCAGGCATTCAAGTCGGTTGCTACCGCAGGTGACAGCAATACCATCGGTGTGGTTTGTACTGCCGGTATGGGCCAGCTTTTCACCACCTCTATGACCGACCGTAAAGCGGAGTATGTACCTTTGGATCCCGTGGTTGGCCCTGAGGGCGTGCAGTGGGCTGCCTACTATCCCACCCAGCCTGCCCCGATTTTTGCCATTACGAAGGATTGTAAGAACCCTGAAGTGGTGTTCCGCCTGGCCGACTTCTTCTTTGATCAGGAAGCTACCTTGTTCAGCCGTTTTGGCGAACCCGGTGTGGACTGGACTGAGCCCGATCCCGACGGCGAGGCCCTGGGTAAGGATTACGGCGCTGAGTGCGCTATCAAAGCTATTTTGGTTTGGGGCGGTTCTTCCCATAAATCCCATTGGAACAACGTTACCCCCAACATCATGCTGCGTAAGTGGATGGATGGCCAGCAGTGGAACGGTGATCCCACCGACGCCGAGTATATGATTGCCCAGTCGACTGCTCCTATGATCGATATGCATCCTGAAGAGGTGTGCAACCTGTTGATCTACAACACGGAAGAGGCAGATCAGATCGCGGATATCCAGACTTCCTTGCAAACCTATGTGAAGGAATCTATGGCACGTTTCGCCACCGGCGATCTTAGCGTGGACAATGACTGGGATTCTTATGTGAAGGAGCTGGACAATATCGGCTTGCAGACCTATATTGAGGTTTCCCAGCAGGCTTACGACCGAATGAATGGGCAGGAATAACGCACCCCTCCCGTTCGGAACGGCACGTTTAATTTTTCTTTAAGAGTTAAGCAGTAGGTAGGAAGCGCCCCAAAGATTGCAGCTATGGGCTATGGATTTTTGGGGCGCTCACTATTGTGGAGGAGTGAGTTTTATGAATCGGAAAGAACGGGTTTTGGCTGCACTTCGCGGGGAAAAAACGGATCGTGTTCCCGTAAGTTTTTGGCGGCATTTCCGGGACGAAACGGGGAACCCCCCGATGGGTCGGAAAAGTGCCCAGTACCATTTGGATTTTTTCCGGGAAACCGGTGTGGATTTTGTGAAGATCATGTATGACGGGTTTAGCGCACCTTTTGCCTTTGATAAGGTGGAAACCGTAACGGATCTTGTACGTGCGGTGGCATCCGGACCAAAAGAGGACTATGTTCGGGATTTGTACGAAAGGGCTGCTTGGACGTGCGAGTTATTGGGGGAAGAGGTATGCCTCTACTTCAACGTGTTTTCTTCTTTTATGTTGTTGAGGAAGATCGGCGATGATAAACTGGCACGTTTTCTGGAGCAAGATAAGCGTTCCGTGTTGGGGGTTCTGGAAGAGATTACATCTACAGTCAGCCGTGCGGAGGAAAAAATCCTTCGGGAAACAGATTGTTTGGGATTATTCGTCTGTTTCCAGGGGGCGGAGGAAAGCCGCTTCTCAAAGGAGGAGTACGATGAAATTGTACTTCCTGCGGATTTGATGCTGTTGGATACGGCTAACCGGTATTCCCAATATAACATGGCCCATTTTTGCGCTTGGGACGGGAACAAGAACGATTTGTCCCGTTGGAAGGACTATCCTGCCTGTGCTGTCAACTGGGCAATTTATGTGGATGGCCTAACCCTGCCGGAAGGGAAACGTTACTTTGGCGGACGCCCTGTGCTAGGCGGGTTTGATAACCGTGTGGGAAGTTTGCTCTACAAGGGGACAAAGGAAGAGATTCAAAAAGAAACACGGCGCATTCTGTGTGAATATCGAGATGCATTTGGGAACACCAATGGTTTGATTATTGGCGCGGACTGCTCTATCCTGCCGCCCTTTGAGCTGGAGCGGTTCCGCTGGGTTCGGGAAGCCGTGTGGGAGGAGGAATAAAATGGTGGAAAAAGAACTTGTTGAACGAATTGACAGGTGGATTGAAGGCCACCGGGATGAATTCATAGAAGATGTTGTGCGCATGGTGCGGATTAAAAGTGTCGCCCAACAGGACAGTCCCGTAAAACCCTATGGCTCCGGTTGCCGTGAGGCGCTGCACGCCATGTTGGACTTGGGCAAGAAACATGGATTCCTTACAGAGAATTACGAGGAGTATATGGGAAGTATCGACATGGGGATCCCAAAGGAAACTATTGGCTTTTGGGGACACCTGGACGTGGTACCGGAAGGGGATGGCTGGGACTTTCCTCCCTATGAGGGTGTAGTGAAAAATGGGATGATCATTGGCAGAGGCGCTCAAGATAACAAAGGACAAACCATGGCGGTTTTCTATGTGATGCGCTGCATACAAGAACTGGGTATCCCTTTGCGGCATAACCTAAAGCTGTTTTTGGGGACGGATGAAGAGCGTGGGATGAGCGATATCCAATATTACCTGGACCACTATTCGGCGCCTCCTTTCTCGATCATCGCAGACAGTAATTACCCGGTCTGCTATGGGGAAAAGGGAATTATTACGGCTGAGTTGATTTCGGAAGGGGCTGTTAGCGGCGATATTCTGCGGTTAGAAGGCGGCACGGCGGATAATGTAGTACCGGATGCGGCACTGGCAGAATTGAAAAAAACTGAGCGCGTAATAAAAGCCCTGCCTGCTTTGAGGGAGATGTTTACGATTACAGAGACGGAAAATACCGTTCTCATTCAGGCAAAAGGAAGCGCAGGCCATACCGCGTTCCCACAGAACAGTGTAAACGCGGTAGGACTCCTTACTCGGGGACTTTGTGAGAGCAAGGCACTCTCTGAGGAAGACGAATCTTTGCTGGAAATGGCAAATATTGTAAACGCGGATTGCTATGGAGAAGCTTTAGGGGCTGCATGCCAGGATGAGGATTCTGGAAGGATGACCTGCGTGGGTTCCATTCTTCGTTTGGATCAGCGGCGGGTAGCTGTTACGATCAATATCCGTTACCCCATCACGTGCGATGGGGAAGGGATCGTGGAGAACGTGAAAAAAGCTTGCAACCGGCTGGCGTGTCAGATGCAGCTGAAGAAGCTGGATCCCGCCCATCGGTTTCCTCTGGATCATCCTGTTGTGAAGATCCTGACAGACACTTACAACCGGGTGATGGGCGATAACAAGGAACCCTTTGTGCTTCCCGGCGGGACGTATTCCCGGAAACTACCCAATTCTATTTCTTATGGCATGGGCTTCTCCGGGGACATTTCCAAATTTGTGCAGGTGGATCGGGGTATTTTCCGGGAGGGGCATGGCGGCGCCCACGGACCGGATGAGTCCACCATTATCGAGTTGCTGTTGCGCTCCATCAAAATTTATGTTTTGGGGCTGCTTGCCATTGACCATTTACAGTTTCAGGAGGCAGAATATTGAGACAAGAAAGCAGAAAGGCGATGCTTGAGATCCTCCGCCGGGAAACGGTGCCTGCTCTGGGATGCACGGAGCCGGTAGCGGCAGCGTTATGCGCGGCAGGTGCGGCGGCCCAGCTGCCAGGCAGCGCCGAGAAGGTGGAACTGGAGGCCAGTGAGTACATTTTAAAAAACGCGATGAACGTGGGCATTCCAGGCGTGAGCAGCGTGGGACTGGAAATGGCCTGTGCCCTGGGAGCAGCGTCCGGTGCTCCGGAGAAGGGCCTTTTGGTGCTAGAAGGCCTTTCAGAAGAGCAAAAAGCCTGTGCCCGGGAGCTTTCCAAGCGGGTGAGGGTATCAAAGGCAGATACTGCGGAAAAGGTGTACCTGCGGGCGGTGGCCAGCTGCCAGGGGCATAAGGGGGAGGCTGTCATCTCAGGCAGCCACAGCCATTTTTCCAAATTGATGAAGGATGGTCAGGTGGTCTCTTCGGACGAGACAACGTTTGGGGAAGCGAAGCAAGATACGGCAGGCTGCCCCGGCCTGACCGTGGAAGACATCTGGGAGTTTATCCAGGAAACCGCGGAAGAAGAACTGTCATTTTTGGACGAGACCATCACTCTCAATAAAGCGGTGGCCCAGGAGGGCTTGCGTGGGGACTACGGCCTGCGAGTGGGCCAGAGCATCCTGAAAGCAGATGTGGAAAGCCTGTTGGGAAGAAGTCTTGCAAACCGTGCGGCGGCTGCGGCCTCGGCAGCGGCGGACGCACGGATGTCCGGGTGCGAAAAGCCCGTGATGAGTGTTGCTGGGAGTGGGAATCAAGGTCTGACAGCAACTCTGCCGGTGATCGTTTTGGCAGAGGAAGGTCCGGCGTCTTTCCGGGAGAAAGAGCGCCGTGCTCTGGCATTGAGCATTCTGGTAACGGTCCATGCAAAAGAATACCTGGGTAAGCTGTCGGTGCTGTGCGGATGCTCCATTGCGGCAGCCATTGGGGTAACGGTAGCGGTGGTGTACTTGTATGGAGGTACGAGAGAGCAGGCGGAGCTGGGGATTAAAACCATGACGGCGGATATCTCCGGGATGATCTGCGACGGAGCCAAGCCCGGATGTGCGTTGAAGATCGCCACATCGGTAGAAGCGGCTATGCGGGCCGCGAATATGGCGCTGGCAGGCCACGGTGCGAACAGCCATGACGGAATCGTGGACCAAGACGTTGAAAACACCTTGAAAAACTTGGGGGATTTGGGTACACTGGGAATGGGAAGTGCCAACCTGCTAATTTTAGATATGCTTTTGAAAAAACAAAGACAATCAAAGGAGTGAGCTGTTATGAACAAAGTAGAAAGAATGAAAGCCGTATTCGAGAACCGGGAACCAGATCATGTGCCAGTGGGGTTCTGGTTCCACTATCCTAAGGATCTCTCTCTGGACGAACGCGCGCAGGCCCATGTAGACCTGTGCCGGGAGGTGGGGACGGACATCATCAAAGTGATGGACGATAACTTTGGCCAGTTCGTCACCCAGGGGATCACCATCACCAAGCCCTCCGATTGGCGGAACATCCGCCTCCCGGGGAAGGATTGTTCCCATTACCAGCATATGACGGAGCTGGTGAAGCGGATCTTGGAGAAGTCAGGCGGCGACGCTATGGTGTTCCCCACCATGTGGAGCCCTTTTAAGATCGCCTCCTTTACTTACCTGTGCGCCGGCAGTACCGACCAGCAGTTTATGGAACACTGCAAAGAGGATCCGGAGTCCATTAAAGAGGGCGTGAAGATCCTGGGTGAGACCCTGCGGGAGTGGACCCGTGACTATCTGGAGATTGGGAGCAGCGGGATCTACTATTCCGGGCAGTTCAGTGAGCCCCAAAGGTTTGACGAAGAGACCTGGTCCCAATTGGTCAAGCCCTCTGATTTGATGGTGCTGGGAGCGACCAAGGAAATGACGGGCAAGTATAACATTGTGCACATTTGCGGCGAAGTGGAATTTGGATTCCAGTCGTCCCCCCGGCGGTACACGGGCTATCCTGGCGACCTGTTCAACTGGGACGTGCATCGCACCGACCTGTCCTTGGAAGAGGGGAGAGAGGTGTTCAAAACACCCATCCTGGGCGGCCTTGACAACCACGGCGTGCTCCTTGAGGGCAGCCTGGAAGAGATCCGGGAGGAGTCCAAGCGGGTCATCGGCGCCATGGGGAAGAAGGGCTTCATGCTGGGTGCGGACTGCACCGTGCCTGCCACTATCGATTGGGCCCGCCTGAAAGCCGCGGCAGAAGCCGCTGCCGAAGCGTAAGGAGGAATGAAATCACCATGAAAGAAATCGCTTTAGGAGGGAAATTGCAGGCTCCAGCCATTGGGCTGGGCTGTATGCGGATCAACGCGCTGGACAAAAAAGAGGCAAACGGCCTGCTGAATACGGCGCTGGAAAACGGCGTGAATTTCTTCGACCATGCGGATATCTACGGTGGGGGCAAATCGGAGAGCTTCTTCGCGGAAGCGCTGCCCATGAGCCCGGCGATCCGGGAAAAGGTGCTGATCCAGTCCAAATGTTCTATCCTGCCCGGCGTGGCTTATGACTGTTCAAAAGAGCACATTCTGGAGTCTGTGGACGGTATTTTAAAGCGCCTGAACACTGAGTATTTGGACGTGCTGCTGCTCCACCGCCCTGATGCCTTGATGGAGCCGGAAGAGGTGGCTGAAGCGTTCCGCACGCTGAAAGAGTCCGGGAAGGTGCGGCACTTTGGCGTGAGCAACCAGAATCCCGGGCAGATGGCTTTGCTGGAACAGGCCTGCGGGGAAAAGATGATCGTTGACCAGCTGCAGCTGAGCATCGCCCATTGCCCCATGATCGATGAAGGACTGAACGTGAATATTGAAAATAGTCCTGCTGTAGTGCGGGATGGGGGTGTTCTGGACTACTGCCGTTTGAAAGGGATCACAATCCAGGCATGGTCACCCTTCCAGTATGGGATGTTCGAGGGGACATTCCTGGGCAGCGGCAAATATCCGGAGCTCAACACTAAGATCAATGAACTGGCGGAAAAGTACGGGGCTACGCCCAACGCCATCGCCATCGCCTGGATCCTGCGCCATCCGGCTAAGATCCAGGCCATAGTAGGCACTACCAACGCCCAGCGGCTGGCGGGCATCTGTAAGGCGGCTGATATCCAGCTCACCCGCCAGGAGTGGTACGCCCTGTATCTGGCGGCGGGGAAAACCCTCCCGTAAGGGGAGCGGGCTGCCGCACGGCGCAAGATTGGGGTAACAATAAAACGGGGGAAAGGCCGGGAGCAATCCCGGCCTTTCCCTTATCCGGAACCAGGGGAGGGCCCGCTTAAAAGTCTAGGTGTTTTCCTTCGCCCGGTTCCCAATATTGGCCTGAATATAACCAAACGCTGCACGGTGGCGTTGGTGGCTGATGAAAAAATCCGAAGGGAGGAACCACCAACCAAGCCACAAAAACGGCTCACTACATAGGTTGACCGAAGTGATGATGGGTCTTGAGCGCCGCTTTTCGGGTTTGCAGCTGATTTGATGGACATCCCACCCCAGCGAATTGCCGGGAGGATCGAACTTCCCTGCCTCCGGAGGAAAAACTGCGAGCAAATTGTTTTTTGGATATTTTCTGGAAGGTAGACCGCTGGGAGTGATAGATGGATACTCACAGAAAGACTTCCTGTATGTAGGACTATTAGAACTAGATGGCACTATGCAAGGAAAGGGATTGGGAAGTACGCTGATGAAGGGGTTACTTCGTTAAGCTAAGGGTGTCGATTCACATATATCCGCTTGGTATGCTTGAAAAGTGATGCTCCAGGGCTACGTTTTTGGAAAGCTTTGGGATTCGCGGAGGAAGGTCGGTTGCCCTGGGAGGGAACCCGTTGGGTTATCGAAATAGTACAAACACTCTCAAAACAACTTTGACTTACAAATGTTATGTGATAGGACGCAAAAACAAGGCAAAAATTTTGCAGCGACCAAAACGGCGGAAAACGGCGAAGCGCATCCAGAAAAGCCTAAAAAAGCAAACCCGGGTGCACTTTAGGTGGAAGGTGCAGTGTTGGTTTGTAACTCGTGGCATTTATTAAGAAAACGGCATTTATATGATTTTGAAATTCAAGTCTTTAAAGGCTCTTCTTTGCTTGAGCATTTTATTTTTACTATAAAAAATATCCCCAAGGCAATGCCCTGAGGATATTTTTGCGTTTTGAAACAATTTTAGTTTAGCTTTGTCCAGGTTTCTCCAGAAGAAGGCTTTGTGTAGTTGTGACTGTTGGTGGCCTCGGCAATGTGATAATAAGCCCAGTGTTTCTCAATGTCGGAGAAAGGGGTAAGTTCTTTAGCGTGTTCGTCCACGAAGCCTTCGTCGGCTTCACGGCCCAGCATATTGTTCACAATAGCCGTTACCTCCGCGCGGGTGATGGGGTTATTAGGCCGGAACGTGCCATCGCCATAGCCGCGGATCCAGCCGTACTGGATGGAATTTACCACGGCGTTATAGAACCAGTCGTTCTTGTCCACATCGGAAAAGATGTTCTCACCTTCTCCAACGCCCACAGCAAACTTCATGGCGATGGAGGTGAATTCGGCGCGGGAGATGGAACGCTCAGGTTCAAAGTTGCCGTTGCCTATGCCGGACACAACGCCTAGGCTTGCCAGGGTGTTTACGGCCTTGGCATACCAGGCATCAGCAGGAATATCCTCAAAAGTCTTGGTAACCGCCACATCCTGGTCCAGCAGCAGGTTGTAGAACATCTGGGCCACTTCGGCGCGAGTCATCTTGTTTTCCGGGCCGAAAGTCCCCTCGGGGTAGCCGAACAGGTACTGGATGTGGTCCTCGGTATTCAGCAGGCCGGAAACGCCGGTGTCATCTGGGTCCGCAGGGGGGATGTAGGGTGGGGGTGTGCCGCCGGGAGTGGGATCGGTGGTGCCTTTCTCTTCTTCCCAAACCAACACAAAGGGGGAGAAGCCGCCGGGTTCGGCGCTGAACCGGATACCATCGGCGGTTTTTTCAATTGTCACATTCTCGGGTACGACGTTGTCAATGTCATCGGGG
Organism: uncultured Oscillospiraceae bacterium; assembly: GCA_900548545.1. Classification (GTDB taxonomy): domain Bacteria; phylum Bacillota; class Clostridia; order Oscillospirales; family Acutalibacteraceae; genus Acutalibacter. The sequence goes on from URKX01000026.1 coordinate 23,663, forward strand.
TCAAAACCAGTTACAGTGCTGCCGTTGTTGGTATCCCGGTGCAAGCCCTTAAAGTGCAGCACCTGGAACTTGGTATCTGCGCCGGTGCCTTCGGGATAGGGCCAAACAATGTTTATCTTGTCACTGGCCTTGATCCAAGCGTTGCCATTGTTCTCGTCCACCAAGTCCAAATACTTGATTTCGTACTGGCGCTCCATCCCGGAACTGGCAGACTCTGTGATAGCCTTGTCTGCGGCGTTTTCCAGTTTTTCAATCCGTTCCTCTCCCTTGCCGTCAGACTGGATGATGTCGTCAAACAGCAGGGCAGGCTGGGATTCTTCCTCATCAATGGGAACACCAGTGTCGTTGAGAGTGTAGATGATGCCATTGGTAGGTTCCACAGCGACAGCGCTCTTGGAAGCTTTCTCGGCGGCAGGCTGGCTTTTTTCTATGGGTTTAGTAGTGGAGCTTACGGCAAATTCCTGTACGTCTGTGGTGGCGTTTTCGTTCTCCACCGCCCGGACAGTCAGGATCCCTGTGCCGGTTTCCACCGGATATGGGTCGTTACCGCCAGATAAGGAGGCTGTGACCTCACTATCGGATTCGCCATGATAAACCTCGATGCTGAAGGCCGCAAAGGACTCTTGGGTTTCAGATACATTGAATGCGTCCTCAAGCACGGCATTGCCATCCTCATCAATAAACTGGACACGGACTTCGTCCCTGGTACTTTCTTGAGGTTCAAAGCGGTAATACTTCTCGCCTTCGGCCCCTTCATTCAGCAAAATGGGTTTCCATGTGTTGCCGCTGCTTTTGTTGGTGAAGGTCAAGCTGGCCACGTCAACATTTTCAGGAGCTGTGATTTTGAAGATGGGGTGGGGTAGGGAAGTGCTTTCATTCACATCCTCTTGCCCATGGCCTACAACACTATCGTAGCCGGACTTGCCGCCTTCGTAGATGGTCATATCCGCGGGTGTGACCGTGATGGTAGTTTGGTCCTCCCCGCCGCCGGGGGTGGCGGGCCCGCACTCTACCTGAAAGGTGATGGGCAAACTTGCACTCTCAGGTGCCCACTCGTTTTTATCAAAGTCCCAAATGAGGGTAATGGTTGCTTCTCCATCCCCATTTTCAGCCAGTTTGTGGATTGCGTCCCCGTTTTCCGCATTGTACTGTGCCACATACTTTGCAGCGTAAATGGTTACTTTGAATGTGTAGCCGCCATCGGCAGTGGGGACAACGGTGCCGAACTTGTAGCTATCGTTCAAGCCGTCGGAGTTGGGCAGCACGCTATACGCCGCGGCTTCGTGCCGGGCACTGTTTCCGGTGCCCGTTGTAACACATTGTACCTTTACAGCGCCGTCCCCCAGAATTCCGGGGGCAGTGGGATCATCCCCCGCCGCCCGTCATGTCATCGTCACTGGGGGGCTCTGGGGCGGGGTTGACGATAAGCTCGGCAATGTGGTCGTTTACCAGGCTGATCCCCAAACTGCCGGGAGCGGCATCGTCGATCTTGATAGTGACAGAATTCTCTGTTCCATCTACTGTAAAGAAAATGGTAGCGCTGGCGGCTTCGGCGGGGGCAACATGGGAATTTGTAGTTGGACCGGGCACCCCGGGTGCAGAGCCGGCATACACGTTGTAATAGGCCATTCCGTTACACCAGCGGTTTGAGAAATAATCCCTGTTAGTACTTGTTGTCCCATCGGTACTGTTTATCTGAACTTCAACCGTCTCTGCGTCAATGCTTTCCACAGGGTTTTCGGCTCCGGCATTGTAAAGCTCCAACACGCGGTTCAGCAGGCTGTTATCGGGATTCATCAGATGATACTCGGTGCCGGTGGCGCCAGAAGAAGTCTTTTGCGCGTACAGTATAGTGTCATCGCTGATGGGCTCGTAGGGTAGGAAGGGGTCGCCGCCGCCTACCGAGTGATCCCAATTGACAAACTGATACTGAGAGCCGTTTCCGTACACAGGGTCAGCGGGCATCTCATTGCCGGGCAGATAGGGGCTGCCTGTGGTCACAAAGGCCACGTGGTAAAGGGACCAAGTGGTGGATTCCCCATCGTTCTCGTTATAGAACGCCACAAGGGAAGTGCCATTGTTGTTGGCTTCGATGTTGTAGATAGAGGAACCGCCTGCCGACTTGTTGACGTAGCGCAGGCTGCCGGAGTAGACACGCAGGGTTTCGGGTCCATCCGCCCCATCCAATGTATAGGTTATCTCGATGTAGCGGATATTCTCAGGAACGCCTTTGCCATTGGATGCATTAGAGAGACTATAATAATGGTAATCTAACTGATTTCCAGCAGTTTGGAAATCAAGCAATTCTTGCTCATGCGTGTCCACCTTATAAGAGTCCACGAAGCGCATTGTCACACCGTTGATCTCTGTGTTCTCATCAATGCCTTCCACACCGGCCGTATACAGCAGCTTCAGCATATCGTGGTCGAAAGCGCGGTATTCAATGATGCCGATGCCCGGATCGATCGTATCGCCTTCAATGCTGGGAAGCTCTAGCGGGTCACATAGGGTGACGGTGAATATCGCAGGGGCATTGCCTGTAAGCGACAACCGGCATTCATAGCTGTCTTTGTGCAAATAATGCACAGTTGAAGAACTGGAATTTGGAGTGTCGACCGACACGCTTTCAATGTCATATGTCTCTGCGTATGTTCCTATCAGGCTAAGGGTGATAGGCTGGTCTGCTAGTTGAGAATCGTGTACTTCGTATTCGTCCAGTGTCTGGCTCTTGTACTGTACCACGACTTTTATCGTTTTCTCAACCTTCCCGGTATCATAGCCCAGTTTGACAATTCCCTGGCCCGACGCTTCCGCCGCGCTTGCTGTCACAGGGATCATGCTAACAACCAGGACCAAAGCAAGCAGCGCCGCCAGAAATTTTCGTGTTTTCATGGATATCCTCCTTTACAGTTTAAATCCGTTTGCTTCCTTCAGGACGCTGTTTTTTCTATCCGCAGCAGTCACCTCCTCCGGTTCCAGGCATCCGGATATGCAAGGGGCAGCGGGCGTATGCAAAATAAGCATTTTATCCCTTTGGGCGGACGCTTTATCCTCTGCGGCGGGTTTCGGCAAAGGAAAATCCGTTGCCGTTCTATGCGAAACCCCGAAAAAGGGCGTAAAAACCAAGGCCACGTGAGGAAAACGCTCATGCGGTCTTGGTTTTTCATACCCAAATCGGAGAAAATCGCTTGAAAAGGAGGGTATAAAGTGCTATGATACAAGTAGTTTATATGTAGGGGAACTTTTGCCCGCTGCGGTGCAAAGGACAGAATGCTTATTTTGCCTAAACGCTCAAACGCATCCTGTTCAGGATCCCGGCGTGTTCCGCTCCGGTGGAAATGAGGTAAATCCGGGTGGTTTCAATGCTGGAGTGCCCCAGCACATCGGCCAGTTTCACCACATCCCGGCACACCTTGTAAAAGGACCGGGCGAAAAGATGCCGCAGGTTATGGGGGAATACTTTGGAGGGTTCTACGCCCGCCGTCTTGCACAGGCGTTTCATCTCAGCCCAAATCTGCCGTCGGGACAGGCCTCTTCCGCTTCTGGTGAGGAAAACCTCACCGGAGGCGATTTTTTGTGTCCTGGCGTACTTTTTCAGCTTCCGGCACAGCTTACCGGGCAGTAGGATGGTACGCAGCTTGCCTTTTAGGGAAATCGTAGTTTGTCCTGTTTGAACGGCTTCCATGGTGATATATTTCACTTCGCTCACCCGGATGCCTGTGGCGCAGATGGTTTCGATCAGCAGTTCCAGCCGGCGCCGCCCCAGGCTGTGGGCGGCGGCCAGCAAACGTTCATATTCGCCCTGCGTGAGCTCCCGCCGCTCGTCCCGGAACAGCTTGCGCTGGAGCTTTAAGGATTTGATTTTGTATTCTTTCCATCCCAGGAATGCGATAAAGCGGTTCACCGCCGCCACCATGGAGTTGACCGTGGCCGGGGCATAGCCGGTTTCCAGCAAATGGGATTTCCACTGGTTGCAAAGTTCCGGCGTGATGGGACGGCCCCTTAGCCAGGCGGCAAAGGCATGGGCGTGTCGCAGGTAGTTTTCCACCGTGCCGGGGGCGCGCTCTTCCTGGCGGAGCTCAACGGCAAACTGACGGATCTTTTCGTGGATGTGGCACATAAAGCAAGCCTCCTTCTCGGTTTGCTTTATTGTACCGTGAAGGAAGCTGTGTATACAAAGCGGGACGTTTTTTTAAAAATTGTACCGGCTGTGGTTCACAGGCTATGGGTGCCCAATGCAGACGACTTGAATGGTTTACAAAAAGGCTGGAAGAAATTCCAGCCTTTTCCATGCCCGGAATGGAGGTTGCCCCACAGGGTAAGGCCCCGGTGAACTGCCGGGAGATGCTCTTTGGAATGAAGCGCCTGCCTTTTCCTGCGGAAATGCTTATGAGCCATAAAACAACGCATGAGATTTGATAGACAGCAGCCTATTTATCCGAAAAAATTTGTAGATAAAAAGCTGGTATGAAAAAAGCAAAAAAACGGCTCAAAGCCGCTTTTTTTAAAGGTGTTAAGATGCATTGCTTGTGGCAACGGGCAGTTTTGATTACAATAAGGGCAGCAATCAAAAGAAAAATGCTGTAGAAAGGAGGATGTCCTTAATGCTCAACGAAAACATGAAAGCAATCAGAAAATCAAAAGGACTTTCCCAACAGGAGCTTGCTGTCAAGCTGAATGTTGTGCGGCAAACAGTTTCTAAATGGGAGCAAGGGTTGTCGGTTCCCGACTCTGATATGTTAATCTCTTTATCAGAAGTGCTTGAAACACCGGTAAGCATATTATTGGGAGAAACTGTAATTGAAACCGAGGCTGATCGCTTACAGGCAATTTCCGAAAAATTGGAGGTGATAAATCTGCAACTGGCACAAAGGAATGCCACAAGAAGAAAAATTATTCGTTGGCTGCTTTTTTCATTATGCGCAATTATAGTAATGATTTTCGCTGTTCTAGCAATATGGAGTAGTCCTTATTTGGGTTGGGATTATGGTGACCCTGAAACCGCTGTCCTTGGAGTGGCCTTCCACTCATTTGAATGGCTGTTTGTTAGAGTAGCGCCGATTATCTTGACTGCCGCAATCATTGGAATTTTCTTTACATTCAAGAAATCCTGAACGGATAAACAGGGGTGTTTCTGAACATGAAGAAAAAGGTAATTGGAATTATTGCCGCGATAGTGGTTGTGCTGGGACTGGGCCTTGTAGCGTATAATCAGGTAATTCCTGACAAGTATGTACCTGCCGCTGACGAAATAGCCCTGCACATTCAATTCGATACGGAAGAAGATGTTGGATTGCTGGTTTATGATTACCGCATAGATAGCCATGAATACAGTGGAGGCATATCAAATGCAGATAAATCGTTCATCAAGCGTGATTCTGATACAATCGTCGTGTGGGATAAAGAAGAATTAAATACCCCCTCTGACAATTTTGAGCTGTTTATGCAATTCCGAATCATAACCGACTATGTAGCTCCCAATTATGAAAATGTATATCCAGATGCCATTACAAAATATATAGAACCTTTTTCATGGGAAGCCCGCTTTGGCGAAACATATTTTATTACTATCACTGGCGGGAAAACCAATGGATATAAAGCTGTATGGGACTAATTTTACCGGAGAATATGGCAAAAATGACCGAGATAGGCTGTGATGTGAAAGTTGGCAAACTGAAGCTGGAAGCCAGCAAAGGGGCTGTGCCGCTTGCGCGCACTCGTCCCTCGGCACGTGATTTGGGAGTAGCTGTGGGAGGGTGCGGCTGGCAGCGGGGATGGCCCGGTGCCGTATGGTTTCTTACGTAATCCTGAAAACCGGCGGTGCTGGTGGAGGGGGGAGGAGGGAAGCAAGCACCGCAGCGGGTGTAAGAGGCTGCATGATATCTAGATAAAGGGGGACTTTAAGTGAATGCTAGTTTGTCCTTTCTTCCAAAATACAAGAATAGTTCTTGACATCTGTGGGAAAGCAAGCTATCCTAAATAAAGGATTTTGGCAGGAAGCCAATGGGAAAGCGCGAATGCTTTCGAAAATGGACCGTTGTTTTGAAAATAGTGGACATATCATACATAGTACCTATGCGGAAACGTCAAGAAGGCGTGCTGCTTCCCAGCAGGGAAGCGGTGCGCCTTTTGTTTTGGCTGCGGCGCACCGACAGGCGCCTATAAGAAAAGTTTGTACGGGGAAAAGAGGTAACAGTGTGGAGAAAGCGAGCAGCTCCAATATAGTCAAGCGTCCATTTGAGAAAAGTGCCGGTGGTATTGCGGGTTATTATCGCTCTATTCGGAAAAAATGGTTCGTTTTACTGGGGTTAACCATTATTACAGCGTTCATGATGCTGGCGTCCGCCAATGCCGGGTCATCGGAATTGTCGCTGGGGGAGGTGTGCAGGGCCTTGCTGGGCATGGGGGACGAGCGTTCTTTTGTGGTGATTTGGCGTTTGCGAATGCCTCGCGTCATTGGGGCGGTAGTTGCCGGGGCAGGGCTTGCCATTGCCGGATGTGTGATGCAGACCTGCCTGAAGAATCCATTGGCCAGCCCCTCCACGCTGGGGGTGTCGGCGGCGGCTACTTTTGGCGCCAATTTTTCTATCATTGTGCTGGGGGCGGGGGCTGTGATCAGCGCCTCTTCCGGCGCAGTGACTATCTCCCGGCCCTACTTGGTGACGGTGAGCGCGTTTGCGTGTTCCTTGGGGGCGGTGCTGCTGATCCTGGCCCTATCTAGGCTGCGCGGCTTTTCACCGGAGTCTATCGTGCTGGCTGGCACAGCCCTCAGCTCCCTGTTTACCGCCGGGACGACAATAATCCAATATTTTGGCGATGACATGGGCATTGCCGCTGCGGTATTTTGGACGTTTGGCGACCTGGGCCGCGTCTCCTGGCAGGAGAACGGCATGATGGCTTTGGCGGTAGGGGCGGCCCTGGTGTATTTTCTCTTTATGCGTTGGAATTACAACGCCATGGCAAACGGCGAGGAGCTCGCCCGAAGCCTGGGGGTGAAAACCAGCCGTGTGCGGTTTTGGGGATTGCTGCTTTCCTCCTTGCTGACAGCGGTCTGTGTGGCTTTTATGGGGATGATCGGCTTTATTGGTCTGATCGCTCCGCAAATTATGAAAAGGATGATCGGCTCGGACCACCGGTTCCTAATCCCCGCGTCTGCTTTGCTGGGGGCCGCGGTGCTGCTCTTGGCGGATACGGTAGCCCGTTCGGTAATTTCTCCCGTCATCCTGCCGGTGGGGGCGGTAACGTCCCTTTTAGGGGCGCCCCTTTTCTTTTATCTGCTGTTAAGGGGGAGAAAAGCAAAATGAGATTGGAAGTGCGGGAACTTCGATACGGCTACACCCCAGAGCGGGAGGTGGTGAAGGGAGTGTCCTTCGCTGTTCAGGCGGGGGAGTGTATGGCGGTGCTGGGGACGAATGGTGTGGGAAAGACCACCATGCTCAAATGCATCAACCGCATTTTGCGGCCCACGGCAGGGGAAGTATTGGTGGATGGGCTGCCTGTCCGCCGGCTTTCTGGGCGGGAGCTGGCCCAGCGGATCGGCTATGTCCCCCAGGGGTGTGAATTTGCGGATAGCTCGGTATTCGACGCAGTGCTGTTGGGGCGCAAGCCGTTTCTTCAGTGGGACGTGACGAAGGGGGATCTGGAGATCGTACAGGAAGTGCTGAAGCGGATGGGCCTGGAGGAATATGCCAACCGGGATGTGAACGCCCTCTCTGGCGGGGAGCAGCAAAAAGTGTCCATTGCCAGGGCGCTGGCCCAGCAAGCGCCGGTGCTGCTGTTCGACGAGCCCACCAGCAGCCTGGACTTGCGCAACCAATTGGAGGTGCTGGATATTACAAAGCAGGTGGTGCGCCAGCAGGCCCTGGCGGCGGTGGTTATCCTCCACGATTTGAACCTGGCCCTGCGCTTTGCTGACAGATTTTTGGTGATGAAGGATGGGGCGGTGCTTGCCCTAGGAGGGCGGGAAGTGGTAGACCGGGAGATGATTTGGGAAGTGTACGGCGTCCGGGCACAGGTGCTGGAAGTGGACGGGCGGCCGGTGGTGGTTCCCCGATGACCGTTGTGAAAGGAGTTTTCGTATGAGAGTATGGCGAAAAGGGCTGGCGCTTTTTGCGGCGGGGGTCCTTGTACTGGGTTTGGCCGCCTGCGGCGGCCCAGAGGAAGAGCGCGGCGGCGCGGGGGCAATTTCCGCCGCGGGAAGTGCGGCTGAGGTGACGGACATGGCCGGGCGTTCGGTTGCCATTCCCGCTGGGGCGGACAGTTTCGCCTGCATAGGGCCCGGTTGCTTGCGTTTGTACTGCTATGTGGCGGAGAAAAGCCGGCTTGCGGGGATAGAGGACGTGGAAAAGACCTGGGGTGAGGTAGGACGGCCCTACGCCATGGCACTGGGAGACGTGGAAGGGCTCGCCGCCATCGGCCCCGGCGGTCCCGGCAGCGCCCCGGACGCCGAGCGGCTTTTCGCCTCCGGTGCCGATGTGGTGTTTTCCACCTATGCCATGGAACCGGCGGAGATTGAGGAATTGCAGGATAAGATCTCGACCCCGGTTGTGGCGTTGAGTTATGGGGAGGCAAGCCTCTTTTCGGAAGAGGTAAACCAATCCCTGGAGCTTATCGGGCAGGTGACGGGGAACAAGGCGCGGGCGGAGGAGCTGATCCGGTATTTTGCTGAGGCAGAGGAGGATCTTCAGGACCGCAGCGCGGACGCTGCCAATACGCCCACGGTATACCTGGGCTGCCAGTCTTATCAGGGCAGCCACGGTATTGAGAGCACGACCGGGGACTACCCTCTCTTTGATGCGCTAAACGCCCGAAATGTTGTGCGGGAGGCGGGGATCGATGGGTATGTTACCTTGGATAAGGAAAAGCTGCTGGAGATGGATCCGGATACGCTCATCATCGACGCAGCCGGACTATCCGTTTTGCAGGAGGACTACCACACGAACCCCGATTTTTATAATTCCCTTTCGGCAGTAAAACATGGGAACTTATATTTACAGATGCCTTTTAACTATTACGATACCAACATTGAGATCGCCCTAGCGGACGCCTATTACATTGGGACGGTACTGTACCCGGATGCATTTGCCGATGTGGATCCGGCAGAAAAATTTGATGAGATTTGCCAGGAACTGCTGGGAATTGACGCCTATGCAAAGGTAGCGGAAGCATACTTTGGAGGCTACCAGCAACTGAGCTTGTCTAATGAAATTGGGAGGAGATCATAATGGACGAGACAAGAGAGCTTTGGGAAAAAGCGGCGGCCTTTCACGGCCATGTGTGCGGGGGCTTGACCATCGGATATAAGGCGGCGCTGTATGCCATCGAGCTGCTGGGTATCCGTTTTTCCTCGGATGAGCAGCTGGTGTGCATCGCTGAAAACGATGCCTGTGGCTGCGATGCTATCCAGGCTATTCTGGGGTGCAGCATCGGCAAGGGGAATTTGTTGTTCCACATAACGGGCAAGCAGGCTTTCTCTTTTTACGACCGGAAAACAGGAAGGTCGGTCCGCCTGGTGCTGCGGCCCAGCAAAACCCCCATGACAAGGGAGGAGTCCTTCGCCTACTACCAAAGCCTGGCGCCGAAGGATATGTTCGACGTAAAAGAAACGAAAATCGCCCTGCCGGTGCCGGCCCAGCTGTTTGAGTCCTACGTCTGCGACGGCTGCGGCGAAACCACTGGCGCCAACTGGATGCACCTTGCCGGAGGGAAAAAGCTATGTGTGGACTGCTTTAAGGCGTACGACCGCTTCCATGTGTGATTTTCTGGTGAAGCTCACACTGGAATTAACGGGCAATAGAATATCCATGGAGAGGCCGGGAGAGATCCCGGCCTTTTTGCTAAACCAGTGGACACGGGCCGCCTCTCTAGAGTAGAAGATTTCTACCGGAACAGATGATTTAGTGAGATTTGTTAGCGGCAGAGCGCACAAAAAACGGCACGAAAACCTTGCAGGTGAAAAGGGGACAAAAACAGCGAAGCGCACCCGGAAAAGCCCAAAAAGGGCGAACCCGGGTGCGCTTTGGGTGCTGAAGGGGGTGGCAGCGGTTGGGAAAGAATGGGAAAAGCCAATAAAGATCGGGAGGGGGAGGCAGCCTCCACCACAGTATGGAGAAAATTGCAGGACGGGTTTGAACTCGCTTTGCAAGCCCCAGAGAAGGCGGCGCTGGTTTGGTGCAGTCTCTCTGCTCCGGCAGAAAGAGGCTATTTTTTCTCCACGCCAGCTTTGTACCCCTCCCCCCAAGCCCACAGTGCGTCCAGGATAGGCTTGAGGCTCCGGCCCAAGTCTGTCAGGCTGTACTCCACTCTGGGAGGCACCTCGGCAAAGACTTCCCGGTGGACCAGTCTGCTTTGTTCCATGTCCCGCAGCTGCGCGGTGAGCACCTTCTGGCTCACATGGCCGATGGACTTTTTTAGTTCCCCAAAGCGCTTGGTTCCAGGCAGCAGATCCCGCAGGATAAGCACTTTCCACTTGTCCCCGATAAGGGTGAGGGTGGTCTCCACCGGGCAGGCGGGCAGTTCTTTCTTTTCTTGTTGTTCCATAGGACTGCCTCCTATTAGTATCAAATAGAAACTTACAGTATCAGTATACCGCAGCAGTTCGATAGGGGTCAACCCCTTGATAGGAAATTCTTTGAAAATCATTTTGGTTGGGGAAGCGTCCCGCAAAGCCCCAAACAACCCAAAGGTATCCTTTGGGTGCCTGTCCAATGGTTACCAGCCGGTGACCAGGGCACGGAAAAGTGCGTACTTTACGGCATTGAGAACCGGGCTTATAATACAGGCAAGAGCTGAGGGAACCGGCCGGGCCAAGGCTCTCCATTAAAAAAACTTTGGAGGTTATTCATTATGAAAATCGCTGTTGTTTGCGCTAATGGCAAAGCCGGGAAACTTATTGTGAAGGAGGCTGTGGATCGTGGCCTGGACGTCACCGCCGTGGTGCGGGAGGAGAATCAAACCGCCGCACAGAAAGTCATTACCAAAGACCTGTTTGCGTTGACCAAGGCTGACCTGGAAGGTTTCGATGTGGTTATCGATGCCTTTGGTGCCTGGACAGCGGATACCCTGCCCCAGCACAGCACCTCTTTGGAGCATCTGTGCGACGCCCTCTCCGGTGCCAATACCCGCCTGCTCATCGTGGGCGGAGCGGGGAGCCTGTATGTCAACCCGGAGCACACCGCCTGCGTGGCCGACGGCCCCGACTTCCCCGGCGCCTTCAAGCCCCTGGCGGCGGCCATGGCTAAGGCGTTGGCGGAATTGCGGACCCGCTCCGACGTGAGGTGGACGTACCTCAGCCCCGCCGCTGACTTCCAGGCTGAGGGGGAGCGCACCGGCAAGTACCTGCTGGGCGGCGAGGAGCTGACCTTCAACCGCCGGGGTGAGAGCGTTATCAGCTACGCTGACTACGCCATTGCCATGGTGGACGAGGCCCAGAAGGACAGCCACATCCAGCAGCGCATCAGCGTTGTGAGAGCGTGAGCGACGGGAAAGATAGGCCGCTTGCGGGCGGCCTTTTTCCCTGTGTATGCGATTAACCTAAGTCCTAAGTCACAGAAAAGCAACCTGAAAGGAGCGAGCGCCATGACCCAATCCCAGCGCAGAGAAACTTTGATCCGCTACCTACTGCAAGAGCGGCCAGAATACACAGGTGTGTCCCTCCCAACCGGGGAGGAGGAGCAGCGCCGGATGCTGCGCAGCCTGATGAACCTGCGCCCGCCAGCCCCCATCAGCGAGGAGTTTTT
>URKX01000027.1 GCA_900548545.1 uncultured Oscillospiraceae bacterium
GGTTTTCCACATCATTCAAAAACGTCACGCCGTGACGGGCCTTTTTTGGCCCTCAGGACGCGAAAAAACCCCGGATTTCCGGGGTTTTTTCGGGGTCACATCTTTTTTGGAAAGTAAACCTGGTGGAGATGGCGGGAATCGAACCCGCGTCCGAAAAAGGATCACCAAGGCTTTCTACGAGCGTAGCTTTTGTTTTAAAGTTCCCGCGTCCTCACGCCCAAAAGCAGGCTGGAGGTTTTGGTAGCCCTTAAGCCGTGACGGGGGTAAGGGCGTAGCCCCGTTCACGTTCACCGCTCATCGACGCTCTATCCCCGGCCGCGGTACTCCGGAGTAGAACGGCTGCTTAGTTAAGCAGCAACAGCAACAGTATTGTTGTCGTTTAATTTTAAAGTTTGCGGGTTTTATAGCGGTCCCGCACCGCTGCTCGCTTACCAGGGCTTTCCTTCCCCGTCGAAACCTTTACATCCCCGTAAAAAATTAACGGTTCCGCTCTTTGATGGCCCGCTCAATATCACGTTTGGCGGCTTTTTCCGCCATGTCGGCCCGTTTGTCATAGAGCTTTTTGCCGCGGCACAACCCCACCTGTACCTTCACGCGGGAATCCTTAAAGTAGAGGGAAAGGGGGACTAACGAGTAACCCTGCTGCTTGACAATGCCATACAGCCGCAAGATCTCCCGCTTGTGCATGAGGAGCCGCCGTACCCGCATGGGGTCAGGGTTGAAGATGTTGCCGAAGTCATAAGGGCTGATGTGGCATCCGTTTAATAACATCTCACCGTTTACCACAGAGCACCAGGTGTCCTTCAGGTTGGCCCGTCCTAAACGAAGGGACTTCACTTCCGTGCCTTTCAGTTCAATGCCTGCTTCAAAGCTCTCTTCGATGAAGTAATCGTGATAGGCTTTTTTGTTTTGGGCAATGGTCTTTGTGCTGGATTTTCCTGCCACGCTTACTTCCTCCTTTGCGAAGCGTTCTGCCGTTATGCTTTATTATTATAGCATACTCTTTTGCCGAATAGCAAGGAATTTTGGAAAACAGCCCGTCAGGCGCGGGCAAAATTTTTGCCCAATCCGGCCCGTAATTGATTTTTGTGGGGCGGAGCGGGGAAAAGGCGGCTTTTTAAAAAAACAGGGGCTGGATGAACCGGCCCCTGTTTCTTCACTTTTTAAATTTTAAAGTTGGGGATAAATCTGGTCAAAAATGGCACGGTTCAGGGATGGGACGTCGCGGCATTCCGCTACCACGGTAATCACAGCATCCTTGTCCCGGCAGAGAATGGAAAGCTGCCCGTATTTGCCGTCTGCCCGGAAAGTGCCCTGTTCGCCGCCCCAAAATAGGTATCCGTAGCCCAAGGCTCCATTGTCTACCTGCTTTTTGGTGCTCTCATCCACCCATTCCGGGGCGAGGAGCTGCCTGCCGTTCCACTTGCCCCTTTCCAGGTAGAACCTGCCGAAGGTATGGAGCTCCGACAGGGTGAAGAACAGCCCTCCAGCCCCAAAGGTATGGCCCAAGGGGTCAGCCTCCCAGGTGGGGCGGGTGATGCCCAGGTGGTCAAAGAGGCGGGGGGTCAGATAGGAAACCAGATCGCAGCCGGAGCGGCGCTGCACCAGGATTCCTGCCAGATAGGGCCCAACATTGTTGTAAACGAATTTTGTGCCGGGCTTGTAGGCGAAGGGGAGGGAGAGGGCCAGCTTTACCCAATCTTTCTCTTTGTAAAGCGGGCGTTGAGCGCCCATAAGATGCCCTGCGTCTTGCCCGAGGCACATGGTCAGCAGATCCCGGACCGTGGCTTGTTCCAGATTCCCGTCAATGTGTTCCGGCAGGTCGCCGTGAAACGCGTCTACCAACCGTTCTGACAAAGAAAGCAAGCCTTCCTGTATGGCAAAGCCCACAGCGCAGGAGGTGACACTTTTGCTGGCGGAATAGATGTTCCTGCGGCATTCCTCGTCCCAATTTTTGTAAGCGATCTCTCTTCCGTGCTGGGTAACTTTTACGCCAAGAACGCCAAGTCCTTTCGCTTTTTCCTCAAATTGTTCCAGATCCATATAGGCAGCCCCTTCCGAAGTGTACTTTTCTCTTATCATAAAATTTTTTTAAAGAAAAGTCAATGAGGCAACAGAACGGTTCGCATAAATAACAGGCGGTGGGGGAAGATAAGTTCTGCGAAGCGCTGGTCGCTTTTCAAAATCTACCGGAAAACGAGGTGCCTTATATGAACCGTTTGGAATGCCAGGTGACAAATTGCCAGCACTATCAGGACAACCACTGCTGCCTTGCCGGGATCCAGGTGGACGGCCCTGCCGCTCAGGAAGCCAGCCAGACCTGCTGCGCTTCTTTTGAGGAGCGCCGCCCAGGCAGCGCCCAGAATGCTGCCTGCGGCAGACCCTCTGTGGAAACGGACATCCAGTGTAAGGTGAAGGGTTGCGCGTACAACAGCCACAACCGTTGCAGCGCCCAAAGCGTCTGTGTGGACGCTTGCTGTGGGGATGTTTCTTCCAAGAGCGGCACCCTGTGCCGCACTTTCCAGAACAAGTAAGTGGCTATGGAGGAGCGGCGGGGGAAACCCCAGCCGCTTTTCTTTTTTTGGAAATTGCGCCCGATCCCATCCCTGTGTTATAATCAGAGGAGAAATTGGAAAACGGGGGTTCGCCACATGGACATCCAACTGATTGCTTTTGACCTTGACGGCACCACATTGACCCAGCACAAAACCATCTCCCAGGAAAACCGCCGGGCCTTGGAAGACGCGGCCCGCCAGGGGATCCTGCTAGTGCCTGCTTCCGGCCGGATGAAGGATTTTTTGCCCCCAGAGATCACCTCCTTGCCAGGGGTGCGGTATGTGGTCTCCGCCAACGGCGCCGGGGTGTATGATTTGCACACAGGGCAGGCTATCTGGCAGCGGCTGATCCCCAATGGGAAAGCCCGGGAAGTCCAGGCGCTTTTGGACCAATACGATTTACTTGTGGAGTATTACAGCGGCGGCCGGGCCATCACCCGGGCAGGGGACCCGGAGCGGGCGGTGTCCCACTTTGGGTTCCCAGCGTACAAGCTGCACTTCCTCACCAAGGACTACCGGTATTGGGAAGACCTAGGGGAGATGCTGGTTTCCACAGGGCTGGAACCGGAAAAGATCAACTTGCCCTATTTGGCCACGCCTGCTTTGCGGCAGGAAGTATGGCAGCGAGTGGAGGGGTTGGGCGGCCTTGTGCTCACCTCTTCGCTGCCGGATAATATCGAGGTGAATGCTCTGGGGGCGGACAAAGGCCATGCACTGGAAGCCCTGGCACAGCGCCTGGGCATTTCCCGGGAAAAGGTGATGGCCCTGGGGGACAACGGCAATGACGTGACCATGTTGGAATACGCAGGGGTGTCCGTGTGTATGGGGGATGGCTCAGACAGCGCCAAAGCTGCTGCCAAATACTTGACCGCCCCTCATACCGAGGATGGTCTGGCAAAGGCCATCCGAAAGTTTGCTTTGAAAAACTGAGGGTTTTCTGCCAACAGAAACGCAAAAAAGGACTGGGGTGCTCGTGCTCCCAGTCCTTTTTATGTTTCAAAAGCGCAGCTTAATTTCCAACGCTCTTTCCCGAAATGTGCTCATCAATGGCCTTTGCGGCAGTTTTGCCAGCGCCCATGGCCAAAATGACCGTGGCTGCGCCGGTGACCGCGTCGCCGCCGGCGTACACGCCTTCCCGGCTGGTGAGGCCCGTTTCCTCCTCCACGATGATGCCGCCCCATTTCTGGGTTTCCAGGCCCTTGGTGGTGGACTTGATCAGCGGGTTGGGGGAGGTGCCGATGGACATGATGACGCAGTCCACATCCAGCACAAATTCCGACCCAGGCACTTCCACAGGGCGGCGGCGGCCGGAGGCGTCCGGTTCCCCCAGTTCCATGCGGACGCATTCCATGCCCCGTACATTGCCCTGGTCATCTCCCAGGATCTGGGTGGGGTTGTTCAGCAGGCGGAAAACAATGCCCTCCTCCTTGGCGTGTTCCACTTCTTCCGCGCGGGCAGGCAGCTCCTTTTCCGAGCGGCGATAGACGATGGACACCTCTTCCGCGCCCAGCCGTTTGGCGCACCGGGCGGCGTCCATAGCCACGTTGCCGCCGCCTACAACAGCCACCCGTTTAGCGTGCTCAATGGGGGTGTCGCTGCCGGGCAGGTAAGCTTTCATCAGGTTTACCCGGGTGAGGAACTCGTTGGCGGAGTACACACCCTTCAGGTTTTCCCCGGGGATGTTCATAAACCGGGGCAGGCCCGCGCCGGAGCCAATAAACACCGCTTCGAAACCCTGCTCCAGCAGCTCGTCGATGGAGAGCACCCGGCCAATGACCATGTTGGTTTCCACTTTCACGCCCAACGCCTTCAGGGTGTCGATCTCTTTCTGGACAATGGCCTTGGGCAGGCGGAACTCGGGAATGCCATAGACCAGCACGCCGCCGGCGGTGTGGAGGGCCTCAAACACAGTGACATCATAGCCCTTTTTGGCCAGGTCGCCGGCGCAGGCCAGGCCCGAGGGGCCTGACCCCACCACAGCCACCTTGTGGCCGTTGGAAACAGGGCGCTGGGGGGCTTCACAGACGTTCTGGTTGTGCCAGTCGGCCACAAAGCGCTCCAGGCGGCCGATGCCCACCGGTTCCCCTTTGATGCCCCGGACGCATTTGGACTCACACTGGGTTTCCTGGGGGCAGACACGGCCGCACACAGCGGGCAGGGAGCTCTGCTGGGTGATGATCTGGTAGGCGCCCTCAAAGTCCCGCTGGGCCACCTTTTCAATGAAATCCGGGATGTTGATGCCAACAGGGCAGCCGGACACACAAGGCTTGTTCTTGCAGTGGAGGCAGCGCTGGGCCTCGTCCAGCGCCTGCTCTTCGGTGTAGCCCAGGGCCACCTCTAAAAAGTTCTTGCTGCGCACCTGGGGCTCCTGGGAGGGCATTTCATTTTTCTTCAAAGACATATTGGGCATCTCACTGTACCTCCTTGCGGAACAGGTTGCAGGTTTCCTCGTGGGCGTGGCGCTCGAAATCCCGGTACATGGCGCCCCGGGCCATGGCCTCGTCAAAGTCCACCTCAAAGCCGTCAAAGTCCGGCCCGTCCACGCAGGCGAACTTGGTCTTGCCGCCTACGGTCAGCCGGCAGCCGCCGCACATCCCGGTGCCGTCGATCATAATGGGGTTCATGCTTACCACGGTTTTGATGTTATATTTTTTGGTCACCTGGGTGACGAATTTCATCATCACCAGGGGGCCGATGGCGATGACCTCATCGTAACGTTCGCCGCTTTCAATGAGTTTTTCCAGGGCGTTGGTCACCAGGCCCTTTTCGCCGTAAGAGCCGTCATCGGTCATCATCACCAGCTTGTCGCTGACCGCCTGGAACTCCGGCTCCAAGATCACCAGATCCTTGTTGCGGAAGCCCACAATGGAGTGGACCACCGCCCCCTGCTGATGGAGCTTTTTGGCCACGGGATAGGCAATGGCACACCCCACGCCGCCGCCGATGACCGCCACTTTCTTCAGTCCTTCTGTTTCCGAGGGACGTCCCAGGGGGCCTACAAAGTCGTGAAGGCTGTCGCCTTCTTCCAAGTGGTTCAACTTTTCTGTGGTGGCGCCTACAATCTGGAAGATAATGGACACGGTGCCTGCTTCCCGGTCAAAGTCCGCCACAGTCAGGGGGATGCGCTCGCCGTTTTCATCCACCCGCAGGATGATGAACTGGCCCGGTTCGGCCTTTTTGGCAATGAGCGGCGCCTCGATCTCCATGCGCGTGACGGTGGGGTTGAGCACCTGCTTTTTCACAATTCGGTACATACGCGTTAACTCCTTTGGACAGAAGGCTTTGCCAAAAAAGGCAGTTCGGCAAGGGCACTCCTGCATACTTCTCTTTATTATATCGGAAAAATCCGGCTCTTTCAACGAATTTTTGAATTTTAAAGATGGCAAATTTGCAAGTTTGGAGGAAGGGAAACTGTGTTATTTCCACAATCCCAGCAGCCGTTACAGCTTCCCCAACACCCGGCCTTGGCACTCCAGCCGGTCATAGGGCCCCACAGGGATGGGGGCGTATTTGGGATTGAAGGATAACAGCTGCCGGTGGCCCAGCTGTTTGATATAGCCTTCGCTGTTGAGGGCGAAGATTCCAACCTCACCTTCTCGCAGTTCTCCGTTTTCCAGCCGCTGGACGAACACGATGTCCCCATCCTTATAGGCGGGTTCCATGCTGTCACCGCTGACGCGCAGGCAGCAAGTGGCGCTGTCGGGCACACGTTCCGAGGGGATCTCAAGTTTGGTGGAGTAATAGGTATCTCCCAAAGGCTCTCCGGTGCCAGCGGATACTGCCAGGTCGTAGCAGGTGATATAGGTGATCCACCCCCGCTGCTCCCGCTGGGAGATGTGGGTCATCCGGTCGTATTCCGTTTCCAGCACACTGTCTACCGCCCGTTTGCCATACAGGTCCAAGGCCCTGTATTTTTGCAGCTTTCCCATCTCTTCAAAGTCCACCTGGAACCCCTGGGTTTTGCTGTATTCCGGGTCGGTCAACTCTTCCCGCAGGAAATAATCGGTGGTGGTTCCGAAGAAATCCGCCAACTTGCCGACGGTGGAGAGCTTCAGTCCCTCGTAACCCCGTTTGTACCAGTTGTCAATGGTGGTGTAGGGGATGCCGGCCTTCTGGGAAAGGCTGCGGCGGTTGAGATGGCGCTGCTCTAATAAACGGTCCAGTTTTTCTAAAAAAGTCATGGTGTCACCTGCTTTCCTGGCCTTAGAATATACCATTATGAAGAGAAAGTCAAGCAATAGTTACTCTTAAAAGTAAAAATCTCTTGACAAATACTCAAAAGAGTAATAAACTGAGGATAGAGGGCTCCTTTGAGGAGATTGCTCCTCGGAGCCCCCACAGTTCCCGCGGGGAAGGAGAGGGTACTTTTGGAGTATGAGCGAATGGCAAGAGAATATCTGGAAGAGGTAAAGCGCATTGACCGCCGCCTGGAGCAGCTGCGCCAAGCCAACGATGCCCATCGGGAGGCTGACTTGTGGGTGCGTATCGGCGCCTTAATGGAGATCCGGGACGACCTGCAGGTGACGGCCCATGTGCTCCAGCGCCGGGCAGCGGGGCTGCTATGACCCGGGCCGAGTTTGAACAGGCAGCCTACTTGGAGGAGGAATTGCGCGTGCTGGAAAACCGCCCCGGCCAGCAGGCCCGGGTGAGGGAGCTGCGCAGCCTTCTGGAAGAGGCCAGGGCGATCCCCCGCCGACTGCCGGACCCCAAGGCCCGGTTGGTGGCTCAAAAAGTGCTGGAGCATGGGACGCCTATCCCCTGGAAGCGGATTGTGGCGGAACTGGGTTACCGTTGGACGGTAGGTAAGGCGCGCTACGCCTACAGCCGGGTGTGCGCCCTCTGCTTTTCCCCCCCGGGAGCGCTGAAAAAGGAGGAGTTATTTTGAATCAATTGCAAACCATCTGCCCCTATCCCGGTACCTGCCGGCATTTCCGGGCAGAGGAAGGGCACCCCTGCTGCCTGCGGGAGAGCTGCCCTTTCCGCATCCACCTGCGGCGGCTGATTGGCGGGGAGATCCGCCGCCTGTCCCAAGTGCCGTCCCCAACTCAGGAGCAGTTCCGGGAACTGGAGTGCATGAAGCGGGAGTACGCCCGGCTGCTGGCTCCCCAGGGGAGGTGAAGCCCATGGGGAGAAACCGCCGTCCCCGCGGATTGCGGGCTATGGAGGCCGCTGCGAGGCGTTATTTGGAAGAGTGCGGCGCCCGGGAGAAGCTTCCCACCGTGACGGGGCTCGCTTTGGCGCTGGGGTTTACCAGCCGGGCAGCCATGGAGCGGTTTTCCAAGGAACAAGGTGGGAAATTTGCCGCCTTGCTGGACTGGGCCCGCTCCCTGATTGAAGAGGAAACCCTGCAAGCGGTTTACCGGAAAGAAACCGCCACCGGGGCAAGGTTTATTCTCCAAAGCAGCTTTGGCTATGGGGAGAAGGAACGCCCTGACCTGGGCCCCATCACTGTCCAAGTGGAGGGTGAGGAGCCAGAGGAGGGGGAGCCATGCGGGTGACCATCCCCAAATGTGTCTTTAATCCTCGGTTTTACCCCTACTTACGGGACCGTACCCACCGTTACCTGTTGTTTTACGGCGGGGCGGGATCTGGGAAAAGCGTTTTTGCGGCGCAGAGGTTTGTGTACAGGCTTCTCACGCTGCCGCTTTGCAATGTCTTGGTGGTGCGGGCTGTGGCGGCGACAAACCGTGACAGCACCTTCGCCCTGTTCCGCCAGGTGATCGGGAAATGGGGGCTGGACGGGCTGTTCAGCTGCAAAGAAAGCGATATGCGGATCGTGTGCGCTAACGGCAACAGCGTGATTTTTAAGGGCCTGGACGACACGGAAAAGCTGAAATCCATCACCTTCCCCAAAGGGGAGCTGACCGACATCTGGGTGGAGGAGGCTTCCGAGATTGCCGAGGAGGACTTCAACCAGCTGGACGTGCGCCTGCGGGGCAAGGGGACACACAAGCAGATTGTGCTCACTTTCAACCCGGTGTCGGTGCTGCACTGGCTGAAAGGCCGTTTTTTTGACCGGCAGGACCCCCGGGCGGTGGCGCTGAAATCCACCTACAAGGACAACAAG
This sequence comes from uncultured Oscillospiraceae bacterium, assembly GCA_900548545.1. Taxonomy (GTDB): domain Bacteria; phylum Bacillota; class Clostridia; order Oscillospirales; family Acutalibacteraceae; genus Acutalibacter. The sequence continues at coordinate 8,623 of URKX01000027.1, forward strand.
TTTTTAGATGAGGACTATAGACAGACTTTGGAGGGCTACAAGGATACCGACCCCTACTACTATTCTGTGTACTGCCTGGGGGAGTGGGGCGTTTTGGGGCAGACCATCTTTGATGCCAGGAAGGTTTCCCAGCGGCTGCAAGAGGTGCCCGAACCCGTGGCGCAAGGGGAGTTTGTGTTCTCCACCTGGTACAATGCCCAGGCCAACGAGGTTGTGATCGATGACGCGTCCATCCGCTGGGTGGAAGGCACAGGGCCGATCAAGATCTACCAGCAGCCCCAGAAGGGCGCGGCCTATGTGATCGGCGGGGATACCGCCGGGGAGGGCTCGGACTTCAGCGTAGCCCAAGTGATAGACCATATCACCGGGGCGCAGGTGTGCGCCATGCGGGGGCAGATGGACGAGGACATTTTCGCCGCGCAGGTGTATTGCCTGGGCAAATACTACAACACGGCCCTGGTAAGCATTGAGGCGAATTTCTCAAGCTATCCCATCCGGGAGCTGGAGCGGCTGCGGTACCCCCGGCAGTTTGTGCGGCAGACAGAGGACAGCTTCACCCACAAGATACGGCAAAGCTACGGTTTCCAGACAAACAAGAACACCCGGCCAGTGGTGATCGCCGGGCTGGTGGAAATCGTGCGGGAGCATTGCCAGTGGATCAACGACCGGGACACGCTCAACGAGATGCTCACCTTTGTGCGCAACGAGAACGGCAGGCCCGAGGCCCAGGAGGGCGCCCACGATGACTGCGTGATGGCGCTGGCGATTGCGTATTACGTCCGGGGAAGGGTTCCCGCCGGGACAGGGGAGCAGGGCAACTCGCCGTTTTTGTCCATCGAAAGGGGGGAGCGGTCGTGGACCAATGGAGCATCGTGACCAGCCTTTCGGTGCTGGTGGGGTTGGCTGCGGCAGTGACTGGCCCCATCGTCAAACTGAACAGCACCATCGCCCGGCTTTCGGCCATTTTAGAGCACGTCCTCAACCGGCTGGACAAGCTGGAAGGGGAAGACCAACGCCTTTTGAAAAAAGGGGAGGAGATCCAGCAGCTGTTGGGCAGCCGCATCGACAGCCAGGACAGGCGGCTGAACCAGTGCGAAAACCGCCTGTCCCTGTTGGAACAGAAGAAAGGAGAATTTTATGAAGATTAATTGGAAAGTCCGTTTGAAAAACCCGGTGTTCTGGGCTCAAGTGGCCGTAGCGCTGCTTTCGCCTATCCTGGTGAGCTTGGGGCTCCAGTGGGAGGACATGACCACTTGGCCCGCCTTGGGAGAGGTGCTGCGCCAGGCGGTGTGCAACCCCGTGATTTTGGTGGCGGTGATCGTTTCCCTGTGGGGGGTCATCACTGACCCCACCACCCAGGGCCTGGGGGATAGCCAGCAGGCCCTGACTTATGACGAACCAAAAAAGAGTTGATTGCGAAAAATGCGCCGGCCTTCTGCAAGGTCAGCGCATTTTTTCTGGAAAGTTCTATTTCAGCACCAGCACCAGGGCGGTGATGTCGTCCTCGTGGCCGTCGCTGCGGCGGCGCCGGGCCTCGTCGGTGACCCGCTGGGCCAGCAGGTTGGGGTTTTCCTCTTCATCCCATTGGAGCACCAGGTCTTCCAGCCACTCCTGGCCGCAAGCTGTCACCCCGTCGGAGAGCAGCACTATCACATCCCCGGGGGAGAGCTCCCTGCGGTAGGTGGCAAACTCCACCTGGGGCATGATCCCCACCGGCACGCTGGAAGCTTCCACCAGCTCCACTTTCCGTCCCCGGCGCAGGACCGTGCAGGCGGCCCCGGCTTTGAGGAACTCCACAGTCCCGGTGAACAAGTCTACACAGGCAATGTCCAGGGTGGCCAGGGATTCATCCCCACTTTTGGCGATCAGGGCCGAGTTAACGGTTTGCAGCATACTGTCGAACCCGATCCCCGCTTTGATCAGGCTTTCCGCCATGGCACAGGTCATGGCGCCGTCTACGGCAGCCCGGCCGCCGGTGCCCATGCCGTCGCTGAGCACTGCCACCAGCCGGCCGCAGCCGTCGGTGAACACGCTGGCGCTGTCCCCGCAGAAGGCGCCGTTTTTGGCGCTGTATTGGGAAAATCCGCGGCCCACATCATAGGCGGGGCGCTGGCACATCTGGAGCCGGCAGGTTTCCCCGGCATCGCTGACGCAGGGGGGCGAAAACACCCGCCCGCAGGCGGCGCTCACCGCCCGGGTGAACACCGCCCGGTTCACCCGTTTCTGCCGCTGCCGGGAGATCTCCGCCTCAATGGTCATGCGGCCAAAGCGGTCCAGGCGGCAGCACACCTCCAGAGGCTCCATCCCCTGGTCTGCCATCACCTCTTTCACCCGCGCGGCAGCTTCCTCATCAAAGTTTTGATAGTTGGAAAACTCCCCGGCCATCTCCTCTAAAATGTCCGCCGTGGTTTGGAAGTGTTCTTCCACTACCTCCCGGATCTGGGCTGCCCGCAGCTGGGCCGCCTCTTTCAGCAGGTACCGGTTGTAGTTCTTGTTGATCTCGTCCCGCATCTCCCCGGACCTGCCGCATCGCTGGGCAAAGGCAGGGGTGAAGTCCAGGGTATCTACCCGGCCTTTTTCCCGGAGGTTCTTGGTGAGGCCGCAAAAGTTTTCCAGGGTTTCCTCTTTGTACTTGCGCCAGCAGACCCCCCGGGCGCTGCACCCGGCACAGATAGCCTCCACAGACCGGTCATACACCCCTTGCAGGTTGGGGGCGCAGATGGTGGAGAGCTTCTGGGAGATCTCCTCCACAGAAGCGTGCACCTGGGTGAGGGCTTCCGCTGCGTGACGCAGCCGCAGTACGATATTTCCCCGCAAGGCGCCGCCGCTGAGGGTGTCTTTCCGAACACCGAAAAATTTGGAAAGCCGCTGGCTTTTGGGCAGCGCCATGTAGAGCACCGTAGCGCAGCCTACCTCAATGGCCCCCCGGAGGATATACACCCGGGAGCTTGCTCCCACCTGCATGGAGGCCACCCCGTGGGACAGGATAAAAGCTACTGCTGTGGCGATTTTCCCCATGGGGGAAAACACCCCGGCCATCAGCCCCCCCAGGCCATAGGCCCCGGATAAGTAGGACAGCCCTGCTGTGGAAAGCCCTTGGATTGCCCCGGCGGCAACACCGGCCACCGTACCTCCGCCAATGCCCCCTGCCCGGGCGCAGGTGAGCACCACCAGCACCATCAGGATCCGCCCCAGGGATACGCCGCCAAAGGTGATCTCCGAAAAGGCCAGGGCCACCACCCCCAGGGAGAGGGTCAAGGCCGCCACGTCGCCGCTGTCATATAGGCCGGTGGAGCGGCTTTTGCCATCCCCGGTAAGGCCCAAAAGCAGGTTGCTTGTCCGCCGGAAAAAATAGGCGCACCCAGCCCCCAAAAAGGACTCCGCCACATACAGGGCGGCGGTGTAGCTCAAGGAGCCGTTCAGGAAAACCATGGCCACACCGGTGAGCAGTAAGGGCAAAAAAGCCACTACCGGAGGGAACAAGGGGTGGGTGACCACATTTTTCAATTCAGACAAGGACCATCGGATGGCCGCCGCTGCTAAAAGGGCTGCCTCGTACCGCACGGGGATGTAAATCGGGGAGGGCAGAAGGTAGCCCAAAAAGGCTCCCAGTACCGCTGCCCACAGCCCTTCCCGTGGGACGCTGGACACCAAAGCCACCCCAAAGGGGGCGAACTTTCCAAATACCAGCCCACGGGAGCACAGCATCCCGCCTAAAAAGCTGGCCACTTGCAAGATGGCTTTGCGGGCGTATGGGGAGGAGAGTGCCTCCCCGACCCTTCCCCAAAACTGCCGGACTTTTGTTTCTTCCACCAAAAACACCGCCTCAAAAATAAAATTATGGAAACCGCTATGCGGCTTGTGAGAGGATTATACCTTTCTTTAAAAAAATATCCTGTCACTTAAAGGAGGGGTGTTTCTGTCGTTTCTCTAAGGAAAACTCCTGTTCTAGCTCTTTGCGGGTAGTTTGCATGGGCTGGTGGCGAAGCGGCCCGTAAAAAAGTTATGGTAACAAATTCTGTAATCTTCCGCCGGCCCTATTTCCGTTTGACTTTTTCTTTCTCCGGGAGTATAATAAAGCAAATACAGAAGCCAAACCTTTGAGCGGGAGCAAGTAACAGCCCAAACCCCTTTCCAGAGAGCCGCAGCCGGTGGGAACGCGGCAGGGGGCAGGCTGCCAATGGGCCCGTGAGGGCGGGCCCCAACCCAGCGCGCTGGCAGTATGGCCCGACGTTTTCCGCGTTAAGGAGCAAAAGCGGGCAAAGGGTTCCCTTTGCCAAAGTGGGTGGCACCGCAGGTAAGTCCTGTCCCTGGTCCTTCAGTGAGGAAGGCGGGGAAGGGCTTTTTTTGTTGCCGCCTGATCCATTTTGAGAAAGCGAGTGGAATGAGCATGGAATATCAATTTTCAGAGCGTGTGCAGAGTTTAAAGCCCTCTGCCATCCGGGAGATCTTAAAGAACTCTTCCGACCCCAATGTGATCCCCCTGTCCGCGGGCAACCCCGCCCCGGACGCCTTCCCCTATGACGCGGTGCGGGAAATCTCCCAAGACCTGCTGCAAAACACGCCGGTGGAGGCGCTGCAGTACGGCGTCACAGAAGGGTATACCCCCCTGCGGGAGCACTTGCGCTCCTATATGAAGGAGAAGCACAACGTGGGTGGCGGGGACGACGACATCCTTATCACCAGCGGCGCCCAGCAGGTGATGGACCTGCTGACGAAAACCCTCCTCAACGAGGGGGACACCGTCTTGTGCGAGGCCCCCAGCTTTATTGGGTCCTTAAACACCTTCCGCTCCTACCGGGCCAAGCTGGTGGGCATCCCCATGGAGGAGGACGGCTTGGATATCCGGAAGTTGGAAGAAGCTCTGAATACCGAAAAGAATGTGAAATACCTCTACACCATCCCCAACTTCCAGAACCCCTCCGGCATCACCATGAGCCTGGAGAAGCGGAAGAAGGTCTATGAGCTGTGCCGGGACCACAATGTCATCGTGCTGGAGGACAACCCCTACGGCGACCTGCGGTTTGCCGGGGAAGACCTGCCCTCCATCAAGTCCTTCGATACCGAAGGCGTGGTGGTGTATGCCGGCAGCTTTTCCAAGGTGGTTTCCCCCGGTATGCGGGTGGGCTATGCCATTGGGCCCAAAGCGGTGCTGCAAAAAATGGTGGTGTGTAAGCAGGGCGAAGACGTCCACTCCAATATGTGGGCGCAGATCGTCTGCCACCGCATCATGACCCAGTACGATTACGAGGCCCATCTGCGCCGCCTGCGGGAGATCTACCGCCGCAAGAGCAGCGTCCTGCTGGAGGCCATGGAGCAGTACTTCAAGCCCGTGGGCATCACCTGGAGCAAGTTTGAAGGCGGCCTGTTCGCCTGGTGCACCCTGCCCGAAGGCGTGGATATGCTGGAGTTTGTCAAGGCTGCCATGGAGCGCAAGGCCTGTGTGGTGCCCGGCACCGCCTTCCTCACCGATGAAACCCAGCCCTGCAATGCCTTCCGCATCAACTTTTCTACCCCCACTGATGAGCAACTGCAAGAGGGGATCCGCATTTTGGCTGAAACCCTCCAGGATATGAAACGATAAGGAGATTTTTACATGGAAGCACAACAGAAAAAACGGGTCCTCAGCATGATCCAGCCCACAGGCACCTTCACCCTGGGCAACTACCTGGGCGCCCTGAAGAATTTTGTGGCATTGCAGGAGGACTATGACTGCGTCTACGCCCTGGCGGACCTCCATGCCATCACCGTCCGGCAGGAGCCTGCCGCCTTCCGGAAGAACACTTTGGAAGCCTATGCCATGCTGCTGGCCATGGGCATCGACCTGGAGAAGAGCATCTTCTTCATCCAAAGCCAGGTGCCCGAGCACGCTCAGCTGGCCTGGGTCCTCAACTGTTACACCCAGTTCGGGGAGCTCTCCCGCATGACCCAGTTCAAGGACAAATCCCAAAAGCACGCCGACAACATCAACGCCGGCCTGTTTACCTACCCCTGCCTCATGGCTGCCGATATCCTGTTGTACCAAGCGGATTACGTGCCCATCGGCGCCGACCAGAAGCAGCACCTGGAGCTGACCCGGAACATCGCCGAGCGGTTCAACGGCCTGTACAGCCCCACCTTTACTGTGCCGGACCCCATCATCCCCAAGCATGGCGCCCGGATCATGTCCCTCCAGGATCCTGCCAAGAAGATGTCCAAGTCAGACGAGAACGTGAACAGTTTCATCACCGTTCTGGATGACCCGGATACTATCCTGCGGAAGTTCAAACGGGCTGTCACTGACAGTGAGGCCCTTGTCCGCTTTGACCCGGAGAACAAGCCCGGCGTCAGCAACCTGATGGCCATTTACTCCACCATCACCGGCAAGACCATGGAGGAGGTGGAGGCAGAGTTTGAAGGCAAGGGCTACGGTGATTTCAAACCCGCCGTTGCAGAGGCCGTCATCCAAGAGCTGCGCCCCATCCAGGAGCGCTTCAACCAGCTGATCAGCGACAAGGCGTACCTGGAGCAGTGCTACAAGGACAACGCCCCCAAGGCCCAGCGCATCGCCCGCAAGACTTTGCAGAAGGTGATGAAAAAGGTTGGTTACCTGCCCCTATAATGATCCAAACCCAAAAGGCCCGCAAGCTGGAAGCTGCTTGCGGGCCTTTTTCTCAGGGGCGTCAGGATTGGGAGTCCTGCTGCTCTTTTAGGTTTTCCAAAGCTACCCGGGTGGCTTCCACAACGAATGCGGAAAACGTGCAGTCCGTGCCCCGGATGGCTTCTTCCACCTGCTCGATGACATCGTTGGGGAACCGAATGGATTTATTTGTGGTAGCCGGTATCTTGGGAATATGAAATGGTTTCATAATGACCTCGCAAGCCATGAAAATAGGTTCCTGATTTCTGTACACTCTATATAGTAATGCAAAACACACATACAATATGCATTGCATTTGCATTATAAAATGTTGCACAGAATGTTGCACATACTGCGGCTTTGTTGTATCATTATGAAAAAGGGGGGGAGAAGCATATGGGTTATTCCAGAAACCCTTTGGAAGGGGAAAAACTGAGAAAGGCTTTGCGTGAAAACCTAAGGCGCTTCCGCACAGAAGCGGGCTATTCCCAAGGAGACGTCGCCCGGTTGCTGGGGATGAACCGCGCCACTTACACTTACTATGAAACCGGAAAGACCACCCCCAGCGTGGTGGACCTGTACCACCTTTCCCAACTCTATCGCCGGTGTTTAGAAGAGTTTTTCCGGGAACAAGAGCCCTTGGAAAAACAGTGACGGCATAAAAACGGGCCCGCTGCAATATGGCAGCAGGCCCGTTTCTTCTACGCGTTTTTTATTTGTCAATGTATTCCCGCACATAGAAATCGGCGCCAATCTTTTCGCATAGGCGCTTGCAGGCTTCAATCTCCTCTTTGGGCATGGTGCTGACAACGGTCATACGCACATGGGGGACGTTGAACACCGCCTGGGAGGTGAATTTCAAGATGGCGGGCAGGGCGTCCAAGCCAAACTGGCTGTGGCAGATATGGTCGTATCCCTCGGGGGTAGAGGCGTTGAGGCTGACGGAAACAGCGTCCACTTTGCCATCCAGCTCCAAAGCGGCGTTGCGGCCGGTGATGAGGTCGGCCTGGCCGTTTGTGTTGATGCGGATAAAATGGGAACCGTTTTCCTTGATCTTGCCGCACAGCCACATCATGTCGTCCCAGCGGCAAGCGGGCTCGCCATAGCCGCAGAACACCAGTTCGTTGAAGCGGTTGAGATCCTGCTTTTCCAACTCGTCCCAGATCTCCTCCTTGGTGGGTTCGCCGCCGTGGTACCACAGGTTGTCGGCATAGAGGCTGCCGTCGCTGTTGTTCCGCAGGCAGAAATCGCAGCTGTTGCAGCACTGGTTGGTCATGTTGATATAGAGGTTTTTTTCGTATTCATAGGTGATGGCCGCGTCATATTTGTTTTGTTCCATGCTTTTTTCAGGTTCCTTTCAGAAAAGTTCGCTTGCACCTCAGTCCAGGCCAAACAGCCGCCGGGCGTTTTCCGCGGTGGCGTCCAGCACGTCTTGGGGATCTATTCCCCGCAGCTCCCCAATCTTTTCCGCTACGTGGGCGATCAGAGAGGAATCATTCCGCTTCCCTCGATGGGGCACGGGAGCCATGTAGGGGGCGTCTGTTTCCAGCAAAAGCCGTTCCAGGGGGATCTTTTGAGCTACTTCCACCGCGTGGCGGGCGTTTTTAAAAGTGACCACGCCTCCCAGGCCAATATACATCCCCAAGGAGAGGATTTCCCTGGCGGTTTCCCAGCTGCCGGAGAAACAGTGCACCACTCCGGCAGGCTTGTATTTCCGCAAAAACTCCAAGGTGTCGGCATGGGCTTCCCGGTCGTGGATCACCACAGGAAGGACCCGCTTTTTCGCCAGCTCCAGCTGGGCGGCGAACACCTCTTTCTGCCGGTCCTTGGGGCATTCGTCCAGCCAGTGATAGTCCAGGCCGATCTCTCCCACAGCCACTATCTTGGGGTCGTCTAGCAGCTTCTCCACCTGGATCAGCCAGTCCTCCGGCAAGTCCCTGGCGCACTCGGGATGGATGCCCACCCCTCCGTACACGTAATCGTACCGGCGGGAGAGCTCCACTGTGCGTTGGCAGCTCTCCAAGTCCGAGCCCATGTTCACAATGCCCACAACGCCCCGCTCCTGGAGCACCCAGCCTAAAAGCTGTTCCCGGTCCCCGTCAAACTGGGAGTCGTCGTAGTGGGCATGGGAGTCGAAAATATGGTTCCACCGTGGTGGGGCGGCGTGCAGTTCCAGTTGTTCCGTCATGGCCTTAGCAGAGCTTGGCGCCGGCAGGGATGGAGTCGTCCACCATCATCAGGTGCAGGCACTCCTCGCCCTTTTCGGTGTGTACCGCGGAGAGCAGCATCCCGCAGCTCTCCAGGCCCATCATCTTCCGGGGGGGGAGGTTGACAATGGCCACCAGGGTCTTGCCGATAAGGTCTTCCGGCTCGTACCACTTGTGGATGCCGGAGAGGATCTGCCGGTCGGTACCGGTGCCGTCGTCCAGGGTGAAGCGCAGCAGTTTGGCGCTTTTCTTCACGGCCTCGCAAGCCTTCACCTTTACAGCCCGGAAATCGCACTTGCAGAAAGTGTCAAAGTCCACCTGCTCGGTGAGCTGGGGCTCTACTTCGATCTCCGGCTGGGGTTTTGCGGCCTCTTCCATTGCGGCGACTTTCTCCATCACTTCGTCCACATCCAGCCGGGCAAAGAGGATCTCCGGCTTGTCGGTGACCTTGTTCCCGCTGGGATACAGGCCGGTCTTATCAAGATCGTCCCACTCCCGGGCCTGAGTGTTCAGCTGGGCGAAGATCTTCCCGGCGGTTTCGGGCATATAGGCCTTCAGCAGGCTGGCGCCCAGGGTGACGCAGTCCACCAGGTTGTAGAGGACCTCGGCCAGCCGGGGCTTGGTGTCATCGGACTTTGCCAGTACCCACGGCATGGTTTCGTCGATATATTTGTTGCACCGCTTGAACAGCGCAAAGATCTCGGTGATGGCGTCGGCCACTTTCAGGTCGGCCATTTTAGCTTCCACCTTGCCGCGGCAGGCAGCTGCCACAGCCTTCAGGTCATCGTCCACAGCCTCGGTGACGCCGGTGCATTCCACCACGCCGCCAAAGTACTTGTTGCTCATGGAGATGGTCCGGTTCACCAGGTTGCCCAAGGTGTTGGCCAGGTCGGAATTGGTTCGTTCGCACACCAGCTCCCAGGTCAGGTTTCCGTCGTTGTCAAAGGGCATCTCGTGCAGAAGGAAGTACCGCACAGCGTCCACACCGAACATGGACACCAGGTCGTCAGCATAGATGATGTTGCCCTTACTCTTGCTCATCTTGCCACCGTTCATCAGCAGCCAGGGATGGCCAAACACTTGCTTAGGCAGGGGCAGGTCCAGGGCCATCAGGAAGATGGGCCAGTAAATGGTGTGAAAGCGGATGATGTCTTTGCCGATCAGGTGCAGGTCAGCGGGCCACAGCTTTGCAAACTGCTCTTCGCTGGGTTCTCCGCAGTGGTAGCCAATGCCGGTGATATAGTTGGTCAAAGCGTCCAGCCACACATACACCACGTGCTTGGGGTCAAATTCCACGGGGATGCCCCATTTAAAGGAAGTGCGTGATACGCACAGATCCTGCAGGCCAGGCAGCAGGAAGTTGTTCATCATCTCGTTTTTCCGGGCCACTGGCTGGATGAATCCAGGATGCTCGTTGATATAGTCGATCAGCCGCTGGGCGTATTTGCTCATCTTGAAGAAGTAGGCTTCCTCTTTGGCGGGACGGACTTCCCGTCCGCAGTCGGGGCACTTGCCGTCGATGAGCTGGCTCTCGGTCCAAAAGCTCTCGCAGGGGGTGCAGTACAGGCCTTCGTAAGCGCCCTTGTAGATATCTCCTTTGTCATACAGGTACTTGAAGATCTTCTGGACTTCCCGTTCGTGGTAGCCGTCGGTGGTGCGGATGAAGTGGTCGTAAGATACATTCATCAGGTCAAACTGCCCCTTGATGATGGCGGCCACTTTGTCCACAAACTCCTTGGGGGTCAGGCCCTCGGCCTCAGCTTTCAGTTCGTTTTTCTGGCCGTGCTCATCGGTGCCGGTCTGGAAAAACACATCGTAGCCTTCCATGCGCTTGAAGCGGGCGATGGCATCCGCCAAAACGATCTCATACACGTTGCCGATGTGGGGCTTGCCAGACGTGTAAGCAATGGCTGTCGTCAGATAATACTTCCCTTTGTTGCTCAATTTAAAAACCCTCCATTTGACGCCCAGAGTTTGAGCGCCTAGCATTCACAAAACACAAAATAGGATCGGACGCCTTCCAGGACCACCCGGGGTGCAGCCCCTGCGAGGCAGAATCCCGCGAAAAGCTTCCCATCGGGCGGCATGGCTGGAGATTTCCAAAAGCCAGCTGCCCGAATGGCCTGGGGTGCAGCCCCTAGCGGAAAAACAGCACGGAAAACACCGTGGCCACCATCAGCACTGCCAGCACGGTGGCTGTGATGCGGACAAACAGCCTTCTGCCTTTGTCGTTATACCCTTTCATAGCGCCCCGCCTCCCTTTCCGGCAAAGAAACCAAAATGCCGATAATTACTAAATAGTTTACCATTTTTGCAAGGGTTTGTAAACAGCAATGTTCTCAGGAAAAAGAAAAAGCGGCGGTTTGCCGCTGGCCATTTTTCAGAAACCTGGGGGTTTCCCAACCGGGGGGCCTGCTGCTGGGAACACAGAAAGGGCCCGCTGCAGCCGCAGCAGACCCCGTTCTCTACGTTCTTTTAGATTCCCCTTGTCTGGAAACTCATTTCCAGCTAAGCCCCAATGGCAGCGGCACATACCGCCGCCCGGAACCCACATCGTGCCAGATCAGCCCCACCATCCACAGCTGGCCGCTGTTGTCCACAAACAGCTGGGTGCCTTTCATGGACTTGGCTTCACTGTAGAAGGGGTCACCTGCCGGTGTTTCCCAGTCCTCAAGCCCTCGGTTTGCCGGGTAAAGGGTCTGCATCCGGAAGACGCTCATCTGTCCCAGCATCTCCGGGGTGGTATAGCCCCGTCCCTCCATCAGCTGGATGAAGGCGTTGTTCAGCGTTTCTTTGGCAGCCAGGTCATACTCCTCCAGGGTGTGGCCGGAGCGCTGGAGCAAAGCCGCGCTGTCCAACAGCTCCCCGGTGTTCCTGTCCAGGTTCCACACGGTGTAGCGGGTAAAATTGCTATTGCCCTCCTCATAGGTCACCAGGGAGAGAATGTCCCCATACACATTCCAGTAGTAGCCGATCTCACAGGTGGCGGGGGGATGCCCCTGGTCCAGGGTGTCAATGGCCTGTTCGTAGGCGTCTCCGTACAGTTCCTGGATGGCTTGGTTCACTTCGGTGGCGTCCACCCCTTCCAAGACGATCTCCGGGATGCGGTAGTGATAGGTTTGGTCGCCGAGAAGGTACCAGGCGTCGGGGCGCGCCTCCACATAAGCCGAGGGCACTTGGGGCGCCTGGGCCAGCCGGCCAAAAAAGTTGTGGAGCAGCGCCGCTGCCTGGGCCCGGGTCAGGGTGCCTTGGGGCAACAGCTTCCCGTCGCTGCCGTTGAGGAGCCCCAGCCCCACCGCCCAGGCCAGGGCCTCCTTGGCGTAGCCGGAAGCCTCTCCGCTGTCGGGGAACTTCTCCACGTCCTCCCAGGGGAAGGGCTGCACTGTGGTGATGTATTGGGAGGTGTAGTGGTGCAGGATCACCACCGCGTCCTGGCGGGTGAGGGGGGCGGCGGGGGAGAAAGTGTCTAAAGTGGGGGTGGTGAAGGTGAACTCTCCCTGCCCCGTGCCGCTGACGATCCCGTAAGAGGCTGCCCACTCGATGGGCGCGGCGTACCAGGCCTCAGCGTCCACGTCCTGGAAGCGGCTGCCCCGGTAGTTTAAGTCCTCAACCTGCTCCCAGTTGAACAGGGTGGTGACGAACATGGCCCGGGTCATGGGGGCGTCCGGATCGAAAGCGGTGTCTGAGGTGCCGTTCATCACCCCGGACTCCGATGCCCAAAACACGTGCTGGTAGTACCAATCTGTGTCAGCCACGTCCCCAAAGGGATTTTCCCAGGCTTGTACCGCACCAGCAGGCAGGGGAAAAACTAACAGCAACGCAGAAAGCACACTGCACAAGGCTTGTTTTACGGTCTTTTTCATACCATCCAACCTCCTTTTCTATAAGTAAGGGGAGCTGTGGCGGATCCACGGCTCTTTTCACCTATAAGAATACCACAAAGGGGGCTTTGGTTGCGGGGAAGCCCACGGAAAGGATGCCAAAGATTCCCGACGCCCTTTGTGCAGTTTGCCTGGCCTTCCGGCGGTGCAAGGCAATTCTGTTTGACATTCCGCTCTCGCTGTACTACACTTGTTGCGTATAACTTTCTCTATAGTGGAAAGCCAAGAACGTGAAACCTACAGAAAAGGCGTGATCCTATGATCTATAAAGAGATGAGCTGCCTTGCCATCCACGATATCTCCGGGGTGGGCAAGTGTTCGCTGACCGTGGCCCTGCCGGTGCTCTCCTGCTGCGGGGTGGAAACCAGCGTGATGCCCACCGCTGTGCTCTCCACCCACACCGGCGGTTTTGAAGGCTACACCTACCGGGACCTGACCGATGACCTGCTGCCCATGGCGGAGCATTGGAGAAAGGTGGGCGCCAGGTTCCAGTCGCTCTATAGCGGCTTTTTGGGCAGCGCAGGCCAGATCGGCCTAGTGGAGCAGGTGTTCGATTGGTTCAAAGGGGAGGACACCCTGATCATGGTGGACCCGGTGATGGGGGATGGGGGCAAGCTCTACCGCACCTACACCCAGGAGATGGCCGATGGCATGGCCCGCCTGTGTCAAAAGGCGGACATTGTGGTGCCCAACATGACCGAGGCCTGCCACCTGTTGGGGCGCCCTTACAACCCGGGTCCCTACACCCGGGAGGAGATCCGGGGGATTTTGCGCCAGCTGTGCGCCCTGGGGCCGAAGATGGCCGTGCTCACCGGGGTATGGCTCAACGAGGGAAGCCTGGGTACCGCCTGTTACGATGCCCGCACAGGGGAGGCGGAGCTCTACCTCACCGACCGCATCGAGGGGTTTTACCACGGCACCGGGGACCTGTTTGCCTCGGCGCTGCTGGGGGGGCTTTTGAATGGGGGCTCTTTAACGGGATCTTGTGAAATCGCCACGGAATTTACCTGGCGCACCATCGAAACCACCTTTGAAAAGAGCGCCGACTACCGGTTTGGCCCCAAATTTGAGTGCCATCTGCCCTGGCTGGCAGAAAAAATGGAGGCCTGTCGAAAAACAGTTGCAAACTAAAGGGATTTACGGTAAAATAAACAAAGGTTGCTTTTTTGATTTAAAGCGCCAGGTTACTAAAGCACAATACCGGGGGTAAAAATGCGATCCCGGGAAAGAAGGTTTGCAAAGCAGATGGAACCCAGGTTTTTCCAAAAAGACATCGAAACCATGAAACGGGCGGATATCGAGGCCCTGCAACTGAGGCGGCTGAAGTGGATGGTGGACTATTGCTACAACAATGTCCCCTTCTATCATGAGCGGCTGGGGCAGGCGGGCATCACCAGCGGGGACAAGATTAAGGCCCTGTCGGATATCCAGTACATTCCCTTTACCACCAAAAACGACATCCGGGACAACTACCCCTTTGGGATGCTGGCGGTGCCCATGAAGGACATCGTGCGCATCCACGCCTCTTCGGGCACCACGGGCAAGCCCACCGTGGGCGCCTATACCCGGGAGGACATTGAAAACTGGTCCGACTTTGTGGCCCGTATCGTTACAGCCTCTGGGGTCACCGCGGACGACATCATCCAGATCTCCTTTGGCTATGGCCTGTTCACCGGTGCCCTGGGCCTGCACTTTGGCTTGGAAAAAGTGGGCGCCACCGTCATCCCGGCCTCTTCCGGCAACTCGGAAAAGCAGCTGATGATGATGCGGGACTTCGGCGTCACCGGCCTGGTGGCCACTCCCAGCTACGCCCTGTATCTGGGCGAGCTGGTCAGGGAGAGCCCCTACCCCAAAGAAGCCTACGCCAGCCTGAAGTACGGCATCCTGGGCAGCGAGGGCTGCACCGAGGAAATGCGGGAGCGCATTGAGGAAACCTTAGGGGTCACTGTCACCGACAACTATGGCATGACGGAGCTCACCGGCCCGGGCGTGTCCGGCGAGTGCCACCTGCGCTGCGGCCTGCATTTTGCCGAGGACGCCTTCCTGCCGGAGATCATCGATCAGGACACCTTGGAGCAGAAGGCGGCCGGGGAAGTGGGCGAGCTGGTGGTCACCACCCTTACCCGAAAAGGGATGCCTGTGCTGCGTTACCGCACCAAGGACATCACCCGCCTGAATTACGAGCCCTGCGCCTGCGGCCGCACCCATGTGCGCATGGATAAGGTGATGGGCCGCACGGATGATATGCTCATCATCAAGGGCGTCAATGTGTTCCCCTCCCAGATCGAGAGCGTGCTGGTGGGGATGGAGAACGTGGGCCCCCACTACCAGCTGGTGGTGCGCAAGAAGAACTTCCTGGACACCCTGGAAGTGAAAGTGGAGCTTGTGGATGCCTCCCTTTTGGAAAGCTTCGGCGAACTGCAATCCCTGCAAAAGAAGATACATGACCGCCTGAAGAGCGTGCTGGGCCTGGAAACCAAAGTCACCTTGGTTTCCCCCAAGAGCTTGGAGCGCTTCCAGGGCAAGGCAAAGCGGGTGCTGGATCTGCGGAACCAGCCCGCGGAAGAATAAGAGGAAGGAAGATCGACATGAAAGAATTGTACCTGGGCAACGAGGCCGTGGCCCGTGGCCTGTATGAGGCCGGTGTGCGGGTGGTTTCCGCCTATCCCGGCACCCCCAGCACCGAGATCACCGAGTCCGCTGTGAAATACCCGGAGATCTACTGCGAGTGGGCCCCCAACGAAAAGGTGGCCACGGAAACGGCCTGCGGCGCTTCCATCGGCGGCGCGCGGTCCTTCTGCGCCATGAAGCACGTGGGCCTGAATGTGGCAGCCGACCCCCTGTTCACCATGAGCTATATCGGCGTAAACGGCGGTATGGTGTTGGCCGTAGCGGACGACCCTGGGATGCACTCCTCCCAGAACGAGCAGGATTCCCGCAACTACGCCCGGGCGGCCAAGGTGCCCATGCTGGAGCCCGCGGATTCCAAGGAATGTAAAGAGTTCACCAAGCTGGCCTATGAGCTTTCCGAGCAGTTCGACACCCCGGTGATCCTGCGGCTGACAACCCGCATCGCCCATTCCCGCAGCATCGTGGAGCTTGGTGAGCGCAAAGAGCTGCCCTTGAAGGAGTATCAAAAGGATCCCTCCAAAAACGTGATGCTCCCCGCCTTTGCAAAGCCCAAGCACGAGAAGGTGGAAGCCCGTACCCAGACCCTGATCGCCTATGCGGAAACCACCTCTTTGAACAAGGTGGAGGACAACGGTGCAAAAGTGGGCGTCATCACCTCCGGTACCCCCTATCAGTACGTAAAAGAGGCCATGGGGGACAGCGTCAACTACTTAAAGCTGGGCCTGGTGTGGCCCCTGCCTGTGAAGCTGATCCAGGACTTTGCCGCCAAGTGCGAGAAGGTCTACGTGGTGGAAGAGCTGGATACGTTTATTGAGGACCACTGCAAGTCCATCGGTGTGGAAGTCACCGGCAAGGACTTGTTCCCCCGGTGCGGGGAGTTCTCCCAGAAGATCGTGAAAAAGCTGCTCACTGGGGAAGAGGCCAACAGCCTGTCCCTGGAGGCTGAGATCCCTGTGCGGCCTCCCGTCATGTGCTGCGGCTGCCCCCACCGCGGCGTGTTCTACGCCCTGAAGCGGGAAAAGGTCTACGTCAGCGGCGATATCGGCTGCTACACCTTGGGTGCTTCCGCACCTCTGGGCGCCATGGACGCCTGCATCTGTATGGGCGCTTCCGTGTCGGCCCTCCACGGCTACAATAAGGCCCGCGGGGAAGAGGCGGAGAAAAAGTCCGTGGCTGTCATTGGCGACTCCACCTTTGCCCATTCCGGCATTACCAGCCTTATCGACATTGCCTACAACCGCTCCAACTCCGTGGTCATCGTGCTGGATAACTCCATCACCGGCATGACCGGCCACCAGCAGAACCCCACCACCGGTTACAACATCAAGGGCGAGCCTGCCACTGCCGTGGATCTGGAAGCCCTGTGCCACGCCATCGGCATCAACCGGGTGTCCGTGGTGGATCCCTACGACCTGAAGGAAGTCACCCGGGTCCTAAAGGAAGAGCTGGCCGCGGAAGAGCCTTCCGTCATCATCAGCCGCCGGCCCTGCGCCCTGCTGAAGTATGTCAAGCACAACCCGCCTCTCTCTGTAGACCAGGACAAGTGCATTGGCTGCAAGGCCTGCTTGGGCATCGGCTGCCCGGCCATCAGCTACCGGAACGGGAAAGCGGTCATCGATGGCACCCAATGTGTTGGCTGTGGCGTGTGCAAGGCCCTGTGCCCCAAGGGTGCCATTGGCTGAGGCCAGCCTCTTTGGGTGTGAAAACAGCGAATTTAGACGAAGCAAAAGGTGGTCTTTATGAATAAAAGTGTAATGATCGTCGGCGTGGGCGGGCAGGGCACCCTGCTTGCCAGCCGTATTTTGGGCGACGCCATGATGAGCCAGGGCTACGACGTGAAGGTCAGCGAGGTCCATGGCATGAGCCAGCGGGGCGGGTCCGTGGTGACCTACGTCCGCTATGGGGACAAGGTGTATTCCCCCATTATCGAAACGGGAGAGGCGGATATCCTCCTGTCCTTTGAGCAGCTGGAAGCGGCCCGGTTCCTGCCCTATTTGAAAGAGGGCGGCACTGTGGTCACCAGCACCCAGCAGATCGATCCTATGCCCGTGGTCACAGGGGAAAAGGAATACCCCCAGGGCCTGCTCTCTGAAATGGGGGAAAAGGGTGTGGACGTCCTGGCAGTGGACGCCTTGAAGCTGGCGGAAGAGGCCGGCTCCCAGAAGGCTGTCAACGTGGTGCTCATCGGCGCCATGGCCCGCCGCCTGGGCGGGGAAAAGGAGAGCTGGCTCTCCGCCGTGGAGCGCTGTGTGCCCCAGAAGTTCCTGGAGATGAACCAGAAAGCCTTCGAGCTGGGCTGGAACGCCTGAGCTTTTAGAAGTATTTTCCCGGGGAAACCCGGTTAACCCACCACAGAGAAAGGATCGACGACCCATGCCAAACTATTACGAGCCGGAAATCGAATGCGCCTCCCGGGAAACCCTGCGGGAGATCCAGTCCCAGCGGCTGCGGGACATGGTCAAGCGCTGCTATGAAAATGTGCCCCTGTACAAAAAGCGGTTCGACGAGATCGGCCTCAAGCCTGAGGACATCCAGTCCATCGACGATTTGACCAAGCTGCCCTTTACCACCAAGCAGGACTTGCGGGATACCTACCCCTTTGGCCTGATTGCTGTCCCCCGGGATGACCTGGCCCGGGTCCATGCTTCCTCCGGCACCACTGGCAAGCAGACGGTGGTGGCCTATACCCAGCATGACTTGGACATTTGGGCCCGCAGCGCCGCCCGCGCTATTGTGGGCACCGGCGGCACCCATGAGGACTTTGTCCATGTGAGCTATGGCTATGGCCTGTTCACCGGCGGCCTGGGCCTCCACGACGGCGCGGAAAAGCTGGGCGCCACGGTCATTCCAGTGTCTTCGGGCAACACCAACCGCCAGGTGCAGATCCTCCAGGATTACGGTTCGGACATCCTGTGCTGCACCCCCTCTTATGCCATGTATATCGGGGAAACAGTCCGGGACAAGGGTATCGACCCCAACAGCCTGCGGGTGCGCATCGGCATTTTCGGCGCCGAGCCTTGGACTGAAGAGATGCGCCGGGAGATCGAAAAAGCCCTGGCCATCAAAGCCTATGACATCTACGGCCTGTCGGAGATCGCCGGTCCTGGCGTTGCCTGCGAGTGCCAGGAGCAAAAGGGGATGCACGTCCAAGAGGACTTCTTCTATCCCGAGATCATCGACCCTGTCACCGGCGAGCAGCTGCCAGATGGGGAAGAAGGGGAGCTGGTGTTCACCTGCATCGGCAAAGAGGCGCTTCCCCTTATCCGTTACCGCACCCGGGACATTTGTTCCCTGACCCATGAACCCTGCGCTTGTGGCCGCACCACCGTGCGGATGAACAAGCCCAAGGGCCGCACCGACGATATGCTTATTATCCGCGGTATCAACGTGTTCCCCTCCCAGATCGAGAGCGTGCTGCTGGATTTGGGTATGGATCCCAATTACCGGATGATCGTAGACCGGAAGAACAACCTGGACGTCCTGGAAGTTCAGGTGGAGATGAACGAAACTATGTTCGCCGATACCGTGCGCAGCTTGGAGCAGGTGGAGCACACCATTGCAAACGCCCTGCACTCCACCTTGAATATCGCTGCCAAGATCACCCTTTTGGAGCCCAAGTCCATCGAGCGCAGCGAGGGCAAGGCAAAGCGTGTCATCGACAAGCGGATGATGTGACGGGCGCTGGGGAAGGGGGCAAAAAGTTTTGGAAAACCCCGTTGTGCCAAGTTGCCCTTCTTGCCAAAAAAACTTCTCTCTGTTATAATAAGACCAGAAACTACAGCCCCTCTGGGGCCTATCTTCAGGAGAGGACGTGACTGTATGCAGATCCAGCAGCTTTCCGTATTCATTGAAAACAAACCCGGCCGTATGGCGGAGGTCACCGAGGTGCTGGCCGATGCCCAGATCGATATCCGCGCCATCTCCGTGGCGGATACCCGGGATTTTGGCATCCTCCGCGTGATTGTGGACAAACCCAAGGAGGCCGTGGAAGCCTTGAAGGCCCATGGTATGACGGTCACTCTCACCAAGGTAATCGCCGTGGGGATCTACGACAAGCCCGGCGCTTTCTCAAAAGCCGTGCGGCTGCTTTCCGACGAGGGCTTTGATGTGGAGTATATGTACGCGTTCATCAGCCGGGACAATGGCAAGGCGTTTGTCATCATCCGGGTAGACAACGGCCAGAAGGCCGCGGAAGCCCTCCACGCCAACGGGTTCGATATTTTGTGCCCCGAGGATATCAACGCAATGTAATGAGTTTTCTGAGAAAGGCTGGCCCAACCGGGCCGGCTTTTTCTTTTGTTTTTTAAGGTGGGCGCACCCTTTGTCCCAAGCCGCATATCCTGTACCAAGGGGACAAGACCGTCCCTGAAAAAAAGAAATGGAAAGGGGTAATCGACTTGGCAGAAGAAATGACTGGGATGTCCTGCGGCCTGTACGACGGCCTGAGTCCGCTGCCCAAAGACCCGGTTCCCGCTATGGCCTATGTGCCCTATCAGCAGTGGAACGCAAACCTGCACGATATCGACCGGGCGTTGGACGCCGGTACGCTGTTCCCGGTTTTGGATAAGCCGTTTTACGGCAGGAGGGGGGAGCCGCGATGAGTGAAGAACAAATGATGCGCAAGCGCTATGACGCTGCCCGGTTCGCCTGCTGGGAACTCCATCTGTTCCTGGACACCCACCCCAACAACAAAGAGGCTGCTCGCAGGCTGGAGGAGTACTCCGCCCGGGCAGCCAAGCTGAAAAAAGAGTTTGAGGAAAAGTTTGGCCCTCTGGGGGAAACGTCCCAGAACACCAGCCGTTGGGAATGGGTCAGCGACCCTTGGCCCTGGGAAAAGGAGGGGAATTAAATGTTTCTCTATGAAAAACGGTTGCAGTACCCCATCCGCATCAAGAACACCAACCCCCGCCTGGCAAAAATGATCATCAGCCAGTACGGCGGTCCCCATGGGGAGATCGGGGCGTCGCTGCGGTATTTGAGCCAACGGTACGCCATGCCCACCCCGGAGCTGAAAGCGATCCTCACCGATATTGGGACAGAAGAACTCTCCCACCTGGAAATGGTGGGCACCATTGTTTACCAGCTGACCCGGAATATGACCCCGGAACAGATCAAAGCAGCCGGGTTCGACGATTATTTTGTGGATCACACGGCAGGCGTCTATCCCATGGCAGCTTCCGGCACTCCCTTTAACGCCAACACATTTTCCGTCACCGGCGACACCCTCGCGGACCTTCATGAGGACATGGGCGCCGAACAGAAAGCGCGCATGACCTATGATAATATCCTCCGCTTCACCGATGATCCAGATGTGAGGGACCCCATTAAATTTCTGCGGGAGCGGGAGATCGTCCACTTCCAGCGGTTCGGAGAAGCGAACCATACTCATTTAAGCAAAAATGATCCCCTGTAGGCTGCTGCCCACAGGGGATTTTTCATAGATAGTGCGGTTTCAAGCGCAGATCTTTCCTTCCCGATAACACTCCGCATTATAATCTCCAGGGCGCAGTCAGCCAAGGAAAAGCTGGATTTTCGAATCATCCCGCGGGAAAGAAACAACCTCCAGGGCATAGCTGCCTTGGAGGTTTTCCCCTCAAACATTCCAAATGATCTTCGCGTCCCCATCCTCGCTGATGAGGATTTTATGTATCAGAATCATTGCAACCGCCTTCTTTCGCTGGTAATCGGCGGTTTTCCAGGATTTTGCCAAATTGATGACAGCCCCTGTTTTCTCCTCATCACTTTGGAGTTTTTCCATCTGTTGGCATAGCGCCAGACGCTCCTGTTTGAGTTGGGTGGCTTTTTTGTTGGCGATAGCCAGGAGATCCTCATGGAACCCCCCGGACAGTATGGAATCCATAAGCTGTTTTTCTGCCTGCTCAACGGCTTTGACCTTCAGCCTCAGGCCATTGAGCTCACTGCTGCTATTCTTGTGGGAGCGGTATCTCGTTTCATTCAGCCCTGACAGTTTCTCAGCAATACACTGGTAGACCATATTTTCCAGATCTTCCGCGTAGATGGTCACCTTGGGGCCAGCACATACCCTCTGGGATTTGCCAGTGCAGTTGAAATACCGCCGCACCTGGCCTTTCTGGTTGGCATTCCCTTTGATGGTGGTCATGGAGCGGCCGCATGGTTCACACACCACTTTGCCTGCCAGCCAGCTGGTGGGGTTGCTGTAGCTTTTGCTGATCTGACGGTTCTTTTCCAGCTTGTGCTGGCATTTGAGCCAGATGTGGGAATCTACGATACCAGGGTGTCTCAGCAAGACCAGCCGCATATCCGACCAATCCGGATTATCGGATCGGTGCTTGGTGTGGCCATAGAGCTGGGCGCCGTACTCTCCCGTGAATTGGGTGACATCTGTGACGATTTCCGTCCCATGCCGGCCGTAATAGTCGTACACGTTGGAGTCGGCTTTCACATAGATGGGATTTTTCAGCAGGGTGGAAAGCTTCGCTGTAGTCCAGCGGCTGCCATTCAAAGGCTGTTTCCCTTCGGCATCCAAGATGTCTGCCAGCCTGCGCAGGGATACTGTTTCCTGGGCGTACACCTCAAAGAGGTACCGCACCTGCTCTGCCTCAGAGGGGATAGGGTCTAGCTTCTTGGTCCTGATGTTGTGAATGACCGTTGGCACCAGCTGGAAGCCATAGGGCCTGCGTCCTCCCATGTAAAAACCCATCTCGCTTCTGTGGAGATAGGCTTGAGAGACACGGTTGATGATGGATGTACGCTCGAACTCGGCGAAGACCATCAGGATTTTAACGATCAGATCCCCATAAGGGGAGGAGGTGTCAAACGCTTCCTGGGAGGACACAAACTCCACTTTGTGCTCTTTAAACTCCTGCAAGATGTTCATGAAATCGGAGAGGGAGCGGCTTATACGGTCCAGCTTATACACAATTACCTTGCGGACCTTACCTTGGCGAACCAACCGCATCATCTTCTGGAAGCCATCCCGGTTCACATTTCCACCGGAGAAGCCGTTGTCGATGAAGGTGACCACCTTTTCCCCCCGCTCTTCGGGGCGGATCATCATTTTGCAATATTCAATCTGAGTTTCACAGCTGATGCTGTTTTCCCGTTCCACCGACTTGCGGGCATAGAGAGCCAACACGTTTGACACCTCCTTTCTGAAAATTTGCTGGCAGTCAAGCTTAAATCTTGTTCCCTGGCTTCAGCACATGGGCCAGCTCCTCCACCAGCCGGTCACGGTCAGCGCCTTGGGCAGGGGGGAGGGTCAAGTGCTCTACCCGGTGTTTGATTAACTTGATGTCGGTATATTCTTCCTGTAAATGCAGAGAATCCATCGTTGCATCCCCCTGGATGCCCCGAAAAGGGGCATTGTATTGGAATCCAGACCAAACCGTCCGTCATTAGAATATGCGTGAAGTTGCAGCATATTTCCTGGTTTACCAGGTTCAGGATGTCTTCCCTGGCGTAGGGGAAGAAGCGGCTGGCCAGCGCGACTGAGATCCCCTCGTGATTTTACGGAGAGATGGGGGGAAAGATTAGAAGCGTTGATCCGCAGTATCATGATGACCGGTAGAGGTTTTCGGCACCGTCAAGAATATGAGCAAAATGTTGAATTGCCTCAAGTTTTAAGGAAAAAGTTTTAATTAAATCACTCATAAGGGTATGATGACAAAACGGCAATGGTGTGATATAATATTACCCAAATAGAATTCAGTTCCAACAAGGGGTATACCCCTTGTTCTGTTGTGTTTCACAACAGAACAAAATGCTTTCATGGGAGCGCAAATGCTGCCGGCAGAAAGCTTTTTGTAGCCGTGTTTTCAGGCTAATGCTCTGGGAAAACCAGAGAAGTAAATAGCACCAATTGATAAGGAGGAACACGCATGAAAAAATTTTTATCTTTGCTGCTGGCCCTGTGCTTGGTTGTAGGCATGGTGCCATTGGCAGCCAGCGCAGAGAAAGTAGAAAACTGCCAAGGCGGGGACAGCTGCCAGCACGCCGCTGCTATTGGCACCACCCACTACGATACGTTGGCCGAAGCGCTTAATGCGGCGGTGGATGGAAATACAGTTGTAGTGCTTAGGAAAACTACCATCGGAGAGCCGGCAAAAATTGATGATGGGAAAATTGTCCTTGATATGAACGGGCAGACGGTATCCTATGTACCGAGCAAATCGAACGAAGCACTTGGTATTATTGATATTGCTGGTACTGCCAGTGTGACTGTAACGGGTAATGGCTCGTTCGATTACACAAATGAGTACTATCATAGTAGTTACAACGAGTATGGCTATATTTTCCGTGTTCAGGGCAATGCAAATTTGACCATTGAAAACGGTGATTTCCATGCGGTAATGACTTGTGTCCAGGTGGGCCAAAAAGACCCCAATACGGTTGCTACTGCTACGATTGCGGGTGGAACTTATTCGGCAGATGTTTTATACAATGATACGTATTGGCACCTCAACCTGATCGATTATAATGCCGCAAAGCCGGAGGAAGACAACCCAGACCGGATTATTGTCACTGGCGGCACGTTTGTGAATTATGATCCGTCCCAGAGTAAAACAGAGAACCCTGTTGCTAACTTTGTAGCCGATGGCTATACTGTGGTGCAAAATGGGGAGAAGTATGTCGTACAAGCCCTGTCTGCCGAAAACGCTGTGGCGCAGGTGGGGGATAATTTTTACGAATCTTTGCGGGATGCTATCGAATCAGCAGCAAGTGGAGCCCACATTGTGCTACTCAAAGATTACACTGCACCTGATTTAGATGGGGCTCAAAACGAGTATAATTTGCCTGATAATTGCATCTTAGACCTTAATGGTAAAACGCTGACCGTCCCGTTTATGGAAGCTATATTTCAAGGCAAAGGTGCCACTATCCAAAATGGTGTAATAACGAGTAATGCGGATTATCCTTTGTTCATAGGAAATGGTTCAAACGCCACTGATATTACCATCGAGAATGTGGAAGTAAAGGGTGGAATTAACGTCTATGTTGCAACAGTAACCCTTGTCGACGTTATTGCAGATGCCACTGAAAAGAAGTATCATGCTGTTTGGGGAGATGAAGCCTCTAATATTATTATTCAAAGCGGTACTTTTTCTGCGAACCCCTCTAATAACTCTAGCATGGCTATTTATGTATTTGGCGGCGATGATTCTGATGGTACAGATGATGGTCCAGATGACCATGGGAACATTTCAATTTTGGGAGGAAATGTTAATGGTAAAATTGGTGTGAGCAACTGGGAAGAAGGGGCAGGACAGTGCTTGACGGCTTACGCCGGTTACTTCACCTCCGATCCCAGCGGGTATCTGGCAGAGGGGAAAGCCGCT